>NZ_RYDU01000052.1:0-427 GCF_003970755.1 Pantoea sp. YU22 | reverse complement strand
ACCGCGTGGGCCATCAGGTTCGCCTGGACGTTCACCACGTCATGGCCGTTCGCGTCCTTCGTGGTGGTCATGGCGTGAATAACTTCCGCCAGGTAAGGCGCTGCCGCCCCGCTGGCCGCCTGCGCCAGGTTGCCCCCCGCCAGGCCCTGCACCGCTGCCGTGGCTGCCTGAATACCTTGCTGGATGGTGCTGCCGGTGCCTAACCCGCTCGCGTTAAACGCCTCGTTATAGAAGGTCTGATAGACCTGGCCGCTGATGTCGCTCGCCTTCGGCTCTTTGTCCGGATGTGCCGCCCGCCATTCGGCTTCCGCTGCCTTCAGCTGGTCCGGCGTAACGCTCTTCATCCGTTCATTCGCAGCTTTTGTCGCCGCTATCTGCCCCTGGGTTCTGACAATATCCGCCGCCTGGTTCCCAATCTCCCCTATCA
>NZ_RYDU01000051.1:0-430 GCF_003970755.1 Pantoea sp. YU22 | reverse complement strand
CTGATTTTGAAGCAATTTACGCTCGATGACTTTCCCGCACTCAAGGCATGCTGGGCTACGCCTGAAATGGCTAAAATTAATGGCGGAGAGAATCCAACGGCAGAAATGGTCTGGACCCGCTTATTACGTTATATCGGACACTGGCATGCGTTAGGATATGGCTACTGGGCAGTATTTGAAAAAGCAACAAACCGTTATGCTGGTGCGTTTGGTTTTCAGGATGCTCAACGTAATACCACGCCTGAGTTAAAATACCCTGAAGCCGGATGGACATTGATTCCAGAAGCACGGGGCAAAGGATATGCGTCTGAAGCACTGGCTGCAGTTTTGCTATGGGCCGACCAGACTTTTTCTTCTCCAGTGTGCTGTATTATTGATGAAGATAACAAACGTTCAAATTATCTGGCTGAGCGTTTTGGTTTCCAGTTCC
>NZ_RYDU01000006.1:0-247107 GCF_003970755.1 Pantoea sp. YU22 | reverse complement strand
CGCTTACCGCTCATGGGCACCTCTCTTTAAGCCATCTTAAATGACTCTGAGGTGTCTGTTAAACCCGTGGCGATTCAAAAGGCTGGTGGAAGGGCGACAGTGTCAGTGGATTAGAGCACCACGACGCGATGTTAACGCGATAGCTGACACGTCCTATGAAATACCTGAGAACTTTAAAGACGGGTAGGGTGGGAATTTTTCGGTTCTGACTCTGTGTGTTGAAGAAGGCGACTGCTTCAAGGTGAAGGACCGCTTTGAGCGATTAGCGGACATTATGTTCCAACTATATACAGATGATACGTGCAGGTTTTTTTCCTCTATAACCGGCATCAGGCATTAGTGGCGTAAAAGCTTTCAAAAATAACAAACTCTTATGCAGATTCTTATTTGTAAAAAAGCTTCTGTTACTCTGGCTAAGCTTGAAGGATAACAAGGAGGTAACATGCTGAACCCCGGATTCGTTACTAGTAGAGCACTTGCTCAATGGCAGGATATCCCCATTTTTTTGCCACAGTTCCAGTTCCATGAAAAACACCAGGCTGTCATTAAGACGTACTCGCCTGAAAAAATTCTGCCGCTAGTAGCAGGATTCGATATTCAGCAGGACGCCGTCATCCGACTATTGATGTCTGTGCGACAAATTCCGCAAAAATTTCGACGTAATAAACCATCCCAGGCGGTTAACAACTTTGGCCTGAACAGTTTTACTTTTCTGGAAAAGTCAGCATCCGAGCTCTGCTACGGCTTGCGCGGACAATTCTGGCGTCCAGATTTTGGCCTGGAAAACGTGCCGGATACTAACGCTTATCTGGCGCCTGTCACACCAGGTAGCGCAAAGCTTTTACTTCGCTATCGGATAACGGAAATCAAAGAAGGGCAACATGAGTTGCGAACTGAAACGTTCATTTACTGTCCTGATCGAGCTACTCAACTGAAAATGGCCGCTTACTGGCTGGCAATACGGGCAGGCAGTGGATGGATTCGAAAGAGGACGCTTATGGCTGTTCAGTCCAGTATTGGATAACAGGGACAGACGCAAGGCATAATCTGCTTTGAGCGAAAAGCAGACCTTGAAATGTGGTCTGTGCCATATAGATTTTTTATTGTTCTTACTTAACTGGCGGGAGAGATATCCTCGCCACCGAAATCAATTTTTCCACTGCTTCCAGAGGAATGTTCTCTTCGTAGCAGGTCAAAAAGAATTCCTGTGTAACGTCAGAGTAGAAAACTTCAGCAACTTGCCTTAAAGGGGATGTCTCACTGACAGATAATTCCATATACATGCCATCTCGTAGCACATCGCTTCCACGCCTCAGTTCAAACTTAATCTTAGACATATACGAATCCCTGCTTCTTAATGGCGGAAAACATTTTAAGGTATTGATTTTAAATGCATTTTGACAAGATGTATCAGGAGGGCATTCCGAACACATTTGCTTGAAGTACAAAGGCATTATATGGGGAATGCTGAAATCGTCATAACGCGCCAGCATCTACTCCTGATGACCTGCTCCCCATTCTTCAACATAGATTGTTGTTGGTTACTTACGCTTCTGTCACAAAGTGGACGTTGTGATCTTTTTAATCATGCAACCTCTAAGAGGTTCATGAATTTAGATGAGTTGGCTTTAGGCAAAGGTCAGATATCAGTGCCCACAGGCCAGTTCATGGCATATGATGCCGAGCTGTCGCACAGCATTTAAAAGATAAGGTGTGGGTGCATTCGCACAGTTTAGCCGCAGGTAATTTTGCAGTGCCGCCTCCGGGGAAAACAGCGGACCCGGGCTGACGCCAATGCCCTGGGCAAGTGCGCGACGATGTACCTCCAGCGCATCTGTCTGGGGCGGGAGTTCCACCCAAATCAGAAAGCCAGCTTCTGGTTCGGCCACCCGCGTGCCCTGTGGGAAGCTCGCCCTGACCTGCGCGATGACAGCCCGTATACCCTCCGCAATCCTGAGCTTCAGGCGCCGCAAATGCCGATCGTAGTCTCCACTTGCCAGAATCTGACTCGCCGCGGCTTCAATTAGCGGCGCGCCCGCCCAGTCGCCGGCCATACGGGCCTGCAATACTTTAGCGTGATAGCGCCCGGCAGCAATCCAGCCGATTCTCCAGCCCGGAGCAAGTGTTTTAGACAGTGAACTGCAATAAATGACATTTCCGCTCTGGTCAAATGCCTTACACGCCGGTGGACGCTGGGTCCCGCCTGCCAGATCGCCGTACACATCATCCTCAATCAAGGGGAGGCCCTCGCTGGCAAGCAGAGTCACCAGCTCCCGCTTGCGCGCGACAGGCATGCTGGCACCCAGTGGATTCTGCACCGTGGGCGAGGCAATGACCGCTGCGGGACGGTGACGTTGAATAGCTTCTTTGAGCGAGGCCAGCGACAGGCCATCTTTGGGATCAGTGGGGATCTGTAACGCCTTCAGGCCCAAATCTTCAAGCAGCAGGAGCGTGCCGAAGTAGGCGGGCTGCTCAATCGCCACAATATCACCTGGCTGGCATACAGCATGTAGAGCCAGCCGCAGCGCCTGCGTTGCGCCAGCTGTGATGATCAGCTCGTCCGCGCCAAAAAGGGCACCCCACAGTGCGGCACGGGCGGCAATCTTACTGCGCAGGTCTGACCTTCCTGGCGGCAGACTGTAGCTCTGCCCGCCTGCATCCAGTCGACGACCTGCTGTCTGCAGGGCCCGCTGCAGAAGATTCACGGGCAGCCAGGCGGGGTCGGGTAACGCTGCCCCAAGCGGAACCAGGCGCGCTTCAGCACTATCGAACAAGGATCGGGCTACGGCAGACATTGTCACCGGCACGGGGCCAGGCAAAGAGCGGGTAGGCTGCGCGTTTTCAGGCATGTTTATCTGACGGACGAAGTAGCCCGAGCGCGGGCGCGCAATGATCAGGCCTTCCGCTTCAAGATAACGTAGCGCTTCCAGCGCGGTAGGAAGGCTGACCTGCTCGCGCTCGGCCAGCTTACGCGCGGAGATTATACGATCCCCTGGTCGCAAAGCACCTGAAACAAGGGTAAGCCGTAACATCTCGGCAATCCGGCGGTAGTGGGGAGGCGACGGGAGCGGCAGGGACATTGTGATCTGTACAGTCTGATTTTTGATAAATCTGACTATACAGACGATGGCGGACTCCATCTATAGTGTGACCAACACAATCCAGCCAGGGAGGCAACATGCACAGTGACAACTTTGACCTTTCCACCTATTTCCGGCGTATAAGCTATAGCGGACGTGCGGCTGCCGATACCGCCACGCTACACGCGATTATGCGACACCAGCTCTTTTCGATCCCTTTCGAGAATCTGGATGTACAGGCAGGTAAAGTCGTTTCGATGGTACCCAATGATATTGCCGGCAAGCTGTTACACCAGAAGCGGGGAGGCTATTGCTATGAGCTCAACGGGCTGTTTGCGATGGCGCTGGAAGCGCTAGGGATTACCTACCGTTTTGTCGCGGCTCGACCGATGTTCTATCCGGCGCGCCGGCCGAAAACCCATATGGCGGTAATAGCGGAAGTCGATGGCCGTCAGTGGCTTTGCGACCTGGGGTTTGGTAGCTACGGCATTCGCGCGCCGATGGCCCTGGACATGCTTGATACTGACATCATGCAGGATTTCGACACGTTCCGGCTCAGCCGTGACGCGCGTGGAGACTATCTGCTCCAGGCAAAGGTTGAAGGAGACTGGGCTAATCAATATGCTTTTGACCTGTCACATCAGGAATGGATTGATTTTGTCCCGGCCAATTACCTTAATTCCACGCACCCCGATGCCATATTTGTGCAAAAGCTGCTTGTTATACAGCATCACCCCGAGGGACGCTCTATTCTGCTTGGCGATATGCTTAAGACAACCACCGCAGGTCGGTTCCAGAAACAGCCGCTGACGAAAGAGGAAATTGCAAATGTGTTGAAAGACCTCTTCAATTTGTCTGCCCTGCACTAGGTCTGACGTGCCCCTGTAAACCAGAACAGTACGATGTAAGCAAGGTCCGCTTCTGGCATAAAGCGGACTGGTACATGTTTTTCAGGATAATTGCAGCACACGGGGATCTATAACTCGTTCAGCGGCTGGCGGAGGGGCAAAAATGTAAGGTGAGCAGAGCGCCACGACGCGATGTTAACGCGATAGCTCATACGGTCTATGAGATGCCGGAGGGGGCCGGGAGAAATGAAGTGGTATCGGTTTAAAGCGGGAAATGTCCGCTTTGAGCGAAAAGCGGACGTTCTGTTTGCCGCAGAAATGGAGTAATTCAGGTCTGAGTTCCTGTTTCTGTATGGAGCAGAATTTGGGGTCAGGATCACATCTCAGTTATTCAGCCACTGCTTCGTGGTGAAGGCAGAGACATCGCCATAGCACGGGTTCGACTTGCCCGGCTCAATGAGCAGATTAATCGCTTGTGGCTACAGCTCACCGTCATGCAGACCGTGATAAACATTATGACGTCCAGTCGCGAATTGCTGAGGGTAAAGTCGACCCATAGCGGCCAGCTAAAAGCGGACATATGCCTGTGTCCGCCTGCGATTGCCAGCTTCAGCGGCTCCAGGTTTATTCCCTAAATCAATGAGAGGGTCCTTTTAGGAAGTTGATGATTGCATCGAAGGCCTGCCAACGGCCTGACTCCATCAGAATCATGTGAGTGCCGCCGCCAATCTCTATCCAGCGCCGGTGGGCGGCGTTATCGAAGCGCTTGAACAGATCCTGCATCATATCGACTCGCACGTCTTGATCCCACTCGGCGTGAACGAGCAGTACCGGTGCGGTAATCGCGCCCGGGTCATAGAGCGGACGATTGGCGAGCCAATGCTCACGGACATCCTGGATGGCTCCACCAGGGGCTCGGATGGTACCCGGCTCCGCAGCGTCCGGATCGGTGGAGGTAGTCACAGTCGCCCATTGTTCGAACCAACCGGGTGGCAACAAGCCTTCGTGCTGGTCGGCTGGGACACCTGCCAGCCACGCCTCGCGAAAGGCGTCGACATGTATCAGACGCCACGCTGCCAGCGGCTGCCCTGTATCGATGCGCAGTGGGCGACTGGATAGCCACAGCGGTGCCACCAGCACGAGTTTTTCAATATATTTGCCATGCCGTTCGGCATATATCCCCGCGACCGAGCCTCCCCAGGACATCGCTACGACGCTGAGGCGCTCGATGCCATTCTCGGCGAGAACATACTCAACTGCTGAGGCAAGATCACGTGCCGCGACCCGTGCCGGCGTCAGTGGTGCTGCGGCGTCGGGCGGTGCCGCCATTTCAGTTGGGCGGGTCGAACCGCCATAACCGCGGGCATCGACCGCCCACACGTCGAATCCAGCCATGGCCAGCACATTCATAAACGATATGCCATCCACAGGCACATCGAACAGGCTCTCGCTGGGGAAAGTGGCACCGTGTATCAACATCAGTGTCGTGCTCGAGCTGGCGCGGCCGATGTCGCGCCGGCGCCTGCGGAGTAGCTGCAACTGGATGTCAGCGGTATCACTGTCGATGAGGTAAGTTTCGCGTAGCAGTAAGTCGTTCGTATTGTCGTTCATGGCCGGGATCCCTGAATGAATTGCCAATCGAAGCCGTGAGTCTGTCGACTGACTTTGCCAACAGAGCTATCTCCGAAGTGAGTAGTGAAAACCAGTGCGTCGAGTTCGGCAGCGAGCTGCATGGCCTTGTGACGAGACTGCCGTGCCGCTTTTGGAAACTCGCAGTATACGGAATTGGTCTCGGGGCGACGGAACTGGAGCGGATGATGCATGACGTCGCCCCAGAACAAGGCAGTTTCACCCCGTAAAGTCACTGAAATAGAGGCATGATCGATGCTGTGGCCAGGCGTGGAGTGGAAACGGAAGCCCTCGATCAGGGTATTGTCAATCTCGATGCGTTGATCCAAACCTGCCTCGACAACGGGCATGACGCTATCTTCGAAAACACCGTCGAGTGGCTGACGACGCGGTGTGCCTATTCCTGCCTGCCGCTGTATCCTTGCCACAGCCCCCCGCTCGCGAGAAAGCGCCAGATTGTAGCTATATTCACGCTCGGAAAAGACGTAGCGGGCATTTGGAAAGGTCGGTACCCATCGTTCGCCTTGTAACCGGGTGTTCCATCCCACATGGTCGGCGTGAAGATGGGTAAGCAGGACAAAGTCCACCGCTTCAGGCGATACGCCGATCGCCTGCAAACGCGCCAGGAAAGGCTCTTTGAGCTGGTGAAACAAGGGTGCCGTTGGACGTAGCTTGTCATTGCCGGTAGCGGTATCAACCAGGACGGTGTGAGTCGGGGTCTGTATCACCCAGGCGTGAATGCTTTGCCGAAGCAGGCCGTTCTCAAAATCGTAACTTCGCTCACCCCAATGACTTGCATCGCTCATCAACCGCTTTAAATCGTCTTCCGGGAAGAGCTGGGTGGCATCTACTGCATCAAGCGCTAACTCTGGCACCTTGATGATACGCGCATCCCCGACGAGAAAGGTCTCTTGGGTCGTCATGATTTTTTCCTGTTGACTGATGATGTAAGTCAGCGTACTACTACAAATCACATTAACCAAATCGATTCAAATAATGTTGCAAATCGACCATTTCGATTTAAGAAGCTTCGACCTGAATCTTCTTATTGCCTTCGATGCACTAATGCGGGAGCGGAGCGTCACCCGGGCTGCAGAACTTTTGAAAATTCGTCAGCCAGCCATGAGCCACAGCCTGTCGCTGTTGAGAACATTATTTCAGGATGAGCTATTTGTACGTGTCGGGACGGTCATGCAACCGACCGAACGCGCTTTAGCGCTGGCCGAGCCGGTGCAGCAAGCGCTCGGTATGATGCAGACGGTTATTCATGTCCGTTCGGAGTTCGATCCATCGACCGATCAACGTATCTTCCGCATGGGGTTCTCAAGCGAAGTAGAGCTACTACTGATGCCGGAGCTCGCCTTACGCTTGCGTCAACTCGCGCCGGGGGTGAAGCTACATGGCCGCCCGGTGCAGCAGCGCGATGTCTACCGTATGCTGGATGACCGGTTGCTGGACTTAGCAATAGGCTGTTTTGACAGCCAGGCGATGCGTTATCGTCAGCAGCTATTGTTCGAACAGTCGCTGAGTTGCGTTTTCCATCCTGACAAGATGACATTCAAATCGGCGATTTCCCTTGAAGATTACCTAAGCCTGCCGCACGCGCTGGTAAGCCTCAGCGAAAGCTTGCACGGTTGTCTTGAATCGGCACTCGATGCGATAGGCGGAAAACTCAACGTGGTTGCAACTTCGTCGGAATTTCTCGGTGTACTGGGTATGGTTGCGAGTGCGCCGTTGATTGCCACGTTGCCAACGCGGATGGCAAAACGCTACGGTGAGGCATTTGGCCTGCAGGTAGTCCCGGTGCCAATGATACTGACGTTGCCCGATGTTTCACTGGTTTGGACGGCACAGGAGGATAACCATCCCGCATCACAATGGTTGAGGGGTGAAATCGGCGGCATCCTGGGCAGGATGCCGTCATGAATGCAGCCAGTCATAACTGAAGTGAACCCCATCCTGATATGCCTTCCGCGGGATGGAACACTACCTTAAAACGATGGTGCTATCCAAAGGGCCGATCAAGCATACGTATTGCGCCTGGAGACTTGCCCGTTACCCGCTTAAAAGCCCGGCTGAAAGCGGCCTGTGAGGCGTATCCTAACCGTTGCGATGCGATGTCTATGGTTATTTTTTCTGACGTTAACCAGCGGACAGCGAGGTGCATCTTTACTTCCGTTGCATAACGTAACGGTGGGATGCCGATGGTAGTCTGAAATCTTTCGGCGAATGCGGATCGGGATATATGCGATTTGGCAGCGAGCTCTGCCACGCTCCAGTCCCGACCCGGCTCGCGGTGAATCGCCAGAATGGCTTGAGCCAGACGGGGATCACGCAGCGCTGCAGCCAGTCCCGGGCTATTGCCGCAACCCTCTTCCACCCATCCTCTTATAAACATTGCTCCAACCACATCGGCAAGCCTGGCGAGGATGCCTGCATAGCCCACGCGTCCGGAGCATATTTCACGCTTCATCGCGTCAAGTGTATGCATGAGTCCTGGCCAGCGAGTCCCGTTGGCATCGGCACGCATAATTTCAGGCATCACATCCGCCAGCCGTTGCATGCTTCCCAAATCAATTTTCATACAGCCAAAAAACAAAACGGCGCCTGGCGTTTCCTGGGTGCTCGGGCAGGTATCAATCCCACTCACTTTCTCATCCAGTGGCGCCGTTTCAATATTATCGATATCCAGCACGTCAGTGGCTGTTGTCGACAAAAGCTGGTGCTCTTCGCCGTGGGGAAGAAATACGGCCTCCCCGGCTGAAAGCGGGAGAGTACCTCCGTTTGCAGTATGAAGCACCACCTCTCCCACAGCGACATAGTGCAGGTAAGCATGGCCAGGCCTGCCTGCGAAGTTCAGACCAAACGTATTACCAGTCTGAATACGCTGATATCGCACGCCGTAAAGCCGCAGGCCGGAAAGCAGCTCGCTGATGAGTTCTGATGATAAGGCAAAGGGTGAAGTCGTAGGCATATTCGGGTTTTGGGTAAAAAAGTGCGGGCTTTAGAGCATAGATCATCCAGGCGCGCCTGAATAGACTTCATCTCCTTAACCTACTTTCCAGGAAACTCAGAAATGACTAATGAAGCCTCTGTCAGGGTTCGCAAAAACGTATTGCAAAGAGATGATCAAATCCAGCCAGCCTGGCGAGCGGTCTTTTCGTTAACCATGGGCGTTTTTGGCCTACTCACCGCAGAGTACCTGCCTGCAAGTTTATTAACGCCCATGGCCCAGGATTTGAGGGTGCCAGAGTCTCTTGCAGGCCAGGCCGTAACGGTTACGGCGGTAGTTGCATTATTTGCCGGATTACTGATACCGCGATTAACGCGTGCGCTTGACAGGCGCGTCGTGCTGTTGAGCTTCACTGTCCTTATGATCTTTTCAAATCTGCTGGTGGCGCTCTCTTCAGGCATGGTAATGCTGCTGGCAATGCGCATCTTGCTGGGTATCGCTCTGGGGGGATTCTGGAGTATGGCAGCGGCGGTCGCGATGCGGCTTGTGCCGGAAAGGCTGGTACCGCGAGCGCTGTCGATCATTTTTAGTGGTATCGCGGTAGGCACTGTCGTTTCCGTACCGCTGGGGAGTTATCTGGGAGAGATGTTCGGCTGGCGTAGCGCCTTTATTGCCGCTGCTGCGGTTGGAGGAATCTCTTTGATTTTTCAGTGGGTCACGCTGCCCGGGATGCCGCCGGTAATTCGGGTAAAGACGGTATCCGTGTTTTCTCTGCTGCAGAGACCTGGCGTTAGCGTGGGTATGCTGGGGTGTGTGCTTGCACACACTGGCCAGTATGCGCTGTTTACCTATATACGGCCTGCGCTGGAAGGACTCGCACACGTAGATGCAAAAGAACTGTCGTTGATACTTCTCGCGTTTGGCGTGGCTAACTTTACAGGGACACTTTTGGCAGGATGGCTGATGGAACGCAGCTTACATTTTACGCTAATTGTCATGCCCGCTCTGGTGGGAGCAGCGGCACTGGGTATGAGCATCCTGCCCTTATCGATAGCAGGGCTTACTGCCCTGACCATGCTGTGGGGGTTAGCATTCGGTGGCATACCGGTGGCGTGGTCAGGTTGGGTCGCACGGACGCTTCCAGATGAGGCAGAGAGCGCGGGAGGTATGGTGGTTGCCGCCGTTCAGTCTTCAATCGCCGCGGGGGCGGCAACAGGTGGCCTGATATATGGCATGAACGGCGTGTCAGGTGTATTCATTACTGCGGCATGCATCATGCTAAGTGCCGCGCTGATTATTGCATTACGGGTCAGAGTCTCTTCATCAACTGAAGGAACGCAAAGCAGACCATTTTACTGATACTTTAAACATGTCGGGACATCTCAATTGGACAGCTTAGTTGCCTGATACAGGCTTTAAGCATAGCCGCTATGCCATCACGCAGTTGAGAGGGATAAGTAAACCAACAAAGATATAACGACGGTCGCCCGGCTTTAATGGCCTGCGGCCCTCAATATACTCATTTATCAGCCATGTCCGCTTCTGGCACAAAGAGGACATGCGTGAAGGGCAAGGTCCGATATGAGCCAAAAGCGGACTTAACTCTTTCATGCTATAAAACCACATGGCATGTGATTATCTGAAAATGAAAAGCACCTTTCTCTTACATTACAGGTAATCTCTGACGAGTTATAAAAGAGGCAAGCTGAGCTTTTTAATATCTTTTTATTTACTGAGGCAAATTACCTGCCCGGAGCACTCACCATCTTGCAGGTCCATGATGACCAGGGCGGTACAATCCTCCGGAGCCTGAGCAATAAGTTCACCCCTTGCATCCCATGCGGAACTTTTTCCGACAGGTTTCCAGCCACCTGACGGGCCACAATAATTGGCCATCAGCGTGGGCATTGCGTAAAGTCTGGCGTAGCTTTGAAGCTGCTCCGAATCTTTATCAAACCCGCCGGCGCTCAAAACGGAGTTCAGGTACACTTCAGCACCCTTCTGCACCGTGCGTTCTGCATGCACTGGCTGCCCTGCATCTGCACATATGGCAATGCCTATATTAAATGTCCTTTCTTTAAAAACACACTCAGTATCACCAGTTGAAAAATAGTCGGACTCCCCGGGATGAAGATACATTTTTCGGTAACAGGAAACTGGCCGCTTTGAAGAAAGCATATAGGCGCCAATAGCCGGTTTTCCATCTCTAACACGCAGCGGTGCACCCACGATAATTGTCATATCATATCTGTCAGACAATGCCTGAAGTGGACTCAGACAGGTTTCATCAGCCAGAGCCAGTTCTTCAGCTATTTCGGGTTCATAACCCGTCAGAGAAAGTTCAGGAAAAATGATAAGGTTAACGCCTGCCGATGCCGCAGACTCAATTAACATTTCGTGATAACGCATATTCTCATCGATACAGCCGCGCACCGGAGCAAACTGTCCTGCTGCGATTTTTAATTTTCTCTGAACGCTTCCCATGCTTACTCCCGGATTTTTTAAATTGTCAGTTATCATTCAAAAATACATAACAGGCGTCATCTTTTTGAGACTGGATTGACAGCATGCTTACTTAAACGCCCGCTTCTGGCACAGAGCAGCTTACTGCTAAACAAGCAGGATGCTGTGAGCGAATGTAGCCCTGAGGCAAGAAGACAGCCTTTCACCGCACTGATGTCCGCAGAAACTGTAATTATGAATCCTGCAGACGTGTCAGCATGCTGATCCTGAAGGCGTAAATAATCGCGCACAACATGAGGCTGAGCAATGCAGTACAGATAAAGACCCCCGCACCGGTCATAGCCAGCATGACTCCACCGATTAACGGCCCGGCAGCGATCCCCAGTGTCGACAGCATGGAGGCACCAAGATAGGCACCGCGATGTTCTGCCGGGGCCAGTTGATCGAGCAAAATGTTCAGGTTTGGCATCAGAATCGCTTCTCCCATACTGAACACACCGGTAACCGTCAGCCACAGCCAGATTTCCGTCGAACGTATGGAAAAAAAGCAGAGTTGCGATAACGCGAAAATTACCCCACCCAGAAGAATGCGTTTCGGCAGGGTGACCCGAGCCAGAAACCGCATAATAAAAGTCTGAAATACCAAAACGGTACAGGCATTCGTGACCAGCACCAAGGTGATCAGCTTAACCGCGGCGTTACCGTCAAGTAGCAGGAGATACTGTGGCAGTATGGCTTCGTAATGGATAAAAACAATACTGCACAAGATACTGCACAGTAGCGCCGCAATGTAAATTTTATCCCCGGCGATAATGCCTATTACCTTGCGCAGCCTGACCGCCGGTTCGCTGGCGGCCTGTTGCTCAGTCAAAAGTTTACCCGCGGGGATAAACAGCAGCACGTAGACGAAAAAAGGGAGGTAGGACAGCCCGGTTATCAGGAATGTTCCCTTCTGAGATGTCAGACCAAATGCTATCCCTACCAGCGGGCCAAATACTGCTGCTACGTTGATCAGGTAGTAACGCATTTGCAGGGCAAGCGCACGGCGGCGGCGGTCACCCAGCAAATCACTCATCAGTGCACGTAAAGGGGGATCAACCCACGCAAAGGAAACGCCGATGAACATAAGGCCGCAGATAAACAGCCCCACTCCGGTTGCCTGCGCCAGGGTAATATATCCCACGGTGGAAAACGCGCAGCCCAGCAGAAGAATAATGCGTCGCCCCAGCCTGTCCGAAATCTGCCCGCCATACATACCGAGCACCACCGAGAACAATGCACTGATTGTCATTGCCACGCCAATAGCTATCGGCGACATATGGTAATTTTGAGTCATGATTACCGCGATAAATGGCCAGGCCATAAAATAACTGAATCGTATGACAAGCGTAAAAAAGAGCAGAGCATGGACAGCCGCAGGGAAAGATTTCAGTGTCTGAAACAGACCCGGTGCCGGACAGCCTTCAGCGGCAGGTTTAGACGTCATGAGTTATCCTTATCATAATTTTATTAACATCCTGTGTCGCTGTTGGGTATAACTTACTAAATATTAATAAAATTATTCTTTAACACTGGCAACAGGTATGTTGATGAAGTGTTTAATTCCCCAGCTTATGAGGTTATGACTCTTTGTTGCAGAGAAATATAAGGAAAAGAGCAAAGCAAATAATAAAATGCGGATGTTACTGCTGACATTAACGACAACTTTTGCTGGGGGCTGGTCTAAAAGGGTTAGAAGCCGGCGGTCATTCGCCTGTGGAAGTCTGTGTGATGAAGATCCTGCCAAACGATCCCCGTTATCGCTTCATTGCGCTGTTAATTTATCTGGGAAATGTCCGCTTCTGGCACAAAGCGGACGTCTGCATTCATTCGCTGCTTTATTGCTGTGTCCTGGTAATGCGCACTTTGCTGCCAGAACAGAGACAACTGTATATATACCGCGAGCAGGGCAGAGAAGCGGAAGAGCCTGGCGCGACAACAGAGGGCGCGGGAGTGATACAGGCACTTTAGGTTAGGCCGCACTTTAAAAGTGCGGCAGATAAGGCCGGGCATCTTAAGCAGGGTGATAGAACGAAGGAGGCTGGCCCGTCACGCGGCGGAACATAGTGGCAAAAGACGAACCATTGTCATAGCCAAGCGATAATGCCACTTCATTCACCGGCTTGCCCGCTATCAGCAATGCCAGCGCGCTGACCACACAGGCCCGCTGCCGCCAGGCGGAAAATGACATGCCGGTCTGCTGCAGGAAATGGCGACGAAAGGTGCTGGCACTCATAAACATTGCCCTGGCCCAGCGTTCAGCCGGATCGTGGACAGTGGGTGCCAGTAAAAACGTCTGGCACAGCGCCAGCAGCGCAGGCTGCCGCGGCAACGGAATATCGAACCCGCGCGCCGGCATGGCTGCCAGTTCCAGCAGCAGCAGGTTCATCAGCGCACATTCGCGCTCGCTCTCATAAAGTGGGGGCACATCGACCGCTTCAAGCAGAAGCTGACGTAACAGTGGCGAGACGCTGATGACTTCGCAGCGGCTGCTGTGGTTGATGCGCGCCGCGCATTCTGGCGCGATATACAGGCTCCGCGTCGTCACGCCGACAAACTTTACCGCGTGCAGCGTTTCAGGCGGGATCCACACCGCATGCTGTGGCGGCACTACCCACTCCCCGTCACGGGTGGATACATGCATCTGACCGGTTGCGCCATACAGCAGCTGCGCGCGGCGATGGCGGTGGTGAGCCAGTAAAAAACCCTGCGCATAGTCATTACCGATCGCGACCACGTCACGCGCCAGATTATCAACCTTGTCAATGCTCACGTTGCGCACTTTTGCCTCCTTCTGACCGGTTTGCAAGGGTAGTTGAGCGCTGCGCAAATGGGAAGCGGGACGTGAGGGCGATAAGCTGCGGGTTCTTCTTCACAGCGGAACATTCCTTTGAACGATATCTTTATTATTTCTCTGGCAGGTTTCATTACTGGCATCACAACGGTGTTGTTTGGCTTTGGCGGCGGCTTCGTTGTGGTGCCTTTTGTCTATCAGCTACTGCGTCGTCAGCCGGATATGATGGAGAATGCATTGCATATCGCCGTCGCCACCTCGACGGCGGTCATGATATTCAACGCAGGGTGGGTGAGCTATCGAAACTGGCGTGCAGGCAGTATCTCCGCGCAGGCGTGTCTGCCGCTGCTGTGGTTCATCGCCGCCGGCGCGGTGACTGGTTCGTGGCTGGCAGGGCTGTTGAGTGAAGAATGGGTTCGCATACTGTTTGTCCTTTATATGCTTCTGACAATTGGCGATTGCCTGTTGCGTAAAGGTTTCTTCATTGGCAGTGTACCGCGCCGTTTATCGCTGGCGACAGTCACTGGTGGCGGAATAGTGATTGGTGTCATTGCCGCATTGCTGGGCGTCGGCGGCAGCGTTATGACGGTACCGCTGTTGCGGCGGCACGGCTATGCGATGCGGGACTGCGTCAGCGCTGCCAATCCCCTGTCGCTGCCGGTGGCGCTGTGCGGCGCCGTCACCTATGCGGTGAGCGGCTGGCAAAAAATCCCGGCAGAGGGTTTTCTGGGTTTCATCAGCCTGAAAATTATGGGATTACTTATAATTACAGGCTGGATGGGGATCCTCTTTACCCGTCGGTTGATCCCGGCTGTTCCTGATGTCTGGCATGCGCGAATCTATGTGCTGCTGCTGTGCGCCGTACTGCTGGCAATGCTGTTATAAGCATAAAGTATCAACTGCTGGCAGGAAGGCTTCTGACATAAAGCGAAATGCCGCCGTTTCTCCAGAAGATGGCAGGCGCAGTGGGCGCTGAAACTGGCACGATTCACAGAGAAGGGACGTAACAAGCCAGCTAAGCGTTCTACAGGGCGTCGGGACTTTACTCCAGGGGCTGACATGGATTATGCGATGCCTGAAGGGTTCAGAGGCGGGTAGGGCAGATGCTTTCAGGGGTTCACTCAGTATACTGAGGAAGATGAATGCTTTGGTGGTTAAGGTCCGCTATGAGCAAAAGCGGACATTATTTATGCGCTCTGTATTTCTTTGATTTCACCGATGGGTCAGGAATTTAATAATCGCTTCGAGACTCATTGCGGGATAGCTAATCAGCATGTGCCATTATCCTGACATTCATTTATTGGGAACCGTTCACCAGCAGGTTATGCCGAGGTCTTAAGCCGGTCATTGTCCGCTTTGAGTGGCGAGCGGGCGTTAACCTCACTCGCATATAAACATCTTGTCGGAAACGCTTGAAAGATGAATGGTTAAAATTGCAGAAGCGCTTAAATTTCAAGTGTAGCAAGGATGACGGCTTCTATTTTCTCCGGTGTGGTGAACGGTGCAAAACGCCTGAGTGGTTTGCCGTCGCGTCCGATCAGGAACTTAGTAAAGTTCCATTTTATCCGCCCGCCCAGCACGCCGGGCAATTCCTCTTTCAGGTAACGAAACACCGGGTGCGTTGCGGTGCCGTTGACCTCCACTTTTTCGAACATCGGGAAGCTCACACCGTAGTTAATATGGCAGGTCTGCGCGATTTCGTCGGCATCGCCGGGTTCCTGTTTACCGAACTGGTTACAGGGAAAACCAAGCACTACCAGACCCTGGGCGGCGTACTTCTTGTAGAGCGATTCAAGACCGGCATATTGTGGCGTGAATCCACAATGGCTGGCGGTATTAACCACCAGAACCAGCTTGTCAGCATAGTCAGCCATGGAGATGAGCTGACCACGCAGACTGGTGGCAGTAAATTGATGAAAACTGGTCATATTGAAATCCTCAGAATTGCTCGCATCGCAGATTCGTTGTGTCAGACAGGATAACTGCCTGTCGATCAGAATTGCACATTTTCCACGTCCGCTGTTGGCTTTGAACGATCAGACTGGACGTCAGGTCGGTTCAGAGGCTGAAGAAGGGGAGCGCGCGCCACGACACGCGGCATTAAAGCAGTATCTGATACATTCTATGAGATTCCAGGACGCGAAAAGCGGACGGTGGTGCACGTTATTAACGAAGCCAGGATATTTGTATTGCTCCTGCTGCGTCGCTGCACCTCGTCAGACAGAATGAACATGGCGCCATATCTTTATTGAGGCGCCTCGCCTGTAAGAACCGCCCGGACAATAAACGAAACGACTGCTGCATGGTGCGCGTCAGTAACACCACATTTCATGCCCGACCTGATATTTTAAGCGATTCAGTTATGGCCTCGCGCTAAACGCAGGGTACTGCATAAACGACCAGAGGTAACGGATCGTTAAGCGCCACGTTTGTGTTTACTGGATCAACCCAGACTGGTGTAGTCGTCATTAACAACCGGGTATCCTGGTTGATTTCTTCTTTGGCCTGAACGACCACGGCCCTGTTTCATTTACCGCACTGTATCCACTCTCCCCCTACTATGACGTGCCGAGGTCCGTTATGAACAAGAAGCGTCCCCCTGACAGAAAGAGGGAAAGGTCATGCCACAAGCAAGCCTGATTACAGTCAGAATGACACACTGCTTTCAGAGAAAGTCAGCTGGTCCTTACGGCAATTTGTCTGACGTTATGCTGCATCGAAGCACAAATGAATAAAGCCCTTAGGCAGGGCTTTATGTGATCACTCTGCTCCGCGAGGTTTTCTGCACGCAGCCAGAATATCGTCTGAAGAGACGTATTCCCTTGTCTGTACGCCGGTGATACCCAGCATGGTTGAAAAAAGGTTGTCCTGCGAATATCCCTTCTTCATTGTCTGCTGTTTCAGGCAGTTCCTGTCCACGGCGTAACGCTGCTGATAATCGGGCGAAAGCCAGATGAGCATAGGCACACGCTTCTGTACGTCAGGCGCAATGGCATAGGGAAGGCCATGCAGATAGACGCCTTTTTCACCAAGAGACTCACCGTGGTCAGATAAATAAACCAGACTGGTGGTAAACCTGTCCTGATGTGCCTTCAGTAATTCAATGGCTTTATCCACGATGTAGTCGGCATATAAAATGGTGTTATCGTAAGTATTTACCAGCTGCTCCTGCGAACATTCCTGAATCTGACTGGTTTCACAGGTAGGCGTAAATTTACGAAACGCTGGTGGATAGCGATGATTATAGGTCGGTCCGTGGCTTCCGATGGTGTGCAGAACGATAATGCCATTGCCCTTTAAGCGTGTTATGTACTCGTCAAGTCCATGGAAAAGGACCTCATCGTAACACTCGCCTTTAATGCACATGCCAGGGAGATTCAGCGCGGTCATATCCTGATTCGGGACCCGATCGCAGGCCCCTTTACATCCCGCATCGTTTTCGTTCCACAGAACGCTCAGGCCCGCCCGCTGAATAATATCCAGCAACCCTTCCTGATGACTGGCCAGTGCGTCATCGTAGCGTGCACGCGGCATGTTGGAAAACATGCAGGGTACCGATACCGCCGTTGAGGTGCCGCATGATATGACGTCAGGAATATAGGCAACGTTTTCTTCAGCCAGTAAAGGATTGGTCGGGCGCGGATAACCGCCCAGGGAAAAATTTGCGGCGCGTGAGGTTTCACCCACCACCAGTATCGTCAGGTTTTTCTTTGGACCGTTCAGCATCTGTGGACGCTGATGAGCATCCTCACCGATTTTTACCAGCGGAAGGTTAGCCCGTTCGCGGTGGTGGTAATAAGAGAGCGAGGCTACGATGAAATTCGACGGGCTCAGGGACCTTACCAGCTCACGATTATTACGAAACAGCGATGCGTAATCTTTGTAAAACAGCATCGCGACCAGCGCTATCAGGGTGACAGAAGCGACAATGTTTACGCCACGGTAAATCTGGCCTTTCCATAATGGAATAAACTTCTTAAAGCGTGGCCAGAAAGCCAGAGCGGCCATCAGGATCCCGGAAAAAAACAAAACCAGCACCATCGGGGTGGTCAACAAGGCCCTGCTTTCTGCCGGTGTGGTATCGATGATATTAGTGATCATCGAGCGGTCAAGGACAATGCCGTAGTGCTGAATAAAGTATTGAGCAGGGGCAGCGACAAGAATAAACAGCGCAACAGTTACCCTGTCCAGCCAGACAAATGAGGCGAGGGTGACCACAATATTTATGACGCTAAAGGCCACTACGGGCATCGAAAGGAAAAAAAGAATGTTGTGCAGGCCGGTCAGTGGTATCAGTGCGAGAGCCTGTCTGTAGTAAGCGATATTCAGAAAAACGGAGATATAAAGCGAGAACAATATAATAAAAGTAATGCGATGCATTACCGGCGTCTTGAAGTGAAATGCTGACATAAAGGTATTCCGTAACCTCAGTATGACTGAACCAGTAAGATAAAATTGTTTTTATTAGCAATCGTTAATAAAAATTGTTATGCAGTGAACCATATGGCCAAAAAAACGATCACTGTAATTGCAGAGATAATCACAGAAAAACATTCACTTGCTGACCACTTCAGCATAAAAATTGCCTCGCAAGTTTATAAGTTCACCGATGTAAGAGTTAAATAAAAGTAAACTAAATGCGTGTTTTCTCAGATTTTTACTTTTATATTATGTGAGGCGGATCACGCAACAAATGCCATTTTGTCAGTGCCTGTATGATTATTATTCGATTAGAGCCGCTTACGTTTCGAGGTGCCTGCTTCCGACATAAAAGGACCTGCCGAGATAGTTTTACTGAACAGGCTTTTCTGACTGTTGTGACCTTAATACGGCCTGAGGGGGCTGCTCCTTAGTATTCACTCCCTTTATCCGCTCCGTTTCTGCTTTCAGACAGTCATCACATTCGGAACCGTATTCAGTCTGTTTTCCCCCGCGCGCGTTTTGGCAGGATATATGTCAGTTATGTAGTCAGTGAAAGCAGACTGGTTCTGGATGCTCGCAGACCTGATCCCGGCAAGTTCATCAGGTGACGGATGACTCCAGTCTTTCAACAACGACTCTGCCAGGGTGGAAGTGGGAGCCGGTCCCCGTTATCCCACAGATGAGAACCTGATTAACTGTTGGTGTAGGGTGCTGTAGCGCAATCAGTCTTTGTTATTGCGCCTGCCTGAAACAGAAGACGTGCTGATTAATGCGGATGCTGTAACGCATCACTCAATGGCAAAGTAAGCAAAAATTTGGCGACGTGGCTAAAAGTGAAGTGGCACCATTCGTGGTATATGGGCATGGCACTGAATAATAGGTCTCATTACGGCTGTCGCGATCCTTATATGAACAGGGACTCATCACCTCGCATATGAATTATGTCTGGCCCGCACGATTACTCGTAAATTCGCAATTAATCTACTAACAGAATTGGTTTAAAAGGGGAGGGGGTTATGCTGATGGAATTATCCACTCAGGTTCCTGAGGAGACAGCGAAGCGGTTTTTCGAGGATGGCGAAGTTCCATCAGCAAATTGTAAGCACCCGGTATAAGGCCAGTAAGAATGCTCGGCACGATGTCTTCCGTACTGTTGTCCGGCAGGCTGGCGGTCAGTTAACAGATTTCGTCGCAAGCCATATTGTGCGGCCATTACATTGCTTGTCTTCAACAACATGGCCGATCAACTGAAAGCCATAGTTGTGCATTAGTGATTCGTACTCAAGGGCGGACAGGCTGGCGTGAGCAAGTGGCTCACCCTGAAACTCACCAATGGCCTCACCCTCTTCCGGGCCGGCATTGAACATAAGAGCCGCACCCTCTTTTACATGAGCAGAAAAAAGTGCAAATATCTTACGTTGATCAGCATGACACAGATGAAAAAAACTGTCCCACGCAAGAATGCCGTCGAAATTCATTCCCAGATTCACCTCCCGCATATCGGCGACTAACCAGGTTTCGTGAGGAAATTTATCTCTGCACTGAGATATCATGGAGGGTGAGGAGTCGACACCCGTTACTTTAAAACCATGACTAAGAAAATACGCTGCAATCGGGGAGCCATTACCACACCCCAGATCCAGAATATGTCCTCCCGGGGGAAGAGAGCTTAAGAACCTGTCCAGCCATGCCTTTTCTGCCAGACTGGCAGGACGCATTTTTGCAAAGGCAGAAGCATGTTTCTCATAAAGTGAAATAACGGCTTTGAAGGCTTGATCGCTCATCATTCTCCTTTTTGATAGCAGTTATCAGGTAGTTTAAAACTGTGCAACGTAGCGTAGCAAACCTTCACCATGAGCGCGCCTGTTAAATATTGCGGCAAGCATTAACCAGGCCGCAGATTTAACGCGGCGGGATAATATTTACGGCTTCTGGCACAAAGCAGCCTGACGCAGGCGTAAGGTCCGCTGTAAGCAAAAAGCGGGTATTACTGAACTGATGAAATCATCATTGAATAAGAAACCGGTGCATATCTTCACGGCTGGTCAGTTTAATCTGGCTGTCAGGAGAGACTTTAGAAAAAACCTTAAGATGGCCCTCATAGCTGCTTGACCCGGTTCTTGTTTCATAGGAAGACGCCCATTCCAGCAACGCGGCAAATTCTTCAGGCGAACCGTTATTTCTTATCCCCCTTGCTTTGATGTTTTCAACACACTCGGCTGAAGCAGGCGTCAGCCATATAACCTGCGTGGCATATAAAGCGACGGTGGCAGCAATCCAGCCATATATGCCCTCGATGATCCAGCGATCCTGGTTCGCTATCGCCTGAACATCATTGAGCACATCGGCTTTTTTCCGGGCTTTGCCATAGCCTTCTGACTCCCAGTTGAGGGTGTCTAAATCTGTAACAGGCAGGTTTGTCAGCGCAGATAAGTGTGCTGCCAGCCAGCTTTTGCCTGAACCGCTGTTTCCCATTATCAGTACACGCTTTACGTTATTGCTCATCTTTGGCTTCATATCAGGAAGAGTCTCTTGTTACCCGCTCACAGCGCTACGCGGCACTGCCTTTCCTGTCACTGTGACAATCTGTTCCGCCTGGAAGCTAACTCAGTTTTGGAAAAACTGCTTTGCGAACATTGTTCGCTTCAGGTGCCTTTAGCGGTGTCACCAGGGCATAGTTATAGTGCGCATCGCTCCAGTACTGTGCCATGACATCTTCTGCCTGACGTTCTCCCTGCGATATTTGAACCTGGCTGAGCGGCCGGATATACCATGCAACCCGGATGCCGCGCGGATCCTGATACATCACTAAAGCTGCGGGACCCTGAGCGGTTGCCATCAGCCGGGCGCCGAGCGGCTTGAAGCCATAGTGTTCAAGATTGGGCGGCAGGGCACCGCGAATAAAATAGCGAGTGACCCAGCTTGCCAGCTCTGAGTGCTGACTGGCGTTAACGTCAAGCGGGAGCTCTGTCTCATCGCCAAACAGCTTATAAGCCTGAACGGCGTCTTCCATTGGCAGAGGCGCTGACAGTTGTGCATCTTTAAGCTGCCAGCCGGTAAATCCGCCGACGCTGAGTGACAGAATAAACAGGCAGGCCAGCGCCACTTTTCTTTGCCGCTGCTGTCGCACACGGCGGCGAAAATAGTGAGGGTCAATACTCTTCATGTTCAGGGGCTGCCGGTTCATTGCCTGGCGTAAACGCTGCGCATCATCACGCAGTTCCCGCATTTGCGCAGCAACCTGGGGATTTTTCGCCAGATAATGCTCTACCTGCTGCGCAGTCGCCTCATCCAGCTCGCCATCCATCCAGGCGTGCAGATACTGTTCATCGGGTATCATTTTAGCCTCCTCAATGACATCGGACTCACCTTACCTTCTGATTGCTCATATAACATTTTACGCCCCCGTGAAAGACGGGACATGACTGTTCCCAGTGGGATATTGAGTGTCATAGCGGCCTCTTTGTAGCTGAGCCCTTCCACGCTCACCAGTAACATCACCGCGCGATAGTCGGTCGGCAGCGTAGCGAACAGCGCCAGCGTATCGTCAGCAATTGCCATCGCTTCGACAGAGGGGCCCGGAGACGCTTCGCCCGTAAAAAAGGCCAGAATAGCCCGGTAACGTTTTTGCCGCCGCTCCCCGTCGATAAATTGCCGATAGAGAATGGAAAACAACCAGGTACGCATGCTCTGCGCAGGGATGTTTTGCGGCCTGTGGGTTAAGGCTTTAATCAGGCAGCTCTGCACCAGGTCATCGGCACTGTGCGGATTGCGGGTGAGCCACAGTGCAAAGCGCTGCAAATGCGGCATCAATTCCCGAATTTCATCATCAGTCAGATATGACATAGCCGCCCCTCATCGTTTGCGATGCCCGGTCATACTCTCAAACACACCGTCACGTAATATCAGCGCGTGCAGTAATGCCGCCGCCAGATGTCCCACTATGGTCACAAACAGCAACAAGGCCACGAGCGTATGCAGTGAACGTAACAGAGCATAGGCATCGTTATTGATGGGCAGTATGGGAGGTAATACTATGCCGCTTCCAATTGTTATCGGGTAGCCAGCTGCAGAGAGCATCGCCCAGCCAATCAGAGGCTGAGCCAGCATCATCGCATATAATGCCCAGTGTGAAAGATGAGCCAGCGCGCGCTGCCAGACTGGAATCGAGCGGGGCAAGACTGGCGTTGCGGTAAAGAAACGCAACCATAAGCGCACTAACACCAGCAGCAATATCATCAGACCCAGCGGTTTATGAAGAGAGACCATCAGCGCGTGCAGCGAAGAAACAGTGGATACCATAGCGACGCCAATAAACAACATGGTCAGAATCGCGATCGCCATTAACCAGTGCACCACGCGCAGCGCGGGGTGAAAATGCGTAACCTGTTTCATAATGCGTGTCCTGACTGTTCAGACTGCTCGCGAGTGCGAAGATTGTAAGATTTGGCATAGGCAGCCGAACGCCCATTGAGGAGCGGATCGCTGGAGCCGGTTATGCCATCTGGCAGGATCAGAGGGTCGTAATTGATATCATTACATGCTCCCTGCTGCTGCGGGACCGCACGCTCTATGCGGAGCGTTCCGGCATTGATTGTCTGCCGGTCAGCGGGCCAGGCTTTGGATGCATCGTCCTCGGGATCGCCTGCGCTGGCTAAAGTGATAATTAAATCCCATTCCAGTGGCGCACTCTCCAGGCGCTGTTGCAGATCTGCCTGCAGAAAGTTTTTATCCTTCCTCTCCGCAGCCGTTATTGGCTGACGCGGCGTGTGCGGCACCATACTCCACCGAACCAGATGTTTATTATTTCCTTTATCGACAAAGAAGAAGGTGTTAAGGCTATTAAACCGATCGCTGCCCCAGCTGGAGGACGGAACGTACTGTTTTGCCCAGCTCAGAAAAGGGGCGATTTCCGGATGCTTATGAAGGAGGTCTTGCATAGCTGTCGGGCTCGGTTTCCCTGTCGCCGGGTCGGGTCGCGAAGCTATCTGCTGGTCATAAAATCCCTGCACCGTTGACACCGGGAAAAACGGAATAGCATTCATCCCGGTGCGCCATTGCTCTCCATCTGCCAGCTGAAACAGTAGCGCCATACTGCGAACAGGAACGGCATAATCGGGTGCGTCCGGGTTACCGCCGGCAATCGCGAACCGCCCCGTCACCGGCGTAGTGATCCCCTGCGCAAAGAGCGCCGCGTGTGAGAGGCCACTGGCGTTACCGCTGGAAATAAAATTGCCCACCACGCATACGCCTTTGGCATGATTGCGGCGGTAGCCCGGGTGTTTTCCGCCCGACTGCTCAAGAACGTTAATAAGCTTATCAGCGGAGAGGCGCTGCGGGGCCAGCCAGCCACCGGCCCATAAAAACAGAAGTATCAGTGCCAGCGGAACGGCAGCGACCAGTAAAAGGCGTGCCAGTTTATGCCTGAGTGAAGGTAAGGAGTGCGACATGTTAAGGGCTCATCTGTGTGCTAAGAGCAGATAAAACGAACCAGCGAGCAGCTTATTCCCGTTGCCAGATAATTTTTTATGCAATGTCAGAGGGCGAGCGGTAAGTCATTATTTTTACAGACAGTCATATGCCCACTGAAAATTAGCGGCGGGCAGGGAAACAGAACAGCAGCACAGGACGTCGGGTTATAAAAACAGGATGTTAAAGGGCAGATGCTTTGCCCCCGGCTGTCTGATAACAGAAAAGGGGGCGTCTAAATAAAATCTTTGCCTATGAGGCTATCGTGCCGCGCACGATAACTTTCCCGGGTTTGCTGTCACTGTCCGAAACGCGTCGGATAGCCAGATTGAGCGCCTGCCAGGCTATCTCCTGCAAATCATGGGTAAAACAGGGGAAATGGAAACCGTAAATCTCAGCGTGGGAGACCTCATCAATACTGAAGAGATTGACCTGCTCCATAAGCCTGAGCTTATGTTCGATACAGGCTTTAACGATACCCAGCGAAATCTGGTTATTACAGCCGACAAAATAATCCGGGGCCGCGTGGCTGCTAAGCCAGCGGCTGGTTTCACGCCAGGCAGCATCCATAAAAAAATCGGCATGCAGAACTTCAAACGATTCCACCTTGCCCAGCAAAGCCGCCTGTAAACCGGTCACCCTTTCGCGCGCCACGTTTGAATTTTCTGGCCCGGAAACCACGACGACCCGCTTTGCCTGGTGCTCCAGCAGCCAGCGTCCGGTCTGCAACCCACAGTCCAGATTATCGATATAGACGCCGCTGCAATGCGAAGCCTGCAGTTCGCGATCGACCAGCACCACTGGAATATTGAGTATCTCCAGCCGCTTCATATAGGCAGGATGATAGTTAACGTCATTGGAAATCACCGAAAGGATGATGGCATCAACGTTATAACCAATCAGCTTATCGATAATGCGGTCTTCCGCTTCTTGCGATTCATACGAGTCAAACACCAGCGTGTCGTAACCCATTTTTTGCGCTTCCAGCGTCATCAGCCGCGTCAGCCCGCCAAAAAAGGGGTTAGCCATATCAGGATTGACGATGCCGATTGTTTTACTCGCTTTCGCTCGCAGGTTGCGTGCGGCGGCATTCACCACATAGCCAAGCTGTTCAGCCGTATCGCGAATGCGTTGTAGCGTTTCCGGATGCACTTTCTCAGGCTGCGAAAAAGCCCGGGAAGCGGTAATTTTACTGACGTTCGCCTGCGCGGCGACGCTTGCCAGCGTCGCCTTTCGTCCCCGACCTGCTGCCAATTGCGGCTCCTTTATTAAAACACATCATTTTGTATCATTTACAAATCATGACAGATCCAGTGGCGGGAAGCTAACGCTGATTTTTATGCCAGTCGGTTAACACGGGGATCGGTAAAAATATCCAGTTCATCGCGGCTTTCGGATGAGAATTCCGAGACAACGGCGCCCTTATCGCCTGCCTGGAACCAGTGGCGGGTATCCGGCGGAATGGTGTACTGCTCTCCTGGCCGCAGTAAAACGTAGCGGGTACAGGTATACCAGGCTTCGCTGCCTTCTGGCACCTGACAAACCGGCTGCCCGTCGGCATCGTTTTGGGTCAGGCTGTCATCATCGACAAACAGATAGACCTCGCCCCAGCGACAGCGAAACGTTTCCTGCTTGCCTGGCGTCCCCTCGAACGGCGGGTGCCGATGTTCTGGGCAGGTCTGTCTGGGAAACAGCACCAGCTCTTTGGCGCAATAGCGCGGCGAGTTTATATAGGTCAGCAACTGCAGACCGGAAGCGGGGTAGTCCGGCAATCCAAACGTCGCGACCTCAATGCGATTTACCTCTTCATCCGTCAGCGTTATCTCAGCCTGTCGCAGGAAATTAAACGTCTGTTGTACATATTCATTCATCGCTTTCATGGCGTCCTCACTTCATCATAATGGTATCGATATCATTTATTGCAGGCTGAGCAGCGATAATCTGTGATCGCCTTCAATGATATTCATCCTGAGGTAGCCGGGTTGTTTACTTATTTGACGAATATTTAACAGGCGTCACGGTTTTATAGCATTTTTTTCGACAGTATCGCCGCATCGCAATGATATCGATACCATTAAAATGATCTTAAAAGGAGCGGAGATGAAAGCGTTAGTTCTGGCAGAAGCGGGCAAAATAGCTATTGAAAATCGCGAGTTTGATGAGACGCTCGGCGACAACGACGTCGAAATCAAAATCCATTCCGTAGGCATTTGTGGCAGTGACGTTCACTACTATCAGCATGGCCGTATCGGTCCTTTTGTCGTTGAGGCACCGATGGTATTGGGTCATGAAGCCTCTGGCGTCGTGCTGGCTACCGGCAAGAATGTCACACACGTTAAACCCGGCGATCGCGTCTGCATGGAGCCGGGCATCCCTGACCTTAATTCAGCCCAGTCGCGCGCCGGGATATACAACCTTGATCCCGCCGTTCGCTTCTGGGCAACGCCGCCGGTGCACGGCTGTCTGCGCGAAACCGTCATCCATCCTGGCGCTTTTACCTTCAAACTGCCGGACAACGTCAGCTTTGCGGAAGGTGCGATGGTAGAGCCGCTGGCAATTGGCATGCATGCCGCTACCAAAGCGGGCATCAAGCCTGGCGATATCGCGCTGGTGATCGGCGCCGGTCCTATCGGCGTGGTGACGGCGCTGGCCGCGCTGGCAGGCGGATGCTCAGACGTCATCATTTGCGATCTGTTTGATGAAAAGCTGGCGGTCGCCGCTAACTATGATGGGCTGCACGCCGTCAATATCAAAAGCGGCGACCTGGCCGCTAAAGTAGCTGCGCTAACCAGCGGCAACGGCGTTGATGTGGTGTTTGAATGCAGCGGCGCTAAACCCGCCATCGCAACGCTGGCGGAACATGCCGCGCCTGGCGCGACCGCAGTGCTGGTTGGCATGCCGATCGATGCCGCACCAATGGATATCGTGGCCGCGCAGGCGAAAGAGATCACCTTCAAGACCATATTCCGCTACGCCAATATGTATCCGCGCACCCTGCGTCTGCTGAGCAGCGGCAAGCTGCGCGTGCAGCCGCTGATTAGCCAGACCTATAAATTTAGCGAAAGCGTCGCCGCCTTTGAGCGCGCGGCGGCCGGTAACGCCTCTGATATCAAAATCATGCTGGAAATGGAGTAACCCATGTCGCTCTTTGCTGGCATTGACTGCGGAACACAGGGCACCAAAGTCGTGATTGTCGACAGCGAGCAGGGCGCGATCCTCGGTGAGGGCAGCGCTGCTCACCCTCTTATCAGCGACTCAAACGGCCGCCGTGAACAGCAGGCTGGCTGGTGGATCGAGGCGCTTGTCGCCGCATTCCATCAGGCGGTTTCCCACGCGGGCGTGGATGCGCGCCAGATCAAGGCGCTGGGCGTATCGGGTCAGCAACACGGCTTTGTGCCGCTGGACGAGCAGGGCACGGTGCTGCACAACGTCAAGCTGTGGTGCGACACCGAGACCGCTGATGAAAACGAGGCGCTGCTGGCGCAGCTGGGCGGCGTAAGCGGTTCGCTGGCACAGTTAGGATTGATGGTGGCGACCGGTTATACCGCTTCGAAAATCATCTGGTTTAAACAGCAGCATCCTGAGCTCTGGTCCCGTCTGCATACCGTGCTGCTGCCGCACGACTACCTTAACTTCTGGCTGACCGGAGAGCGCGTAATGGAGTATGGCGACGCTTCCGGCACCGGCCTGCTGAACGTGCGCACCCGCGAATGGGATCGCCGTACCGTCGACCTGATCGACGACAGCGGACGCCTCTGGAATGCGCTGCCGCCGCTTAAAAGCGCTGAAAGCTGTATCGGCACGCTACGTTCAGAAGCGGCGGAAAGGCTGGGGCTCTCTACCGCCACGCGCGTCGCGACCGGCGGCGGCGACAACATGATGGCCGCTATCGGCTCCGGTAATATCGCGGTCGGTACCCTAACCATGAGTCTCGGCACGTCCGGCACGCTGTTCGCCTGCTCCGCTGCGCCGGTTGTCTCCGAATCAGAAATGATTGCCGGTTTCTGCTCCAGCACCAACGGCTGGCTGCCGCTGATTTGTACGATGAATGTGACGTCGGCGACCTCTGCGGTGCAGGCGCTGCTGGAGGAAGATGTCGACGGATTTAATCGGCTGCTTGACCAGGCTGAGCCGGGCGCTGGCGGATTAGAGATGCTGCCTTTCTTTAACGGCGAGCGCGTGCCGCAGCTGCCTTACGCGCGCGCCAGCCTGCACAACCTCGACAGCGACAACTTTACTCGCGCCAATCTCTGCATGGCTGTGGTGGAAAGCGCCACCTACGGGCTGCGCTACGGCATGGAACTCTTTCGACGTCAGGGCATATCACCGCGCGAAATCCGACTCACCGGCGGCGGGGCCCGCAGCCCGCGCTGGCGGCAGATTGTGGCGGACGTGATGAACTGTCCGGTGGTTTGCCTGCAGGTAAAAGAGACGGCGGCGCTGGGCGGAGCGATTCAGGCCATGTGGGCTACCGCGCTGGCGGAGGAGCCCCACCAGCAGGCCGACGGCGTGCTCAGCGACCTGTGCCAGCGTTTTGTTTCGCTTGATGAATCCACCCGCGCCGCGCCTGATGCCAGACGTCAGCCGCAGTATGACGCGCTTTATCAACGCTACCTGCAACGCCTGCAACAGGCTTACCCGGAGGCATCACTGTGACACGCGACCCGCAAACCCAACAGCCCGCTTACCTGCTGGAAGTCACTGGCGTAAAAAAAGCGTTTGGCCCGGTCGTGGCATTGAAAAACGCTGAGTTCGCCCTGCGGCGGGGTTCTATCCATGCGCTTTGCGGCGGGAACGGCGCCGGAAAATCGACCTTCCTGAGCATCCTGATGGGCTTTATTCAACCTGACGGCGGCAGCATTTTCATCAACGGCGAACGCTGCGAGTTTCATCATCCCAGGGATGCGCTGGCCGCCGGGATCGCGATCGTGCAGCAGGAGTTAAGCGCGATCCCCGATCTGACTGTGGCAGAAAATATCTGGCTGGGACGGGAGCCGCGTCGCCTGGGGTTTGTTGATTTCGCCACCATGAACCAGCGCACGCGCGACCTGCTGAAAGAGCTCGATTTTCACCTCTCCGCCACTGAAAAAATGCGCAACCTGAGCGTTGCCGAACAGCAGCTGGTGGAGATCGCAAAGGCGCTCTCGCATGCGGATGCCGACATTATCATCATGGACGAACCCACTTCCGCGATTGGGGAAGAGGATGCCCAGAAAATTTTCCAGACGATCACCCGGCTGGCGCAGAAGGGAAAAGGGATCATTTACGTCTCGCATCGGCTGTCCGAAATTTTCCAGATCGCCGACAGCTACACCATCTTTCGTGACGGCGCTTATATCCATGAAGGATTTATCGCTGATATCACCCGCGAGCAGCTGATTGAACACATCATTGGCGGCGAATATGACAGCGAATTTGCCAAGTTTAATCAGCCGGGCGAAGAGGTGATGATGGAGATTAAAAACCTGCGCTGGCGTAACAAGATCAAGGATATCAGCCTGCATCTTAAGCGGGGCGAGATCCTCGGCATTTATGGTCTGGTTGGCTCGGGACGCAGTGAGTTTCTCGATCTGGTATTCGGCATCAACCATGCCGACAGCGGCACTATACAGCTGGGCGATACCCTGCTTGGGCGCCACTCACCGAAAGAGGCGATTAAATGCGGCATCGCCTATGTCACCGAAGATCGCAAACAGACAGGACTGGTGCTGTGCCGTTCGGTCAGCGAGAACATCAATATTTCCTCCTTTAGCGCCATCAGCCGGTCGGGCTTTATCAATGAAAAGCGGGAACGGGATCGCGCCAGCGAGATGATCAAACGCTTTAACGTCAAAACGCCGGATGGCGCTCACATCGTCGGCAACCTCAGCGGCGGCAATCAGCAGAAGGTGGTGCTGGGACGCTGGGCGCTGCTTGATCCAGACGTTTTGCTGCTGGATGAACCTACGCGCGGCATCGACGTCGGGGCCAAAAAAGAGATCTACCGCTTTATGTCGGAATTTGCCCTGAAAAACAAAGGGATCATCATGGTTTCCTCCGAACTGTCGGAAATCATCGGCATGAGCGATCGCATTCTGGTCTTCCGCGACGGGCAGGTGGCTGGCGAATTAACGGCGGCGCAGGCCACCCAGGCCGAGCTGATGAAGCTGGCGGTATAACAAAGAGATAACAAGATGAACGGTACACATTCAATGACACCCGGGGTTTCGTTTTTTACGCGCAATAAGCGCCGTATGCACAAGTACGGCATCATTATCGCGTTCTTTGTGCTCTGCCTGATTGTTGCGGCGATCGGCGAGGTTCAGGTAGCGAAGGGCGCCTGGACCAGCAACTACTTCCTCAGCAATGAAAATATGCTGATTGTACTGCGGCAGGTATCGATCAACGGCATTCTCGCTATCGGCATGACCTTCGTCATTATTACCGCTGGCGTGGATCTCTCGGTGGGATCGGTACTGGCGCTGAGCGGTATTGTCGCCGCACGCTTCGCCACGAATAACAGCGGGATGGCGATTGGCGACACCGCGCATGCGGTCATGATGCCGCTCATTATCGCGCTGGGTATCGGCATTATCTGCGGCCTGATTAACGGCACGGTGCTCGCCCGTTACCGCCTGCAACCCTTTATCGTCACGATGGGCATGCTCTCGGCAGCGCGTGGCCTGGCCATGCTGACCACCGACGGCAACCCGGTTTCACAGCTCAATCGCGACTTCCGCTGGCTGGGAAATGGCTACGTTGCGGGCATTCCGGTACCGGTGATCATTTTTATGGTGCTGTTTGGCCTCGCCTGGCTGCTGCTCAACAAAACCATTTTTGGTCGCTACATCTATGCGGTGGGCGGTAACCCCAAAAGCGCCCGTACCTCCGGCATTAGCGTGGTGCGCATCAAGGTGCTGGTTTATACCCTGTGCGCCGGGCTGGCAGGCGTTGCGGGTCTGATCCTGACTGCCCGTACCGGCTCCGCCCAGACCAATGCCGGCGCAGGTTATGAACTGGACGCTATCGCCGCCGTTGTGATTGGCGGCACCAGTATGGCAGGCGGCGTTGGTACTCTGCTCGGCACCTTCTTTGGCGTGTTGATAATCGGCGTGATGAATAACGGCCTCGATCTGCTGGGCGTGCAGTCCTATTACCAGCAGATCATTAAGGGCGCCCTGATTGTAGTGGCTGTATTACTCGACCCTTCGCGCAAACAACAGCGCGATTAACCCTACTTATATAAAAACCCGACCAGGAGATAAGAATGAAAATAAGCAAAATGGCATTGCTCGCCTCGGCAATGATGATGGGCCAGATGGCGGCGGCACAGGCTGCGCCGGTAAAAATCGCGGTGCTGATGTACGGCAACAAAGCTGAGTTTGTCCAGCTAATGGAACGCTACGGCAAAGAGCATCCGGCAGTGAAAAGCGGCGATGCGGTATTGACCTTCTACGATGGCCGTTACGACGCTTCGGTACAGAATGACCAGGCCGCTACCGCTATTCAGACTCGCGCTGACGCCATTATTGTTAACCCGATGGATTTTGAAGCCAATATCGACATCGTAACCAATGCCAACGAAGCGAAAATTCCGGTAGTCGTGACCAATGCCCGCCTCAATACCGAAGAGATGACGTCGGAAGTGGTCTCAAACGACGAACTGGGCGGCTATCTTGAAGCTAAAGCGGTGCTGGATAAGCTCCAGTGCAAAACCAAAAAAGTGAATGTGGTTATCATCGAAGGGCCGAAGGGCGGCAGCGGTGAAATTCAGCGCGGTAAAGGCAACGACAAAGCCATTGCCGAATGTGGCCCAGGTCAGGTGACCGTGCTGGAGCGTAAGACCGCCAACTGGTCGCGCGCCGAAGCGCAGCCGCTGATGGAAAACTGGCTGCAGAAACATCGCGGGAAAATTAATGGCGTGATTGGGCAGAACGATGAGATGGCGCTGGGCGCTATCGAAGCGATCAAAGGCGCCGGGCTGAACGTAAAAGATTTTGCCATCGCGGGCGTTGACGGCGTCTCTGATGCCATCCACGCGGTGCAGGCTGGCGAAATGGTTTCCATCCTTCAGGATGCGAAAGGGCAGATGCAGGGCGCTATCGACGTCGCCATGCGCGCGGCGAAAGGCGACAGCTATAAGCCTGAGTCCGATATCTGGAAACAGTACGCGAAAGAACTGGCCTGGAACGGCGGCACCAGTAAGCACTATTACATTCCCTGGACGGTGGTAACGCCGGAGAATGCGCAGCAGCTGCTGGATGCGCGCAAATAAAAAGCATCAGATAAGCGCTTTTGTCGGGCAACAAAATGGCTGGCAAAAGTTGTCGAAGTAAGAGGTTCAGGCGGGTGGAGAATGAGATAAGGCATTCTCCGCTTCTGCTTTAACCAGAAAACGCTCGCCCGACCGAATAATCATTCAGAACCCTTCCTGCCGCAAAAATAGTGTAATTTTTTTGCAACTTAAATCAATTTTCGATCAGCGACTTAAACGCAAACGGGCCGCCACGCGGCGTTTCTTCAGGGTTCGCGGTTAAAGCCGCCATCAGACAGGCCGATAAATTATACAGTTTCCATGAGGTATGTATCGGTAATGTTAACAATCAACCACAACGAATATGCCGCGCTGGCAAGTAAATCAATGAATAAAAGCGCGTCAGTACTGGATGAGGTTATTGAAAGGCTCTCATCAGGCTCACGTATCAACAGCGCAAAAGATGACGCAGCGGGACAGGCGACCGCTAACCGCATGACGGCCAACGTCAATGCGGACAGTGCGGTTTCGCGCGGCCTGAACGACGCTATCAGCTATGCGCAAACCGCAGAAGGCAGTTTAGGCACCGTCAGCGATATGCTTATTCGCGCGAAAAGCCTGGCGATCCAGGCTGCCAACGGCACGCTCTCCGATGCCGACCGCGCCAGCGTTAATACCGAGTATCAGCAGATTCTGGCAGGCATCACGGATATTTCTGAGCAAACGGAGATTTTTGGTCAGTATCCGCTGGCCACCGACGATCCCGATCTGCCTCCTGCACTGTTAGGCAACGTGCAGCCGATCAAAAACAGGTTTCCCGTTGCGGGCCAGAGTTACTCGTTCACCTCTGGCGTGGTGCCGCTGGCCTATATCCCCGCGGGCGCCACCCACATTACCATCAGCATTGACTCGCTGAGCCAGGATGATGACCTGCAGCTGTTCACGCGCGACGGCAAACATCTGGTAGGTACGCCGATCAACGGCAGCGATCCCGACTACACATGGGTGAGTAAGGGGATTACCGATGACGCTACCGCGACCGCTTCGCTGTTGACCAACGCTAACGGCTTCGCCAGTGGCGCTGCCTATGACGATTCGCAGCTGCTTCAGGGCGGGGCGAGCTGGGCGCTGAACGGCAGCGCCTCAATGAGCTATAACGGCATGAACATCAGCTACAGCGGCGATGGGGATCGTTACGAAGACAAAACCACCGGCGACTATAACAACGGCACTATCCTCAGCAATCCGCTGGAGCGCATCAGCCTGGATAACGTCACCGAAGATCTGATTGTGGTGGTGGTCGGCAATGGTTCCTTTACCAGCCAGCTCACCTGGGGCATGCTGCCGGAACCGACCACCACGCCAGCGGATCCGCCGAAGCAGAGCCGACCGTTCGACGTAGTGACCAGCGCCGATTTCGGTCAGCAGATGCAGACTGACACCCTTGAGCCAACGCCGGCTGATTTGAAAACGCTGGGCCTCAAGAATACGACGCTGTTAACCCCTGGCGATATCTCCGTCACGATGAAAGCGCTGGATGCGGCGCTGGATAAAGTCAGCGCTTATCGCTCTCAGTACGGTGCGAAGATCAACCGTTATGAATCGAATAAAACGGTTCTGGCGCAGCAGAGCATCGACACGCAGTCGGCGCGCAGCCGCATACAGGATGCGGACTACGCTCAGGAAGCGAGCCGTCTGGCCCAGGCGCAAATTTTGCAGCAGGGTCAAAACGCGGTGATGAAGATTGCCAATCAGACGCCGGATATGGTGCTGGCGCTGCTGCGTAGCTAACGCTTTCTTCTGTCGTTCACTCTCCGTCACGCCAGTTTCACGCGCTTTCTCCTCTCTCCTCCGTATGACCAGGGATGGTTTTCTCCCACTCTTCAGGGCTGTTACGCCACAGCGTATCTGCACTCCTCAAGTGAAAGTCTTTGCGCTTAACGCCGCTGTTTCGCTAACGCCTTTTCTCTTATTCTTCCTCTCACGCAAGGCAGCCGGATGAAAGGCGGCCCTGATAAATGAAGCGAGAAATTTTAAACCCTCATAAAGGAAAAGAAGCCATGAAAACTGTAAAATCCGCCCTGATCGTCGCCATGCTGTCATCTGTATCCTTCGGCAGCTTTGCTCAAACCATTACCGCGACGGGTTCAACGCTGGATGAGGCTGAGGCGCGTATTGCCCGGCAGGCGAAACAGGCAGATTCCACCTATAAAATCACCGAAAGTTACGCCGGGAATCAGGTACATATGACGGCAGAATTATTTAAATAGAAACGGCACCGAGTGAAAAAGGCCATATTTCAGATGGCCTTTTCTCATTACAGGCTTTGATTGCTCCCGATGTATAAGGCGCCTCACTAAACGTCTTGTCATTACTGAATTATCTCTTCGTCCATCCAGCCAAAACACCCTTCAGCTGCTTTCTCTCTTTTCCTTTTATCCTGCCCTGAGCGATAGTCGTCCGCCGCGACTTTCACTCGCCGAGTGAAAGTGTTGATGCCGTCCCCCCGTTTTTCCGCGCATAAGGCTCCCGTAATCTCCCGGTAACGAAACCGCAGCAGCCCGCTGACCGGTGCAATCCACTACTGGGATGGAAAATGCGTACAACAAATATATTGAAAACCGCAGCGGCGCTCTCTGTCGCCTTGGCTATCGGAAGCGTCGCCGCAGCGACGCACAGCAGCAGCCCGCTGGCGCTCGACCAGCTGGCGCAGGACCGCGCTATCGGTAAGCCAGAGGTGGTGACAACCTTTAACGGCGCCATGCCTACCGGCGTTACCGTTACCCGAGAGGGCCGTATCTTCGTCAACTTCCCGCGCTGGGGGGATGACGTCCCTTTTACCGTCGCGGAAGTGAAGAATAACCGTCTGGTTCCCTACCCGAATGCGGCGGTAAACCGGGCAGATAACGCCGAGCCTGGTTCGCATCTGCTGAGCGTGCAGAGCGTTGTGGCGGATGGTCAGGGAAGGGTGTGGATACTGGATACGGCCGCGCCGGGTTTCTCGCAGCCTGTCGCAGGCGGAGCGAAGCTGGTGGCGGTGAATCTGAAAACTAACCAGATTGAAAAAACCGTTATCTTTCCGGCAGAGGTGATCAGGCCCGCGACCTATGTGAATGATATGCGCTTTGACTTCCGCATCGGCAAAGCAGGTGTGGCCTACGTTACCGACTCCTCACTCTCCGGGAACGGCGCGATTATCGTCATCGATCTTGAAAGCGGCAAGGCGGTGCGTCGGCTGGAGGGCGATCGCTCAACCTCGCCTGAGCCTGGCTTTTCGCCGGTCGTTGAGGGTGAGACCCTGCTGCAGCGCCATGCGGACGGCACAACCGCGCCGTTTAGCGTGGCTTCCGACGGCATCGCTCTCTCCCCGGACGGTCAAACGCTCTACTTCAGTCCGCTTTCCGGCCGTCATCTTTATGCGGTATCAACCGCACTGCTGCGCGATCCGCAGGTGACAGAGGCGCAGCTCTCCGCAGCGGTCAAAGATTTAGGTGAAAAGGGCGCGTCTGACGGGCTGGAAAGCGATGCCAGCGGCGCGGTTTACGCGGGAGACTATGAGCGCAATGCTATCCGCAAACTGCCCGTCGGCGGTCAGTGGACCACCCTTGCGCATGGCCCGGAAATTCTCTGGCCGGATACGCTGTCGGTCGGGCCGGATGGCTATCTCTACTTCACCGTAAACCAGCTGAACCGTCAGCCTGGCTTCCACGGCGGTAAAGATCTGCGCCAGAAACCCTACGCCCTGTTACGCGTGAAGATTAACGCGTCGCCGGCACCGACGCGCTAACCGGGAGCAGGGGCCGCTGGCCCCTGTTATTCAGCCTCACAGGCGCGAGGCGGATAACGACCAGTGATGCTGAAAAAAATAAATTTAGTGAAACAGGCTTTTCACCGAAATCACCATAAGCAGCACGCCGCCAGCGATATTGACATATTTTTTCAGGCGCACAGGATCGGCGTTCCTGGCTGAAAATATCAGAGTATGGCTGACGGCAATAAGCCAGAGACTCATTACCATGACGTGCACGGACGCCAGCGCCAGATAATCAGCGATGCCGCCTTGATGACCGGCAAACTGTGAAACAACCGTCAGATAAAACATAACGGCTTTGGGGTTGAGAATATTAGCCAGCCACGCCTCTTTTACCGTAACGGAAACGACGCCGCCCTCAGGGGTCGCCTGCCTGGCTTTGATACCGCTGCGAATGAGTTGTATGCCTAACCAGAGAAGATAGAGCGTGCCGGCAATGCGCAAAACGCCAAAAAGCGCCGGTACCGATGCAAGCACAGCGGTAATACCGAGCCCGATAAGCAGGGCATGGGTGTAGATGCCCAGCGCAGTGCCGGTCAGCGTGCTGAAAAGCCCTTTACGTCCACTGGCGAGCGCGCTATTCATCACCAGCGTAAAGCTCGCCCCAGGCGAGAGGGCGACAGGCAACAGCGCGGGGATAAAGCCGGAGAGATTGATATCCATCGTTTCAAATTAGCAACTTCCCACCTGCCGCGCTAAATATTTACGGCGAGACGGGAAAGATAAACAGAGCAACGCCTTTACCCGGCGCGGTCTGGCTTATTGATGACGGGACACTTTACTTATCCCGTCCGGCAGTCCAGGGATTAAACGCAGGTTCGCTGTTTTTTTCGGCTGCGGGCTTATCCAGCGATTCCAGATAAAGCGCTTCAACTTCGGCGCGCGCCCAGGGCGTACGGCGTAAAAATTTCAGACTGGATTTAACGCTCGGATCCTTCTTAAAGCAGTTGATATTGATCCGCTTGCTCAGTTCCGGCCAGCCAAAGCGCGTCACTAACGCATTTACCTGCATCTCCAGCGTGACGCCGTGCAGCGGGTCTTTAGCGCGATGATCGGTCATGAAAATTCCTCTTTATATAGAGCGCGAAGGTTACAAGAAAGCCGAAGCAGCAGCAATCAAAGGCTATTCAGAGTACACTCATCGCTGCGAATTCACTCAGGACGGTACGTTATGAACGATAAAAAGATGATCTCCATCGACCAGTTCGACGCGGATGAGCGGCTGGCGGTTGAAGGCGTTTTAAAAGGTTTAACAGAGAAGTATCGCCAGCGCACCGGCAAAGAGCCTGATGCAAAGAAAGAGAAAGAGTTTACCGCCGAAGCCAGGCAGCAGATCATGAGCGTTAAGCTGACTAAAGAGAAAGCCCGGGCGGATAAAGCTAAAAAGGCGCCGACGCGCAGAAAAAAACCGGAAGCGATGAAAGAGAGCGAAGTCAGCGATTTCAGCTGGAAGGCCTCGGTCATTAAAGGCCGCCGCTAGCGGGCCGTTAAAAGGGGCTGCGTCAGTCTGGCTGATGCGAGGAGAGAGACAAAATAACGAGTATGAATAAGCGCGCATCTTATTCATACTCTGCATGCTCATCTGTTAACTGCAGCGCGTCCGTGCGTGGGCGCGCCTGTCAGGCGCAGCGTTTTACGATTCGGCTTCGGTCAGCGAGTACTTCTGGCCCCATGCTAAACGTTTTATAAAAACGCACCTCCGATCCACCCCGCCGCGTATAGATATCTGCGAACATCGAGTCTTCCCAGGTATACACCGACACCCTTTCGTTTTCATGTTCAAGGTGCGTGGTATTATCTTTTTGCACAACGTCGGTGGAAGACCAGCCGCGATAGATGCATTCACTTAACTGTCCGGCGCTTTTATCGCTAACCTGATTAAAATCAGCGGATTTCATTCTTGTCTCCTGCGGCGTTACCTGGCAGCCGCATAAGAGAAATAGGGCGATCAACAGCGGTAACTTATTATTACGCATCGGAAAGCTCCCCGTCAGATCTGAATAATGCAAGGCCGGTTGTTTTGCCAGAGGGTTAATTGCTACACCTCAGGGCTTAATATGAGTATATGAGAGGGCGGGTTATTTACCAGATGCTGGAACTATTATTAATAACGCCTTTCTTTTTAATTAAACCTTTAACTATGGATGATTTTAAAAAAGGCGGTGTGTTGCTGCGCACAGTTTCAAGCGGCGGCCCGACAGCGGAGTGAACCGCTTCGGACGCGCGCGGAAAATTGTTTTTTCTGCAGAAAAAGCGTGACGTTAAGCGTCACGCGCAAGATAGAAAATGAGGAATATGCCCGGCGCGCTTTCTACCTCCAGCGCGGTATAGGTGTAATGATTTATCTTTCCGTCGTTATCGATGATCGCTTTATTTCCGGCGCCGACTTTATTGACGTTCTGAACGTGCCACATTGTGCGGAACAGCTCGCTGCGCGCAGTAAGATCGCGGATCACCTTTTCAAACTCTTCGCTATGATTACTGGCGGCGTAATAGGCGCGGAACGCGGCGATGTTGTGTCTGGCCGCCTGGTCCCAGTCATGAATTTTCTTTTTATACCCATCATTAATAAAAATCAGCTTCAGGGAATTGCGGTCCTCTTCAGGAATGGTTGACCAGTCGAATATCTGGACGCGAGCCGCCTCATTCCAGTAAAGAATGTCCATATTGGCGCGGCGAATAAACGCGGGATGTGGCGACAGGGCATCGACCATGGCCGTTACCTCGCATGGGATAACCGCATTGATCGCCGGCGTGTTCCTCTTACCGAAAATCAGGGCGTCGAGATAATCCTGCTCAGTGGGGGAGAGCTGAAGCACCTTGCCAATGCGCTGCAGCGCTGCAGAGGAGATGCGAATGTCGCGGCCCTGTTCCAGCCAGGTGTACCAGCTGACGCTGACGGCGGCGAGCTGGGCGACCTCTTCTCTGCGCAGGCCCGGTACGCGGCGATGACGGTTGCTGAACCCATAATCTTCCGGATTAACGCGCGCGCGGTAATGAACCAGAAAATTTTTCACATTCTCATTGCGCGTCATTTGTACTCCTGGGTATGACCTCTGGTCATAGGATAATTCGCCCCATTTTTGGCTAAGCCCTGCGGTTTTATTATGGCCGCAAGATTAAGTGACTTAGCGAGCAAAAAGCAAAATATGTCGATTCAACCTTTATCTGAGCAGGAACATTTGAGCCATCGCCCGCCGGGCGCCATCGGCACGCTGTTGACCGGCATTCTGACGCTGGTGGCGGTGATGGGAATTGGCCGCTTCTCTTTAACGCCGCAAATCCCCCTGATGATAAAAGAAGGGGCGTTAACGCTCTCCAGCGCAGGTATTCTGGCGGCGATGAACTATATCGGCTACTTACTGGGTGCACTTCACGTCAGCCGTTTAAAAAAACATCATGCGGCTTATTTAAAGGTCGGCCTGGCGGCAACGGTTGTGGTGACGCTACTCTCTGCCACGACCGGGAATTTTGTTTTGCAGTCTCTGTTTCGTTTTATTTCCGGCGTGGGTGGCGCATGGGCGCTGATTATCGTGACCTCGTGGACGCAGCTGACGCTGGCGACGCATCAGGCGCCCCGGCTTTCAGCTGCGGTTTTTACCGGCCCCGGCATCGGCATCACGTTAACCGGTCTGCTGGCATGGGGCATTGCCGCATGCGGCCTGCACGCTTCCCAGGCCTGGTTTGTCTACGGACTGACGGCCGCCGCCGCCGCGCTGCTTATTTTTAGCCGCCTGCCGCGGAGCCTGCCCGCTTCAGTCCGGCCGACTAAGGCGGAGCCGTTCAGCCGCAACCTGAAATATCTGCTGGCAGCCTATAGCCTGGCGGGTTTTGGCTATATTTTGCCCGCGACCTTTTTATCCCAGATGGCGCATAGCTTTTTTACCAGCGGCAATCAGGCTGCGCTCTTCTGGCCGCTGTTTGGTCTCGCTGCGGTGGCGGGTGTTTTACTGGTTATCGCCTTCGCTTCACGTCTGAATACCCAGCATGCGCTGGCGGCCTCGATGATCGTGCAGGCGATGGGCGTAGCCAGCGTGGTGATATTTCACGATGTGAAAGGATTGCTTATCGCCACCTTGCTGACCGGCCTGGGCTTTCTCTCGATAATGCAGCTCACTATGCGTCTTGCGCGCGATATCTCGCAGGGTGCCATTGCGCGAACCGTGGCGGTGCTGACCTCAGGCTATGCGACTGGACAGCTGGTCGGCCCGCTGGTGTCGTCGGCGAGCGTAACGCTGTTTCACTCGCTGCATCCTGCGCTGCTGCTGGCAGCAGCCGGTCTGGCGTTCGGCGGGCTTATGGTGGCCGTCGCGATTAAACGTTAAAAAAGCGGCGCTGCTCTGGTTGTGCGGCCCCTTCTGCTGCAGAATCGGCGTCAGTTGACAAAGGGACAATCAGATGGCGCGCACTCACACTATCGTAACGCTGGCCAGACGAGCCGCTATCGGCGTCGCCGTTCTGCTGCTGGTTTTTTTCATCGGTCGGATTTATCAGTCGGAGCAGGGGCCGCCGCTGCATCTCTGGCATAGCTGGGTTGCTGATGAGATGACGCCCGCTGAGATGGACCGCGCCAGCTTTGCCGATTACCAGCGGCAGGAGGCGCGCATCTTTCAGGATATGAAAGTTAACCTTAACGATGCGTTGAGCGAGGGGGATAAAAACGCCCTGAACCGCTTTTACCCGGGCAGCGCGGTCTACCCGGCGCATTTCCAGACCGACTGGAACCGTTCGTTTGTCCTGATGCCCAAAGGTGAAATTCGCGGCGCGGTGGTGCTGTTGCATGGTCTTACCGATTCGCCCTATAGCGTGCGCTATCTCGCAGAAGATTATCGGCAGCGAGGGTTTGTTGCCGTTGCGCCGCGTCTGCCGGAACATGGTACCGCGCCAGGATCGCTCACGGCGGTAAGCTGGCAGAGCTGGATGGCGGCGACCCGGCTGGCTGTGCGGGAAGCGACTCGCCTGGCGGGAGCGCAACGACCGCTTCATCTGGTGGGCTATTCAAACGGCGGCGCGCTGGCGATGAAGTATGCCCTGGATAGCCTGAGCGATCGCCAGCTGCGCGCGCCGCAGCAGATCGTTTTGCTGTCGCCGATGATCGGCGTCACCGGCTATGCCCGCTTTGCCGGGATTGCGGGCTGGCCCGCACTTTTTCCTGCCTTTGCCAGAGCGGCCTGGCTTAACGTTCTTCCCGAATATAACCCTTTTAAATATAACTCTTTTCCTGTCAACGCCGCGCGTCAGTCCTGGCTGCTGACGCAGTCGTTGCAGGCGCAAATTGTGCAGGCGTCAAACAGTGGGCAGCTTGCCGCGCTTGCGCCTGTGCTCACCTTTCAGTCGGTCATGGACGCCACGGTCAGCACCCGCGCGGTTGTCGATGCGCTTTATCGTTATCTGCCGCGCAACGGCAGCACGCTGGTGATCGTCGATATCAATCAGGCCGCCAATATGAGCGCGTTATTCCGCGCGCCTCTCACCACGGCGGTCAGTCGTCTGCTGCCTGCCGCGCCGCGCGCCTGGCGTAGCGTGGTGATAACTAACCGGACGCCTGATACATACGAGACGGTCGCTCGCACTCTCCCGGCGGGTGAGGCGGCAGAGCGGGTAGAACCGTTAAACCTGCCATGGCCGCAGGATATGTTCTCTTTATCGCATATCGCTGTGCCTTTCCCTTTGAGCGACGCCCTCTATGGCGAACAGCCCGACGAGCCGAACCGCTATGGCATCTCGCTGGGCATGATCTCGCTGCGCGGGGAAACCGACAGCCTGACGGTAGGGCCGGAAACCTTTATGCGGGCCACCTCAAATCCTTTTTTCAGCGACATGATGGCGCGCATAAACGCGCATATTTCCTGCAGCAGCGCGGCGGATTACCTTGCCTGCATCGGCCGGTAACGCTCGGCCAGCCACCCGCCAGACAAAAAAGCCCGCGCAAGGCGGGCAGCAGAGAGTGTCTTTAGTTTCTTGATTTCGTAGGCAACACGTTGCTGTGTGTTACTGCTTTAGCATAGCGCAGCGGCACCGATTTTCGCTGTGAGGAACGCAACGTTCTGTCGATATCTCTGAAAGGCGATAACGGCGGCAGGTCAAAAAAAGCATTTATACTCATCATTCTGCTGGTTCGCTGAGGACGTTGTGATGAAGCAAGATGAGATCTTTCTGTCCGATATGACACGCATTTTTTTGGGACAGACACCGCCCGTTTTTTTACTGGAAGTCGTCGGCCGCGCCGTTCTGTTTTTTGTGCTGATTATTCTCGCCATGCGCCTGCTGGGCAGGCGCGTCGCCTCGCAATATACGCTGATTGAGCTTTCTGCTGTGATCGCGCTGGCAGGCACCATCGGCGTTCCGCTGCTGGATGAAAAACGCGGCCTGCTGCCGCCGTTGCTGATCGTGGGCGGTATCGTCGCGTTGCAGCATCTTCTCGGCATGCTCAGCGTGCGTAACCGTCGCCTCGATCAGCTTTTAACAGGCCGCGCCAGCGTGGCGCTGAGCGAAGGCCGACTCGATCTTGATTCGCTGCAGTCTACCGCGCTGTCGCGTGAAAAACTTTTTTCGCTGCTGCGCGGACGCGGCGTGCAGCAGCTGGGTCAGCTGAGCCGGGTCTATATTGAACCTTCGGGCGCCCTGACGCTGGTATGGAGCGACACGCCGGGTGCCGGACTCGCTATTGTGCCTGAAAGAGACAGCGAACTGCGCGAGGCGATGCGTGACAGCGAACACTGCGTCTGTACGCGCTGCGGCCAGCTAGAAAGCGCGGGCTTTGAGGAAAACTGTCGCGCCTGCGAAGCCAGGCAGTGGGCGCCCGCATCCATTACGCTGGAGGACTGACCGTTTATGGAAATGCTGCATAAGTGGCTGATTGGCGAAGCGCCCTGGAGCTTTGCTTTCGAAGTGCTGCTGCGTTTTGTCATTATCTATCTGGCGCTGCTGATTGTGTTGCGTCTTATGGGACGCCGGTTTGCCGGTCAGCTCAGCATCGTTGAGCTGGCGATTATGGTGATGCTCGGTGCCGCCATCGGCGCGCCGCTCCAGACTCCGGAAAAGGGCATTCTGCCTACCGTAGTGCTGCTGGTGACGCTGGTAGGCTGCTTTCGCCTGCTTTCCTGGCTCACTTTTCGCTCGCATAAGATGGAGATCCTCAGTCAGGGCGACGCCACGATGCTGGTGCAGGACGGCAGGCTGGCGCAGGAGCATTTGCGTCACGCAGAGCTTTCCCGCGCGCGCATTTTTTCCGAACTGCGCGCGCTGGATATTCAGCACCTTGGCGAAGTGCGGCGTGCCTGGCTGGAGCCGTCTGGACGCGTCAGCCTGCTGCGCTATCGACAGCCGCGCTCCGGACTGTGGATCCTGCCGGGTCAAAGCAAAGAGTTTGACCAGCGCATCCTGGTGGATAACAGCTACGCCTGCGGCAACTGCGGTTATGTTATTGAACAGCGGTCGGCACCCGAGGAAGCGTGCCGCTACTGTCGGCATTCGCACTGGGAGCGCGCTGTTAAACGGCTGGGCACCGATAAACTCTATCAGGAGCGATCGCGAGAAGCGCAGAATGACGATACGGCGGCGTAGACAACATCAGGCTGCCTGCTGCTTAAGCAAACCTTTCTCAACGGCCAGGCCTGAAACGCCAGCCACGCTGACTTATGCAAAACGCAGCAGCGGCTTGCTGGTTCTCCCGGCGGAACGCCACTCTGTAATGGCCGCACGCCAGTCGTCGAAGGCGTAGCAGGTTGCGCTGCTTGTTATGCTTTGCGCCAGCGCTGGCCAGAGACGAGCAAAGATAGCCTGCCACGCCTGGGCGTCCATCGCCGGAAGGTAGTTTCTGATATGGAACCAGTGAACGCGCGGTAGAGCCTGGCGCAGAGGGAATGCCTGACCGGAGAGCAGGCCGTAAGAAATAAACTGGCCGGATGTCGGCATCCTTTCCCGTATCTCTTCCGCCAGCGTGCCGCCCGTCGCGTCATATACCAGCGCGGCGCGGGCAGCATAGTGGTGCAGGGCTGCGCTGTCGTCCTGCTGTACCGGCGTTATGCCGCACGCCTCCAGCCGCACGGCATGGACCGGCGAACGATGAACGCCCGTTACGGAAAGCGCGCCCGCCTTAAGCGCCCACTGTCCCGCCAGCAGCGCGCAATCACTGCCAGCCGCCGTAAGCAGCAGGTGTTTACCCGCGGGCGAAAAGTGGTCGAGCATCAGACGGGCCGCAAGGGGATTGATATAAGCGCGCGCGGCCAGGGTGTCGTCTATATTCTCCGGCACCCTGATCACCCTGTCGGCAGGGACGTCGGTAAAGCGTTGCCAGGTTCCTTCGCCCCGCAGGGCCAGCACGCGTTTGCCAAGGAGAAAGGCGTGGGAGTGAGGCGCTTCGGTGACGACGCCTGTGCCTTCATAGCCAGCGATTTGCGGCAGCGCGATGCGGTGCTGGTAAGCGCCGGTTATTGGAATTAAATCAGAGGCGTTAACCGGCGCGAGGCGCATTTTAACCCGGACAGCGCCCGCGGCAAGAGGCGGTTTCGGTGCCGCTTCCAGAGAGAGAACCTGTTCAGGCTCACCGAAATGTCGATACCAGAGAGCCTGATTAAGCTTCGATTCTTCAGCGCCTGTTTTCATGGTTTACCTTGATCCTGACTCATCTGCACTGCCTGTACAGTCCCTTTTTAAAACAATAGGTTAGTCGCTCGAAAAGAGTGGCGGAGGCTGCCGCTTGAAAGGGCGGTCGCGCCGTTGGATACATCGTTTTTCTTGCGCTCCGTTTGGCTTAACGCTCCGTTTTTGCCTATATCTGGATATTAACCCTATGCGTTATTGCCAGAATCTGGAGCGTTATGCCGTCACTCCGCGATACTCAACCTGCCTCTGCACAGGTGCTGTACCACGCCTTTGTCCTGCTACTGGTCACCGTCGCCGGACTGACCGACTCCCTGCTTTATCAACACAGTAAAGAGCTTCTGGCGGTCTATATTACTGGCGATACCAGCAAACTGGCGCAGTCTCTCCAGCAGGGCGATGTTGCCAAGGCGCTGCCATTGCTCGGCATTATATTCGCTTTTTTTATCAGCACCACGTTTACCGCCTGGCTTGGCAACCGGCTTGCTGGCCGACGGGCACCCGTTCTGCTGGCGCTGGTCGCGCTGCTCTTTTTTGTCGCCTGGCCTGCCGGCGCGCCTGATTACCCTTATTCGCTGGTGGTGCTTATCGCTCTGGCGATGGGCGCGCTCAACCAGGTTTGCAGCCAGGAGTCTGGCGTGACCTTTATGACTGGCACGCTGGTCAGACTGGGCCGCATCCTGGCCAAAGGAGAGGTTGCCACGGCCGCGCCGCTGGCGCTTCGCTGGCTGGTCTGGCTGTTATCAGCCTGGGCAGGCGCGCTGCTTGATGCCCGGTTTCCCCCATTCGCCTTACTGGTTATCGCTATCTGGTCGCTGATGCTGGCTGCGTTCAGCCTGTTTAGTGCCATTGAGCGATGCTTCACCACTCAGGACGCCTGAAAAGGAGGCACTATGTCGCATAAATCACCGAAGTTCGCATCTGCTGGCCCAGGAACCGCGACCGGCCCACAGCTGCCCGTTGCGGGCAAACCGCTCCCGCCGCAGCCGATAGATATCGGCCGTGTTGAACAGCAGAGTATTACCTTTGAAAACTGGAAAGGCGCGGGCGATCGACCTGAGCCGCAGCCGCAAACGCTGCGCGCGCCAGAAAAACGCCTGGGCGTGGCGATTGTCGGGCTGGGACGTCTGACGCTCAATCAGATCCTGCCCGCTTTTCGCCAGAGTCAGCTTGCGCGTCCGGTTGCTCTCGTTTCCGGACATCCAGAAAAGGCGCGCGCCGTCGCGGAGCAATATGGCATCGATCCGGCCGCCATCTATGGCTACGACGAGATGGCGCGCATGGCGGAAAACAGCGAGATTGAGGCGGTGTATATCGTGACGCCCAATGGCCTGCACCGCGATCATGCGCTGGCGGCGGCAAAAGCAGGCAAGCATGTGCTGTGCGAGAAGCCTATGGCGAACACCTCGGCGGAGGCGCAAGAGATGATCGCAGCCTGCCGGGAGGCTGGCGTCAGGCTGATGATCGCCTACCGCTGCCAGTATGAGCTGTTTAACCTTGAGACGGCGCGCCTGACCCAGTCTGGCGAGCTTGGCGCGCCGCGCATTATACATGCGACCAATACACAGGTGCACGGCTCGGGCGATCAGTGGCGCGTTCGCGCCGCGCTGTCAGGTGGCGGCGCGCTGCCTGATATCGGCCTCTACTGTCTTAATGGCGTGCGCACCATGCTGGGAGAGGATCCCACCGAGGTGTACGCGCAGATAGTGAATCCAGTAGGGGATGAGCGCTACAAAGAAGTAGAGGAAACCCTCTCCTTTACGCTGCGTTTTCCTTCAGGCGCTATCGCTAACTGCGCGACCAGCTACGGCGCGCATGAGTGCAAAAATATGGAGATTCGTCTCGAGAAAGGGTCGCTTGAGCTGGAAAATGCGTTTGCCTACCAGGGACAACGTCTTTATGTGGCCCAGCTTCAGGATGGCCAGGAGCAGATGAGTGAGATCCGGCTCGCGCCGCAAAACCAGTTCGCGCTGGAGATCGACCACTTCGCTGACTGCGTCTTGCATGACCGCACGCCGAACACGCCGGGCGAGGAGGGCTTGCAGGATCATCTGTTAATGGAGGCGATCTATCGTTCCGCGCGGGAAGGCGTGCCGGTTAAGATCGATGCCGCATCCGCGCATCCGCCCGTTCCTGCCGACGCGCGTTAGTTAGCAGGCCGCGCCTGGGGTTAGCGATCCAGTTCATACTGAACGGAGAGCTGGCCTTTTTTCTCTTTGATCTTAAGGATGCGAATGGTGCCGATCTCCGCCGTATTCAGCACATGGGTGCCGCCGCAGGCGTAAGGCTTGAGATCGCCCCAGGTCACCAGGCGTTTGCCTGCTGCTTCGCTGATGGCGCGTCTGTCGCCGCGCTTAACCAGCGCCGCCACATCTGCGGTGAGGTCGTCAACCGTGACGGGGAGTAAGGCTCCAGCGGGTTCGAAAACGATGCGTCCTTCACCCGGCTTATGGTTGCCTTTTATTCCCAGCCAGCCATATTTTTCCCCCGCCAGGCCAATAAGATGACCGGCTGAGTGGTAGCGGGAATGGAACGCGCGCAGGTCAGCATCCACCCTTAAATGCGCCGGACCGATTTCCAGCGCGCCATCGGTGAAATGGACAACCTCATCGCCATCCTGCACCGCCTGCAGCATGTTTACGCCGTTGATGGTGCCTCTGTCAGAGGGCTGCCCGCCGCCCTGAGGATGGAACAGCGTCGCGGAGAGAATGACGCAGAAGCGATCTTCGCCCTGAGGCGTGCAGCTTATTACGCTGGTCTCGGTTTCAAGCGCATCGCTGTTGTAGTAGCGTTTTTCTGTCACGGCGACTCCTGTCAAACGAAAGTAAGGCAGCAGCATACCTGAGTCTGCAGGTGATAAAAAAGGGGGGCGTTGTTGCAGTGAGGGGGAGAGACAGTGCGCGAGCATCCCTGCTCAACATACAGTCCGTTAAATAGCTTCGCGGAACTCCGGCCAGGCGACGGCGGCGCCGGTATCGCTGAACAGGCGGCCCTGGAAGTTGATCACGCCCGCTGCTTCCAGCCACATCCACTCTTCCGGACGCTCGATACCGGCGGCGATGACGGTAATTTCCAGCGCCGAGCAGCATTTGATAATGGCCTGCACTACCGCCTGTTTCGGGCCGCTGCGATGCACATCGCGAATAATACCCGCGTCGATACGAATGCGGTCAGGCTGTATGCGCGTCAGCATCGAGAGTCCTGCCGAACCGTCACCGAAGTTATCGATCGACAGACTGATGCCCGCTTCCTTAAGTTGTCTTACCGCGATCGAAAACGCATCGAGCTGAGAAATCACCTCAGTTTCGCTGACGCCGATAATCACCTGTTCCGGCACCAGGTCGGCACTGCGGATTTCATCCACGATAATGCGCACCGCTTCGGGGATCGCTACCAGCGTCATTGGCAGCAGGCTGACGTAGAGCGGCATGCCTTCCGGGCAGGCTCTGCCCGCCTGGGCGAAGGCCTGTCTGGCGGCATTCAGACTCGCCTGATATTTTGGCAAGCCTTCAAGCGCCGTGCCGTCGCCGAGCGTCGCGATAGCTTCGATCGCCGTCACCTGGCGACCCAGCGGGTCGATAACCGGCTTAAAGGTCACGCCGCGATCGACCGGCCATGCCTCTGATGCGCCCGTTTGATCGGCAATGAAATCCCAGTATTCAACCGGCGGCACTTCAAAATAATTCTCTTTTTCGCGCGATTCGACAAAGGTGCGCAAAAACTGCAAACCACGATCGTCATAGGTCAGACGATAGCGCGATGTCCCTTTATCCAGCACCGCCTGCAGCACGGTTGAGCGATCGTGTTCGCGCAGGTCGAACAGCTCCATACCCGCGTTGCCGAAACGGCGTGACGGCGAATAGTCGCGCATCAGTTCCACTACGTTATGGTGACGTTTGTCGTTGCAGATTCTGCCATAGATATCCAGCACGCCCGCTTCCGGTCCTTCAAGGATCTGGAAAAAGTGGGTGCCGTTGAACAGCAGAATACCCGTTACCTGATGTGAGGCGTTAAGCAGGCTTGCCTTCTCCACCATACCCGGCAGGGATTTGACTGGAACCTCGTCAGCGATGTGGCTGCGATAAATTATTGTTGTAAGCATGAATGCTCCGGTTTCGTGATTGTCGACGTCACCTTAACAGCTACAGGCAGGGCAACGCCAATTAACGCTGATTAATTTGTGCGTTAACAGGATTAAAGCGGTCTGTTCTGCCAATAAAAGCTAAATAAAAAAGGAAATTCAGCCAATTTCCCCCAGGGGTAGAGGTAAAAGTTAATGATTATCCATAATGCAACTGACTGTATTTGCTGTTAATTAAATTTAAAGTATCAGGTTTTTCCGCTTTACCGCTTCGCTTTACGTGGAGTTACATATTTTGCTGAATTTAGGACTCATCTTGCCGATCTCTTTTTCGGGATAAAAGCCGCTTCTTTACAAAAATAATAAATGTGTACAAGTTCCCAGGTCACTAAACTGACAAATGAGGTTATGCAAAATTCGGAAAAGGAGGAAATTACGTGTTATTTCGCAACGATGAGATAGGCCACGCCATTATTGGCGAAGCGGTTATCAGCCTGGCTCTCGGTGAGAAGGAAATAAGCGTTGAGACACTCATCGCTGAGCTTAGTCTGATGGCGGAAAATGAAACGCGTGCCGCAAGGCTCACTGAAATCACGGAGGCCAGACGCTGGCTAAAGCGTTATCAGCATCATGACAACCGGGATCGTACCGAATTGCACTGGCTGACGGTAGCGAGTCGGGAAGATAAGGGAAGACACAGCGAAGACGTTATTCGGCTCCGGTCGGAAAACGACGATGAAAGATAACCTCATTATCGGGCGCGTCTGACGCGTCCCGGCTGGAGATCGTTGTCAGGGAAGACACCCGCTTTATCCGCCTTTTCGTTACCTGTCTGTAAAGTTGTACAACTTTACTAAACCTTCTTTTCGCCGCTTTAACGCATGGTTAAGCAGCTGTAATGACAGATTAAGCACTTTTTGCACAAAAATAAGACCTGTACAACCTCGTAAAGGCTGTACAACTTTGTAAGAGTTGTATAACTTTACTGCAGGCTCTGATGAGCACTATTTAATCAATTGTTAACGCAGAGGATTTACCATGCGCCATAACGTCGTCATTTCAGACACAGTTCGCTATATCAGCAACGCTGCGCAACCGTCGCAGCAGGAAACTCTGGGTCAGGTTGTGACGGAGATCCTGCGCGCCGGTCAAAATCTTAACCGAAAAGCGCTCTGCTCGCGCCTTATCCGTCGCCTGGAGCTGGCTTCTGGCCCGGAAGAAGAGCAGCAGCTTCACCAGCTTATCGGTATGCTTTTTTAATCGCTCATCTTCGCGGCGATCATTTTTTATTCAGGTTAACGCTCAGGCTTCAACGGATTCGCCTGACCTTAACATCCTTGTTAACGGCACTGCTATTCATTTCGCAGGCCATACGATAAGAATAGCTCATGCAAACATACACTCATTCTCAGCGTACCCTCTCTGCCGAAGCCGAAATTCTTCACCATTTTCGCGAGGCGGGCGATCGTCTCGAGGCGGAATCCCGGGTGCTGGACGCTGCTATTCGCGATATTGTTATCCACGGAAAGCGAGTGACCAGCAAAGCGATCATTATCTATCTTATCGCTGAGCTGGAGAGCACCAATGATGTTGTACAGCTCGACGTCCTGCGCCACTGCCTGGAAATCGTGGTTGGACGCACGCCGGACGACGAAGGCATTTGATCAGCGATGCGCCGTCTGGCCTGCAGGCGTCGGCGCGGTAGTTTCAAACTGGCCCTGCGACGCCATAACGGAGCAGCTCAGCGCGGCGGCAAGGGAAACGGCAATCCAGATTTTCATGGCTCTCTCCTGTTCTCTTTTCGTTAAGCGTCTTAAGCCTGGCACGCGAGCGCGCCAGCGAAAGTCGTTATAAAGATAAAAGGATTTTTCTGAGAGCGGCTGGAGAGGGGAACGGCGAACAAAAGCTGCCGGTCTTAGTGCAGCAATCTTTCAGCCGCAGGATGACCCGACAGCGATTCATGCGATCCGTAATGAGCGCGTAGTTCATCATGCACTTGATTGATGGCGTGACGCATCGCCATCAGGCGCTCACTGTCCTGTTCTGTTTTTAGCTGACGCTGCAGCGTTTCCGTCACGGCGCGCCAGGAGATCTCCGCACCTGCACTCACTAACTGCATGACAGCTTCACCAATAACGATATTGGTCATCTTATCTGGTGAATGATTTTCCATATTTCCTCGTCTCGCCCGAAATATGCAAAAAGCTTAGCACAGGAAAACCTGGTTGCAGGCCGTTCCTGCGCTAAACGACCGCTATCGCCGGAGACGATAAATATCTGCGAAGTAGAGATAGCCTTTTTTATCGTACTGGCTCTTCAGACGCGTCTTCTCTTCATCGCTAAGAACGTTGCCAGCAAGCAGCGATTGAATAAAGGCCTCGCGTACGTGAACTTCCATATACCAGTCGCCGGTGTAGCAGTTTTTCAGCGCGCCTTTATCAATATCTTTTACTTTATATGAAGGATTGATATGGAAAAAGAAAAAGAAATTACAGATGGCGAATATTACGCAGCAGACAATATATTCAATAGTGCCGAATGAGGAGGAGTAAAGCAGCACGCCCATAGTGATAATAAACAAAAAACACATTAAGCCATAAAGGCCCGGGTATTGCTTAATAAAAGAAACGTCAAAATAGGGGCGGTCGTTGCGATTTTCAGCGCGGTTAATTTGATCCAGCTCCTGCTGCAATAAGCTCTCTAATTCACTATACATGTAACTGCTCTCTGCTAAAAATAACCCCAAAAGTATAGATGAATTGCCTTTGTTTAGACACCGCTTTTTAAGCGCAAAAACAAAGGCAACCCGTTAACAATAGAGCGAAGCGTTAATCGGGATAATTGCGCAACCGGCCTACCGCCAGGAAAAGCTGGCTGCTGCAAAAAAGATAAAATATCAGCTCAGCTCAAGCGCCTCGATGATCTCAGCGACTTCGCGCCTGTGCGCGGCCGAAAGTGGCTGAAGTGGACGAGGCAGCGCGTCGTGATCGGTCAGTCCGAGTATCCCCGCGGCGGCGGCCATTACGCGAATGCTGCCGCCGTGCTTGCGGTACAACGCCCAGAGCGGCTCCAGGCGCGAAGATAGCTGCGTGACTCGCGCACCATCGCCCTGCGCGGCAGCAGTGGTGATCGCTTTCGCCGTATGGGGAAAGAGACCGCCGCAGACGGAATACCAGAGATCGCAGCCGGCATTGAGACCCGTCCCGGCGAAGGCGTCGCCGCTTACGCCAAGACTGACTCGCTGCGGCAGAGCCGCGCGCAGCTGCCTGATATGGGCATGCGCCTTATCCGTATCGGCTGGCACGCCGGGAATTTTAATTGACCGTACGCCGGGCAGCGCGGCGATGCGCTGATAAAGCTCAACGGAGAATTCAACGTGCGTCGTAGCAGGATTGTCGTAAACGCAGACTGGAACCGAAGCGTGCTGCGATACCGTTTCGAATAAGCCAAAAACTTCATCGTCGTTCAGCTTTTGATAACTGACCGGCGGCAACAGCAGCGCGCTGGCGCCCGCGCGTTGAGCATCATCAACCAGGTGCAGCACTTCAGCCGTGCTGACTGCGCCGACGCAGACCATCACTGGAATATTATCGGCATGCTCGACGGCCAGAGCGGCGACGCGCGCTCTTTGCTGTCGTGTCAGATAGGCGTAGCTGCCCGTCGAGCCCAGCGCGCCGATCGCGTCAACGTTTGCCGCCGTCAGACGCGCAAGGATGCGGGTAAACCCTTTTTCGTCAACGCCCGATGCTGTAACGGGCGTAAGGGGAAAAGCGCTCAGGCCGGTAAACATAGCAGGGTCCTGGTCTCGTTTAATGGAAGGTTCAGCGCGCTTTATCATGCGCCGTCATAGGCAAAGCGAGCGGAATATCATTCGCGCAGGTGTAGCTATGCGGCGCGTCCGATATCGCCACAGCTGAGCAGCCCGCCTGCAGCGTAAAAGCTTCGTCATTGTCCGTTAGCAGCAAGGTCCCGGCAGCGATATGAAGCCGTTCTGGGTTTTCCTGCGGATGGCCGGGAACGCTCCGGCTCATCATTGCTGACAATACGGAAACCACCGATACCTGTAAAGAAGGAGAGCCTGTCTGAGCAGGTGCTTGCAGTGCTTTACGCTGCTGACTAACGGGCTTGATAAGGTGATGCCCGGTACAGGCGTTCACGCGGGTTGAGCCGATATAAACGCCTGTTTGGCCCTCAGGCTCGGGAAGAGAAAATAAAATGGGTATCGGTTTCGCTGATTAAATAAAGGTTTTTCGCTTCGCCGCTGGGCGAAACAAACACCACATCCTGACCAATGCTGAGCGGCGCAAACGCCTCAACCGGCTGATTATCTTTCTGGATCTCGAGCAGCATACGCGATTCAAAAGCGCGATCGGCAACGGTGTCGAGATGATAATGGCAGCTAAAAGAAAGCTCAGGCTTATCGAGTATATAAAACTGTCCGGACGGCATAAGCTTGACCTCGTCAGTAAAAGCAGCGCGGCAAAAAAGCCGGTGATTGATTTAGTGTAGCTATAAAAGCAGGGAGGAGCGTCAGAAAAGAGGAAGCGGCCGCTTGAATGCTTGCGGCTTTAAGTTAGCAGGCTAATAATCGCATGCGCAAAAAAGGTTAAAGTCAGCATAAGTTTTTATGAGACTATTCTTAAGCCCCTTCAAGAGCTAAGCCATTACGAGTGCCGGAGATAAGCGCCGGGTGGGGCGTATCCCTGACTTCTGGTCCCCTTTTTATGCGAGGACGGACAGGAGCAAGAAAAATCGCCATTCCATGGCGAACAACATCCTGAAGGTACCTTACTCAGAATTACCCGGCGGACGACGGCTTTTTTGGCCACCTTTCCGGCCCGCTTCCCTGGCTCTGTCAGGATTGTTCCTGAAATTGCCTCCGCTGGCTTTGCCTCCTGCGCTGCCTGCTTCTTTTGCGCGTTCCGGATCGTTAGCAAAATTACCAGCACCGCCTCTGTACTTCTGTTGTGTCATAGACAGAACTCCTATCAATGTTCCATTAGATAAAAGGACTAGCTAGTCACCCTTTAAGCGTAGCCCGGGGTTCTCTCTACGCAAGTGAACATCACAGCAAAAGGTGCGGTTTTTCGGGAACTTAACAAAGCTGCAGGGCGTGCCGCTGCGCGCAGCGGCATAATGAAAGAAAAAGGTGCAATTGTCTGAAACGCCAGGTATTCAGGCGTAAGGCGAGCGATTTTCTTCAGATGGCTGAGCGCGATGGCGCGAAAGACGCCAGAAATCAGAGCCGGAAGGGTGCTGATAGATGCGCAGAGAAAACAGGCCGACGACCGCATAGATATACTCAAAAATCGCCGACTGCGAGTTTTCATAATCGGCCCACAGCGTTGACGAGGTAAAGCAATAAACCTCGATCGGCAGGCCATCGGGCGAAGGCTTGAGCGCTCGCACCACGATATACATATCTTTGCGAATATCGTCGCGCTGCGCCAGCCATGCCGTCAGGTAGTGGCGGAACACGGTAAGATTGGTCATGCCGTTTTCAATAAACCAGCGATCGCCCACGGCGCTGATATCACGACCGTCGAGCAGCGCAGAGAGCGGTTCGCTGACGCCGCGCAGCTGCACCATCGACTGCAGCATCTCCTGATTGACGAAAGTGACGGAGTCGAGGTCGAGATAGAAGCTGCGCATAATACGACGCGCTCCCGATGAAAACATCGCCTGCCAGTTGGTGTAGGTTTCCGTCAAAAAATTCTTGGTGGGAATGCGGGAAATGGTATTGTCCCAGTTGCGAATAGTAATGGTATGCAGCGCGATATCCGTTACTTCGCCGCTGAGATTTTTATCCGGCATCTCAATCCAGTCTCCCAGCTGCAGCACATCATTAGAGGAGACCTGAATATTAGCCACCAGCGACAGCAGCGTATGCTGAAAAACCAGCATTAAAACCGCCGCGGCCGCGCCCAGACTCGAAATAATAATCACCGGCGATTTATTCGACATAATCGCCAGGATCATAATCGCCGAAAGAATATGCACAAAGATTTTGCCGATCTGGATATAGCCTTTAATCGAGTGATTCTTGCGCTTCGACTTTTTTGAATAGGAGATGTTAACGATCTCCAGCACTTCATTAAAGAACAGCGATAAATAGACGAAGAACAGGATGCCGCATAGCGTCCTGATGGCTATTTGCAGATGCTCGGGCAGCTCGGGCATAAACTGCAACAGATAGTAGACGGTGATGACAGGAATAAAGTTGGAGAGCTTCTCCGATATCCTGACATCTTTATCCAGCGGGACGTCGCTTTTATGGGCGCTGAAAAAGACCTTGCGAACGACTTTGACCACGAAGAACTTGCAGACAAGATGCGCAATCATGCCGGCGAGGATCAGCATAATAATATTGAAGGTGGTTGAAAAGGCGACATTTCCCTCAATAAAGCCCATTAGATCATTAAAATAGTGCATTTTTACCACGTACTGAGAAAGGTAGAGCGAAAGTTAAGCATAAAACGGAGAGTGATGATAAGCGACGAATGCGTCACAGCATTGTTGTAAAGAGGTGAAAACGCCCAGACGGAGCCGGGCGAGGGATGCCATATTGACAGACTAAGGCTGAAGGAGAGCCGACCGCCTTACGCCGCCGGGCGACGCGTCAGAGCAGAGAATCCGGATTGGCTTTAGCCGCTTTTTTCTCCTCCTCGACAGCCTGTACGGGATCGGCCGCGCTCAGCCAGCGATCGAATTTCACATAGGTCTCGATAAAGGATTTAAAGTAGACGGTAATGCCGGTGACATTCTCTTTTCGCTCCATATAAGCCACCGCCAGTTTAAACGCATCCTGATTTTCAAATTTCACGGGCTTTTCTCTCCTGAATTACGGGTTTATTCAGCGTAGCCTGGCGTCGAAACCCGCGCCTGTGCATCTGTCTGCTTTTTCCCGCAAGGCGCGGCGGATATTGACGACGCATGACCCGCAGCGCCTGCATCATAACCTTACGCGCTTCGCTTTACATCAGGATAAATCAGCAATCTTTATCCGCCTGCCCGCCGCAGAGGAGCGCACCATCGCTTCGATAATGCGTTGATTCTCGAGACCGAAACGAAAATCCGCTACTGGCGCGCGCGCGCCGCTCAGCACGCCAATCAGATCGAAAATCTCAATCACCTTGACGTCGAAATAGCCGAGACCGCCGCCCGCGAAATCGAAACCGAAAAAGCCGCTAAAGGCGTCCACCTGTGAACCGGCATAGAGCGTCTTAAAGCCGCGATCGCGTTTATCGTCGCCGTAGCGCGCAATTTTTAGCTCATTAAAGCGTTCACCGTCCATCATCAGCGTGCCTGCCGTACCGGAAATCTCCCAGACGATGCCGAACACTTTGCCGGCCGCAATGCGTGAGGACTCGATGACGCCGCCGGCGCGATTCTCAAAGGTCACCAGCGCCTGAAACTGATCGTCATTCTCTACCGCCAGGCGCGCGGCGTGCCGATCGGCCTGCGCGCCATAGCCAGAGCCGCTGCCCGGCGCAGGACGGCTGTCGATAAAGATTTGTTCCTGCCCCACGACGCTCTCAACCGGGCCCATCAGATACTGTGCCACGCTGATAACGTGCGAACCTAAATCGCCCAGCGAGCCGGAACCCGCCTGTTCGCGCGAACAGCGCCAGCTCCAGGGCAGTTCAGGATCGTTAAAAAATCCCTGATCGAACCAGCCGCGAAAGCGCGTCGGCGTACCGATATCGCCGCGCGCGATAAGCTGTTTCGCCAGCTGCGCGGCGGGCGTTTTAATATTATTAAATGCCACAAAGGTTTGTACGCCAGCACGTTCCGCTTCTTCCACCAGCATCTGCGCATCGGCGAGCGACACGGTAAGCGGTTTTTCACAATAAACATGCTTTCCGGCGCGGATCGCGGCCAGCGCCATATCAACATGCATACTGTTTGGCGTAGTGATATCCACGATATCGATCTCGGGATCTTCCACCATAGCCCGCCAGTCCGCGGTTCCCTGGCGGAAACCGAATCGCTGCGCCGCTTCCTGCGCCAGCGCAGGCGTGGCGTCCGCAAGAGTATGCAACAGCGGCTGCAGCGGCAGATCGCGGTAAAGCAGCGCGGCGCGACGCCAGGCGTCGGCATGCGCCTGACCCATAAATCCTGAACCAATCAGGCCAACGTTAAGGTGTTTTTTGCTCATGCGAGACTCTCCTGGGGAAGAATATGACGGGCGACATAGCGCTGGGCACGCGTGACCGTCTCAAGCGGCGGCGCGATGGCGGGATCCTGCTCGGCTTCAACCACCAGCCAGCCGTTATAGCCGCGCTCGGCGATAAAGCGCGACAGCGGCGCGAAATCGACGTCGCCGTCGCCCGGTACGCAGAACAGCCCGTTCAGCACTGCCTGGTTAAAGGTCCAGTCGCTGGCGCGCGCCTGCTGCAGCCGATCGGCGCGCACATCTTTCAGATGGATATGGCAGATTCGATCGGCGAAGGCGTCAATCAGCAGCGGGTAAGAGAAGCCCGCCGCACAGGCATGGCCGGTATCGAGCAGCAGGCCGACATCGGACGAACAGGCGTTAAGCAGAAGCGCGATTTCATCGAAGGTTTCCGTCGTCATCATCAGATGATGGTGAAAGGCGAGCTGCAAACCATAGTTGCGCAGCAGCGCCTCAGCGAAGCGCGACAGACGCTCAGCATAGGCTTCGAGGCGGTCGGCGGGCAGCAGACGGCGCTGCCGCAGCGGGATATCAAGCGCATTTTCCGCCATCCATCCGCATTCGCCGTAAACCATCACCTTCGCGCCGCCGCGGCTGAGCAGGGTTGCGTGCTGCTGCACCGCTTCAAGCTCCGCCTCCACGCTGCGCTCGGTAAGAAAGCCGTCGTACCAGCCAGAAATCAGCTGCAGATCGTGCTGCCCCAGCAGCAGGTTGAGCGCGTCGGCGTCGCGCGGAAACAGGCGGCTCAGCTCTACGCCCTGAAAGCCAGCCTGTGCCGCTTCGCGCAGGCACTGCTCTGCGGTCGTGCCTGCACCCAGATGGTGGAGCACTTCATTAACCCATGACAGCGGGCTGACGCCCAGCTGAGGCGCGGCGGTGCCAGGTGAATAAAAGGTGTTGTGACGCATTTTTCCTGCTTCCTCAGAGAGTGAAAACAGGAAAAAAATAAGGCAGGGCGATCGGCCAGGCTACGTCCATTTTGAGTGATTAACATCAACCGGGGCGCGCCGGGAAAGGCAACATTCGAGCAGGCGCTGAGCGAAGCAGGAAAGACTTAACCTCTGTTCTTGTAAGCGGAAAGCCGCCGTCGCGCAGTAAAAGCAGGCAACGGCGGCAGGGGCGACGTCAGAAGGTATACGTCAATCCGGCATAGTAAGCGCGGCCGGGTTCGTTATAGGTCGATGCGCCCGAGTTTTCACGGTAGATACGCTTGTCCAGCAGGTTACTGACGCCTGCATTGGCGCGCAGGCTCTTCGTCAGATCGTAGTTGAAATTAAGGCCCAGCACCGAATAGGCGCCGATTTCACGCTGCGACATCGCGCTTTTGGTATCCAGACGCGTTTCTGAATACTGGCGCGGCTTCTGACGGCCATACATTGTCCAGTTGATATTGCCCGAGAGATCGCTAGTTATCTGCCATTCCAGCTGCGAGTTAATGGTGTACTTGGGAATAATCGACAGCGGATTACCGGTCTCTTTATTTTCCGATTTAATCATGTAAGTGGCATTGCTGCGCCATTCGAGAGTATCTTCGATCAGCGGCACCGTCAGGTTGCCCTCCAGCCCTTCCACCACCGCTTTACCGCCGTTTTCCCAGCGCAAAATGTTATAGCCGTTGGACGCTTTGCCAACTATCTCGCTGCCGGCAACAATTTTGTTTTTGTAATCGTTGCGGAACCAGGTGATGCCCGCCACATAGCCTTGCTGGGTGTACTCAATACCCAGCTCTTTATTGACGCTCACCTCTGGCTCAAGATCGGCGTTACCCAGCAGGTAACAGCTACCCGAGGTTATATTCTTCGGACAGCCGTTGCCGCGCGTCGCGAGCAGATAGCCTTCGGTAGACTGATAAAGATTAGGCGCTTTAAAGGCGCGGGCGATCCCTGCCTTAAGCTTGAAGTGGTCTCCCAGCCCCTGCGACAGGTTCAGGCTCGGACTCCAGTTGGCGCCAAAACTGTTGTGATAGTCGAAGCGAATGCCGGGAATAACTTCGGTAGTGTCGGTCGCGGCGATATTATCTTCAAAATAGAGCGAGCTGAGAGTCGCGCTGTTGGTGCTGCTGCGATCCGCCGCGTTGCCGCTGACGCTGCCGATAGTGACCCCCGACGAATTGGTGCCCTGCATTGATGCGGGATCGTTGAGCTTGTCATGATTCCACTCCGCGCCCAGCGTCACCGTCTGTTCGCGTAGCCAGTCGAGCGGGAAGTTAATTTCCGCGTTGCCGCGATAGCTCTCCAGTCGACTGGTGTCGAAGGTGTTGCTGTTGATCATCCCTTCGACGCTGCCTGTGGTTCCCTCTTTGAGACGCGTATTGTTGGTTTTTTCATAGTTAAAGGTCAGCTTTGACTGGCCCCAGTCCCAGATGCCGTTATGCGCCAGGCCGTAAGACTGGCGGTAAAGCCGGTTGGTTTCGCTGCCGACCAGCGATTCCACCAGCCCATTGGCGCTGTTATTGCCGTTGCTGTTTTGCGTATCGCCCGCGTAGATATTGCCCTGGCGGCTGTAGCCCCAGGAGAAATCAAGCATCTGCTCTGGATTGATTTTCCAGGAGAGTACCGTGTTGATATCTTTATTGCGCACGCCTTCGCGGCCCGCTGCATAGGAGCCGTTTTGTGCAGTATTGATATCCCAGTCGTCGGCGTCGGTTTTATTAATATTGCCATACATACGCATGGTCAGCGCGTCGCCCGCCAGCGGCCCGCTCAGGCTGAAGTTGGCGCGCTTAGTCGCCCCCTCTTTGCTGTCTTCCGGCTGGTTGGTAAAGAGCGAGAATGAACCGTGCCAGTCGGTGGTTGGTCGTTTGGTGATGATATTCACCACGCCGCCCGCCGCGCCGGAGCCGTAGCGCGCCGCCGCCGGGCCGCGGATGACCTCAATACGCTCTACCATCTCTGCTGGCACCCAGTTGGTATCGCCGCGCGTGTCGCGCTCGCCGCGCCAGCTGTAGCGTATGGAGTTGCGCGACGAGACCGGCACGCCGTCTACCATGATCAGCGTATTTTCCGGCCCCATGCCGCGGATATCGATCTGGCGGTTATTGCCGCGGCTGCCGCTGGCGCTGTTGCCGGTCAGGTTGACGCCGGGCATTTTACGGATGATGTCGGAGAGATCGTTAACCGGCGGGCTTTTTTTAATATCTTCCGCAGTAATAGTAGACACGCCGGGCTGCTGCTTCAGCTTTTGCTCAGCGGTGACCAGCATCGCCTCATCATCCGCCAGTGCTTCTGTCTCTTCTGCGGCGCTGACGCCCGTGGCGCTCAGCAGACCGGCAATCAGCAGGGCGCCGGGACGCTTTCTGACATTGAAGGTTACATTCACTTAATCTTTCTCCCTGATATGTTTATCAATGTAAGCAAATGCGCATGATAATGAGAATGATTATCATTGTATAGATGGTGAAAGCATCTTTACATTTCTGCACAGTAGGTTAATTAGCAAACAGGAAAAATTTCAGTCCAGAACGAGACGCGTTGTGCCGCCCGCGAGGGGATAAAAAGAGGGGGAGTGTCGATGGAGCAGCAGAGAGAGCTTTTTAGCTAACACATCGGTAACCAGGCAGGCTGAACCCATTAAATCACATGCGCGCGTTCAGGAAAGGAACAGTCTCGCTTCCCGCGAATGCGACCATACATGCGAAGAGGCGCATCGCCGAAGGGGGGGAAGAAAGCCGGGAAAAGCGCAGGGTTCATCTGTCCGGCGTGCAGGCGGTGGTCAGCGCCACCGCCTTTACGCCGTCTGAAGGCTGAATACGCGGCGCTACAGCCTGGCGATTAACGTCTGCGCCAGGTGGCGAAGATCTTCATCGTCGCGTAACTCGCTGCTGGCCAGCAGTGGATGCTGGTCGACCAGCGCCGCGCGCAGTTTGCCCGCGACATCCACCGGCGTCGCCAGTGACTGCTGGCGGGTGCGTCGCTGGCGCAACACTTCGCCGCCGCTGAGGAACAGCGTGACCTCATGGAAGCGCAGCGCAGGGTTAATCGCGTCCGGCGGCGCACTCTCATCAGGCTGGCGCGTGACCTTCGCCGCCAGTGCCATAATTTGTGGATTGACCTCGCCTTCGGCAAAGTCCGCCATGCGCAGGTCGCCATAAATCAGCATGGCGGCAATGACATACTCCAGGCTAAAGCGCGCCTCAATGCCGTTTTTCGGCTGCCGCACCGAGGCGGCAATATCGCCGCCTGGTGGAAATGCGACGGTAATGCGATCGATGGCGCTAAGCAGTTCAGCCGCAGAGCCAGTCCAGCGCTGGCGGATCTCGCGCGTCGCCTCCGCTGCGCTGTGCGTACCGGCGCAGGTGGCGAAGGGCTTGAACTCCAGGCCTGGCGCCGCGATACGCCAGGGCGCGCCCCAGCCCTCAGTGAGCTTTTCTCTTTGGGCCTGGTTGCTGCTTCCCAGCGAGATAAAAGCCTCCAGTACGCCTTCTGTCTGCCCGTCGAACCCCGCCAGCGCCAGCTGTGCGGCGCGCACCGCGCGCTCTGCCGCGAAGCCTGCGTGCAACGGCTTCACCGCTGAGCCAAACTGCGCGCGCAGCCCGCTCGCCTCGGTGGCGGCGATGCCGAGCAGCACCGCACACTGGCGCGCATCCGCGCCGGTAAAGCGCGCCAGTGCGGCGGCGGCGGCCAGGGTGCCGAGCGAAGCGGTATTGTGATAGCCGAGCGTATAGTGCTGTTGCGTCATTGCCAGGCCCAGCCGACCGGCCATCTCCACGCCGGTGATATAAGCATCCAGAAAACGCGCCACGTCAAAGCTGTCGCTTTCCGCCGCCCACGCCAGCAGCGCTGGCAGGATAACCACGCTGGGATGACCGCGGAAATCGGCGTGAAAATCGTCGTAGTCGAGCGCGTGTCCGGCATAGCCGAGCAGCAGGGCGCGCGATGCCGGTCCGCTGTCGCGGTAGAGCCCCTGCAACAGCGGCAAACCGCTGTCCGGCACCTGCCGGTTAAGCACCGGCCAGCTTACGGCGAGAAAATCCTGTACCCCTAGACGCGCGTGCTGACGGGCGGAGGTATCGGCTGGCGCCAGACGAATAAGCTGGCTGAGCTGCCCGGTCAGGCTCATAGCCTTGCCGCCGGATAACGGAAAAAGCGCATCACTGTCTCCCTGGGAATAAGCAGAACTCAGAGGGTAGCAACAAAGGCGCAGATGGCTATATCTGAAATATCACTAAGCTTATGCAAATTTGTGAATAAGGGGAGCCAGTTATAAGGTTGCCTGAATAAACGGTTGTCGTACTATGTCTTACCGATACGCGTGAAACGCAACGTCGCTAACATTCTGTTAAAGCGGGTTTTTTAGCCAGCAACTCGATACGTCGTGTTAGCCTTCGCCTTACCGCCCGCCTGAGCGGTCGGCAGACAATGGCAGCCACGGCTTTTTCTCATTGCGGGCATATCGTCAGCGTGCTGGCTGGACGGGCAAATGCTATGCACGCTACTCTGGCACCTGCGGGTTCGTCCTTTATAGCGCTGACGAACCGGGCGCGGCGCAGGTAAAGCGCTTATCGCCACCGATCATTTTTATCGACGCCCAAAGAGGGCGCTTATCGCAATCAGGGAAACAATATGGACAGTTCATCTGCAAAAAATCGTCTGCGTCTTGGTCTTTTCGTTCAGCCGGTAGGGCATCACGTCAGCGGCTGGCGCCTGACCGAAGAGCTGGGCGCACCCACTGATATCGACTGGCTGATCCGCCTGGCGCAGAAAGCGGAGGCGGGTCGTTTCGATCTGTTTTTCGTCGGCGATGCGCTGGCAACCAGTATGTATCGACTGCCGTCCACCATGGCGCGTCTTGAACCGCTCACCATGCTGTCGGCGGTCGCGGTGAACACCCGGCGTATCGGCCTGGCCGCTACCGCATCGACCACCTTCAGCGATCCCTTTACCATGGCGCGCACTTTCTCCTCTCTCGATCATATCAGCCGTGGCCGTGCCGCCTGGAACGTGGTGACTTCTTTCTCTGCCGACGTAGCGAAAAACTTCAGCCGCGATGATATGCCGAACCACGCCGAGCGCTATGCGCGGGCGCGCGAGTTTCTGCAGGTCACGAACAAGCTGTGGGAAGGCTGGGAAGAGGGCGCAGTACAGCCGGATCCGGCGTCGGGACAATACTTTGTTAACGACAAGATTAACCCGATCAACCATGTCGGCGAACATTTCCAGGTGCAGGGGCCGCTGAATATCACGCGTTCACCGCAGGGTCGTCCGGTGATCATCGAGGCAGGCTCCTCCGCCGACGGGCAGAAGCTCGCCGCCGAAACTGCTGAAGTGGTCTTTACCGCTGCCGCCAGCCTGGAAGAGGCGCAGGCCTTTTATCAGTCGCAGAAAGCGCAGATCGAAGCGGCGGGCCGTAATCCGGAGCATGTGGTGATTATGCCGGGCGTGATGCCGATTGTCGGCCGCACGCGCGAGGAAGCGAAAGCGCTGTGGAAAAAGCTGAATACGCTGGTGGATATCGACAACGGGCTGAAACAGCTCTCGCTGCGCTTTGGCATGGATCTTTCTACCTACCCGCTGGATGGCCCGGTGCCGGAAGTGCCGCTGGGCGAAGGCAACCAGAGCCGCGTGAAGCTTATGACCGATATGGCGAAGCGCGAGAACCTGACGCTGCGCGAGCTGGCGGCTATCGCGGCGGGATCGCGCGGGCATCGGGTTATCGTCGGCACCGCGGAAGATATCGCCGACGACTTCCAGCTCTGGCTGGAGCAGGGCGGCGCGGACGGCTTCAATATTATGCCAGCCATCATGCCGGAGCAGCTGGATCTGTTTGTGGAGCTGGTTATTCCAGAACTGCGTCGTCGCGGCCTGTTCCCAACGGAGTATGCCTACGCCACGCTGCGTGAAAACCTCGGCCTGCCGACGGTCTGATGGTTGAGACGCTTTACCGCCGTCGGGCGGCGGGGCGTAAAAAGCGGTAAAAAAAGGCGCTGAATATCAGCGCCTTTTTTATCAGATCAGGAACTCGTCCAGCGAGCCACCTGCATCCAGCACTTTTTTAATCGGCGAAGGCGTGCGGCCCTGACCGGTCCAGAATTTGGTTTCGCCGGTTTCATCCGTGAACTTATATTTAGCCGGACGCGGCGCGCGTTTCGCTTTTGGTTTACTTTCGCTCTGCGCCAGATCGGCCAGGTCGGAAATATCAATGCCGTCTTTCATCAGCATCTCTTTATACAACGCCAGTTTTTCCGCTTTTTCTTTTTGCGCGGCTTGCTCAGCATTCACTTCTTCACGGCGTTCAGCGACAACGACAGAGAACTTTTCGAGCATTTCGTTTAACACGTCGAGCTCAATTTCTCGTGCCTGAACGCGCAGCGTACGAAGATTATTCAATGCTTTCAGCGCATCACTCATGGATATAACCCTTAACGAATCAAAATATGTAAAGCGCGCAGTTTACGGTAAAAAAATGATAAAGGAAATAAGCTGAAGCACAGATATAGCCGGTAAAAGAAAAGAGCAGTTGCTCACCCGTCTGGGTTAATGCGTTAGCATAAAAAAACAAGACCAAATATAAAACAGCCTGTCGGCCAGCAGGTACTGAATAGCATGAGCGTCTGCAAAATGGCCGTGATAATGCCATAAAGCAGGGCGCTTCTTTTATCTTTCATCTGTTATCTGGTTGAAAAAATGGCATTTGTACAGCTCAGGCCATTATATCGTCGGTGATATTTTACGCTTCACTTATTCAACAGCGCCTCAGGAATAAGCGGCAGAGGGTTATATGCTTGTTAAACAGTGGGCCTTTTCGCAGCGTTATCGTTGATGTTTGAAATATTCCCAGGGCGGGAAAGTCAGGGGGTAAATATCGTGGCGCAGCGGTAGTGACGCGCGAAACCATCACGGCAGCTAAATTAGCGTAAGTCGTTCCACTATCGGTGAATATGAAATAAATTTTCTCTGTCAGGCAGAAGCCTGTTGCTATATTAGTCAGTGTTTAATCATGGAATTAAATGCGCTGTCTCTCTCTTATTCCCGACTGCAGGCGCGGAAATAGCGCTGTTATAGCGGAAGTGTCAGAAAAGAGTAGAGCGGCTTAAGGTGACTATGTGTTCAGATAAATACCGACCCTTAGCCTGAGCGGCAGCGTTAATGCATGCCGCCCGGTTGTGCCACAACCTGTGCGCTTTCCGGTAACTTCCAGTTCTCCCGCGTTTTACAGCCTTCACTCCTGATTAAACCCCTTAATTATCAGTGGCTTTAATGCCCTGCCGCGCTATGGGCATTTTGCAGCATTTTTTAACAATTGCTTGCAATGATAAAGGCAATGCGTATATTTCTCATTTGCTTTATTACAGGATCACGTCAGTACAACGTCTTACAGCCGGACAGGCCCTGTGCTCCGGCAACCAGTGGCAGCCACACCTAATAATGATAAAGAGGAACAGCGATGTCTTTTGATGTTCACCGCGTCAGGGAACTGTGCGAGGGCGGTTGCGCCAGCGCCATGAAACACCCTCTGCAACGCTCGCTGCTGGCCATGCTGATCGCCGCCAGCGTCGCGCAAAGCGCTCAGGCCGCCGATACGGCCGCCCCGGACGAGCAGACGCTTAACGTAGACGCCAGCGTCAGCAGCACCGGACAGCAGGCCGCCCAGGATTACAGTGTGCCGATCACCCGCGCGGGCACCAAAATGGCGTTGACCGCACGCGATATTCCGCAGTCGGTTACCGTGGTCAGCAAGCAGCGCATGGAAGATCAGCAGCTTCAGTCGCTGAATGACGTGCTGCATACCACCACGGCGATTACCGGCGTGAGTAGCGATATGGATCGCACGACTTACTACGCTCGCGGTTTTCCTATCGACAATTTTATGGTCGACGGCATCCCGACCACCTTCGCCTCGCGCTGGAATCTCGGCGATGCCCAGTCCGATATGGCGCTTTATGAGCGTGTGGAAGTGGTGCGCGGCGCAACCGGTTTGCTGACCGGGCCGGGCAACCCCTCCGCCGCCGTCAATATGGTGCGGAAACATGCTGACAGCAAAACATTCACCGGCAGCGTCTCTGCTACCTATGGCAACTGGGGTAAACAGCGCTATGTCGCCGATCTCTCTACCCCGCTAAACAGCGACGGCAGCGTGCGCGGTCGTCTGGTCGCTGGCTATGATGACAAGAACAGCTTTATCGAACGCTACGGCGCGCAGAAGCAGTTTGTCTATGGCGTAGTGGACGCGGACCTGACTGATTCCGCGACCCTTTCCGTAGGTTATGAGTTCTCGCAGGTCAATACTGACTCGCCGATGTGGAGCGGCACGCCGCGCTGGTACACCGACGGCACGCAAATCCATTCCCGTCGCGGCTATAACACTGCGCCGGAGTGGGCCTACAACGATAAAGAGAACAAGAAACTCTTCGTTAATCTCAAGCAGACGTTCGACAACGGCTGGGACTTTACGCTGAACGGCACGCATAACGAGATGTTCCTCGACAGTAAGCAGCTCTATCTTGACGGCTACTTTGATAAAACCAGCGGCCTCGGCGTTTCGCAATATGCAAACTATCCGGTGGTGGGCGGAACCGGCTATAACACCGGCAAGCGCAAAGTCGATGCGGTCGACGCCTTCGCCAGCGGCCCCTATGAGCTGCTGGGCCGTCAACATGAGATGATGCTGGGCGTTAACTACAGTCGTCAGCAGAATAAGTATTACAGCGCCTGGGCCAATATCTCGGCGGACGAGCTGGGCGATTACAATACCTTTAACGGCGATTTCCCGGAAACCAGCTGGGGCTCGCGCGCGCTGACCGACGACAGCACCACGGTCCGCCAGAAATCGGTCTATCTGGCGACGCGCATCTCGCTCGCCGATCCGCTGCATCTGATTCTGGGCGCGCGTTACACCAACTGGAATCGTCAGACGCTGACCACCGGCGAGGAGCTGGAAAAGAACAATATCACCCCATACGGCGGGCTGATTTACGACTTTGCAGAGAACTGGTCCGCCTACGCCAGCTATACCTCGGTATTCCAGCCACAGGATTACCGCGACAGCAGCGGGGCTTTCCTGTCGCCGGTTATCGGGAAAAACTACGAGGTGGGCGTGAAATCTGACTGGCTCAACAGCCGTCTGACCACCACGCTCTCGGTGTTCCGTACCGAGCTGAACAACGTTGGCGAAGACACCGGTCAGATTATTTCAGGATCGCAGTCGACCGCTTACGTAGCGAAAGATGGCGTAGTCAGCCGCGGCGTCGAGTTTGAACTGAACGGCGCGCTAACCGATAACTGGCAGATGACCTTCGGCGGCACCACCTATCTGGCGGAGGATCGCGACGGCAACGCCTATAACTCGCAGCTGCCGCGCACCCGTTTCAATCTCTTTACCCGCTATCGCCTGCCAATGCTGGAGCAGCTGACGCTGGGCGGCGGCGTAGACTGGCAGACGCATACCTGGCAGGATGTCGGCGCGCCGGAAGGGAACGGCACGTGGCGCGCGCGTCAGGGCAGCTATGCGCTGGTGGATCTTTTCGCGCGTTATGATGTGTCGAAAAATCTTTCGCTGCAGGCCAATCTGAACAACCTGTTCGACAAAGAGTATGACACCTGGGTCGGCGCCTATAACGTCTACGGCGAGCCGCGCAACTTCTCGGTATCGGCGACCTATCGCTTCTGATAAAGCTTCGGCCCTGTACAGCAACGCCGCCGCAGGTTACCTGCGGCGGCGTTTTCGTTCTGACAAATGCTAACGGCCATTTAAGCAGTTTTATTCTGTAATGACCCGCTGTGCTGTTTGTTGATAAAGGTCGCTATGCTAGCTGGTGCATCAGCGCGCATATTCGCATCACCTGTTTCCCTGGTTAATCAGTAGTGTACTGTTGCAGGCGCATCTATTCTGCCGCTTTTCGTCGGAAACCCCGGTCGATAAGCATGTATTGTTCGCGCGCATAATACTCTGCTTTAAATTCGGGATTTATTTATATTTGCCGGTAGTAAAAAGCGTCTTTTTTCGGCTGCTTATTTATTACCGCACAAGGGACGCAAAAACGCTATTCCGTCCTTTACCGGCTAAGCCGCTCCGCCATTTTCAGCGCGTTACTGAAAATAGCCTCGGCAATTGCGGGCGGGATATCGGCGGGCAGTTGCTCCCTGACGCGCGCCACGGCGGCCGGAAACGCCTCCGCGAAGAAAGCGAGGATCTGCGTCATCCGTTCGGTGGAGAAGCGGACGCTTGCCGCCGTGGCGAGGAAATGGCGCGGAAAGATTTTATCGATTTCCACTTTCTTGCCCTTCGACGCGGTGAGTCCCATCGCCAGCTTCAGTTCGCGAATATTGAGGCCGGTGCCGCCCAGTACCGGATAAGCGGAAAGAATGTCGTAGAACGGCGTCAACCGGTAGCTTCCACCACGCTCGATATAGAGCGAAAAGTTCTTCGCATGCCCGTCGGTCGCGCCGATCAGCCACTGGAACACCTGAAACTTCATAAAATCGTCGCGATCCTCCAGCGCATTGCTGGAGCCCATCAGCAGCGACATGATCGCCGCAATGCCCGGCCCGCCGTCAGATTCATATTTTGTCGCGGAGGCGAGGCCGAGGCTCTGGCAAATATCCTCCTGCGGCAGGCGCAGCAGCCGGACGCCGTCAGCGCTCCAGCGTCGGTCGAATCGCTCTACCGCCAGCGCGCGCAGCTTGCCGGCCGTGATAATGGCGGCGTCAGGCACGCGAAAACCCAGCTCGCGCGCCAGCGCCAGGCAGACATATTCGTTTTCCACGCTGTCGCGCATATCGAGCGTCGCGAAAGGCTGCTTAATTTCGCCGATCGGCAGCTTAATGATATGCGACGTGGGCGTCGGCCCCTGAGGGACGGCCCAGCCCTGAGGGGTTTTCAGCAGCGCGGTTTTCTCCTGCGCGCCCGCGACGGAAATGCGGAAGTCGCGCTCTTCCGGGATCATCCCCAGCGGAATATCGCTCTGGTACGCCGAAAGTATTTTTTCCAGCCGCGCGGCGTCGAGCGGTTCATAACGTACAGAGAGATCGGGCGCGGCGGCCTCAACGGGCAGCAGCATTACCGCGCCGACGCTGTCGCGGCCTACTTCCCGCAGCAGATCGAACGGCTGCATCGACTTCGCCCGATAACGGTTAAGAATGCGCTCTCTGACGCGAGGATTATCAGGCAGCAGGTTATCGAAGAAGTTGATGACGCTGGCGGAGGCGATAGCGGGGTACTGCAGCGGCAGCGAGAGCGACAGCGGCCTCGCCAGCGGATTGCTCAGCCAGCCTGGCTCATACTGAAAGATATGCGCGCCATTTTTCTGGCGCGTCAGCGTGCCGACGCGTTCGCCGTTCATCCAGGCGTTGAGCTGATCCATTACCACTCCAGCTCCTTGCCGCTCTGCGTCGATTTATTCTGAATTACCAGCTCCTGCTCCAGCGACTGCAGGATCTTAAACAGCGTGGTCAGCGTAGTCTTGTCAGGATTATTTTCAAAGTTCGACACGGTGGCCTGTTTGATGCCGACCCGGCGCGCCAGGTCGCTCTGCGTCCAGCCGCGCTTCTGCCGTTCAAGCCTGATCAGATGGGCCAGCTGTTGTGGGCTGTAGATCATCGCTGCTCCTGTGGTAAGGCGGGGAGGGAATATATCCCCTCCCGCGGATAAACGAGAAGTTATACCCACCAGAGGATAAAGTAAAGCTTATCCGCACCCGCGGATAACTCAGCGGCCCCAGCGGCTTTGCAAATAGTGCACCGCCGGTTGCGTCTGCGGCTGTTCGAGGTAGTTTTCCCGGAACAGGATCGTGCCATCGATGCCTGGCGTGGACTCGTTCAGGTCGAGCTGTTTTTTTAACTCTGGCACGCCGTTCCCGACCGTCCAGTCCGGCTCGGTGCGCGACGGTTCGCCCACTTTATAGAGCGCCACGCCAATATAGAGACGCGTATGGGTCGGCTTCACCACATCCGCCCACCAGTGCGCCAGCACGTCGTAGCGCGCCGCCTGCCGCGCAAAAGGCCAGTAAAGCTGGGGAGCGATATAGTCGAGCAGCCCTTGCTGCACCCAGCGCCGGGTATCGGCGAAGGCTTCATCATAGGCCGCCGCGCCGCGCGTGTCGGAGCCAGCCGCATCGTGCGACAGATTGCGCCAGACGCCTGCCGGGCTGACGCCAAATTGCACCTGCGGCTTAAGCTGTTTGATGGTGCGCGAAACCTGTTCGATCAGCAGCTGCGTATTGTGGCGCCGCCAGTCCGCCTTCGAGGCGAATCCCTGGCCGTAAGCGCGGTAGGTCTGGCTGTCGTTAAGCGGCGAGGCGGAGGTTTCTGCATAGAAATAGTCGTCGAACTGCACGCCATCAACGGGATAGCGCGCCACGACCTCCGCCACGATACTGGTAATCCAGTCGCGCGCGTCCGGAATGCCGGGATCGAGCACCAAACGGTCGCCAGCGGTGCGGATCCAGTCGCGGTGCAGCACATACACGCTGGCGGGATGGCGCGTCAGCGTGCGGTTCAGCCCGGCGATCGTCGAGGGTCGGGTATTGACGGCGACACGGTAGGGGTTAAACCAGGCGTGTACTTTCATGCCGCGCTTGTGCGCTTCATCCAGCATAAACGCCAGCGGATCGTAGCCGGGATCCTCACCGATAGCGCCGGTCAGCATATCGGACCAGGGCAAGATATCTGAGCGCCAGAGCGCGGTGCCGTCCGGCTTCACCTGAAAGAAGACGGTGTTGATGCCGAGACTTTTCAGCCTGTCGAGTTTATTTGTCAACGCCTGCTGCTGCAGGCGGATGCGCAGCGCCGCGCTGCTGACATTGACCGAATTAACCGGCGGCCAGTCGAGACGGGAGACGGTCGCCAGCCAGACGCCGCGCATTGGCTGCTGCGCGGGGGCAGGCTGCGTTTTTTGCGACGGCGTCACGGTGGGAAAGGGCGTCACCAGCGACTTTGGCGGCTCGGAGGCGCAGCCGACCAGCAGCAGCGCGGCGGCAAGCAGGGATTTTTTGCGCGCCGTAGAGAAAAAACCGAGGGAACCCTTGATGATAAACTCCTTTTTAGCTGTTCCTTTATCTGAGGTTCCTCATTCTCAGGTTATTACGGCGCAAGTCAACCGCCAGGCCGCCGCGCGCTTACTGATGAAAGCGCAGCGCCAGGTTAAAGCCCTGTTCCGCCGGTACTACAATGGCATCCTGCGCTTCGCGGAAGGGGATATCGCCCAGCAGCAGGCTCGCTTTGACCTTCTCCAGACTGTCACTGCGGAAGCTGAGCGCAGACATACGCGGCGAGCCGTCATAATCCTCCGGCAGCGAGCCGAAGCGCGTCTGCGCATAGGCGGCAGAGGCGAAACGCACCTTCGCTTCCCCGGCCTTCAGCACGAACGCGCCATCCTGACAGGCCAGAATGCGATCCGCGCCGAATAAATGGCTGTACACCTGGGCGGCGTGCGCCGGGTCCTGCGCCACAATGACAAACTCGCTGATGGCCTGCACGCCGTTAGGGTGCGTCTGCCAGGCGGCCTGCCACACTGCATGCGGCGTGTCGTGCTGGCAGAAGAAGCTGCGGCCGTTGGGGATCAGCGTCGGGCGCAGCCGTACGGTACGAAAGTGCGCCTCGCTCGCTTCGCCGTCCGGCAGCGTCACCGGGCGGTGAAACGAGGCGGGCGCATCACCATCCAGATCCTGACGCTGCAGATGCAGAAATGCGCTCTCTGCATCCTGCGTTTTCCAGACCAGCCCGGTCAGGCCGAGCGGCGACTGCCACAGGTCAGCGCGTCGTTCACCGCGTCCCGGCTCGTAGCCCAGCAGCTCCAGATAGTTTTCGCCGAAAATCGCCAGATGGTTGCTGGAGCCGAGCGTATGGTGGCCGCGCTCGCTGAGCTGAAAGCCGAGCCGACGATAAAGCGCGCTCGCCTCATCCAGCCGATCGGCCACATTAATGACTGCGTGATCCAGCACCGGTACAGGAACGGGGATCGCCATCTCTTTTTTCCTCTTTTTCGTCATGCGCTGGCCAGGATATCCAGCGCGCGCGGCACAAGCTGAGTAAAGTAGCTCACCGCCGGTTCGATAATGCCTTCATTGGGATCGAACCCGGGATGATGCAGCCCGCATTCGCTGGCGCTGCCGATGCTGACAAACGCGCCCGGCACATGGTGCAGGTAGAAGGCGAAATCTTCGCCGCCCATCTGCGGCGTGCCGCGTTCGGTACGAAAGCCGCTCGCCTGCGCCTGCGCCTGCGCCAGCATAAAATCGGCCCAGGCGGGCGTGTTTACCAGCGCAGGCGGGCCAGCGATCCACTCCAGCTCCGCCTGCGCGCCGAAGCCGGCGGCGATGCTGCCGATGAGCTGACGCATCTTGTGCGGGATGGCGTTGCGAATCGCATCGTTGTGGGTACGCACCGTGCCTTCCAGCTCCACGCTTTGTGGCAGCACATTCCAGGTATTGCCCGCGGTAAAGCGCGTCACGCTGAGCACCACCGACTCCAGCGAACTGAAGACGCGGCTCGGCAGGGTCTGCAGCGCGGTCACGATATGACTGCCGATCACAATGGCGTCGATACCCTCATGCGGTCGCGCGGCGTGTGCGCCCCGGCCATGAATATGGATGGTGAAGCGGTCAACGTTGGCGTAAAAGGCGCCGCCGCGCGTGCGCAGCGTGCCGAGCGGCAGATCCGGCGCGTTATGCATGCCGAAAATCGCCTGTACGCCCTCCAGCGCACCGGCGTCAATCAGCTGCTGCGCGCCGTTAAAGGTCTCTTCCGCCGGCTGGAACAGAATGCGCACTCGCCCTGGCAGCTGTTGCTCCTGCTGCCGCAGGCGGTGCGCCACGCCGAGCATTATCGAGGTGTGCAGATCGTGGCCGCAGGCGTGCATAACGCCAGGCTGCTGCGACCTCCACGGCCGGTCGACAGCCTCGTCGATAGGCAGAGCGTCGATATCGGCGCGCAGCGCAATCAGCGGTTCGCCCTGGCCTGTCTCCGCTACCACGCCGGTTTTCAGCGCCAGCGGCAGCAGACGAATATCGCCCTGTCGCAGCCAGCGCGTGATGCGTTCGGTGGTCTGAAATTCATGATTCGACAGTTCAGGGTGCTGATGCAGCTCGCGCCGCCAGGCGATCAGTTGGTCAGGTGACAACATACTTATCCTTGTGCGTCAGAAGGCAGAAAGGGCTCGCCGAGCGTCAGCATCAGGCGGTTCGCCCAGGCGAAGAAAGCGGTCGACTGCACCAGATCGAGCTGCGCCAGCGTATCCAGCCCCTGCTGGCGCAGCGCCTGAAGCTGCGCCTGGCTGGCGACGGGCGGCGTAACGGAGAGCGAGGCGGCGAAATCGATATCGGCGGCCCAGCGCGGCGACTGACCATGCGACAGCGCCGCGCCGGGCGCGACATTCAGCAGTTTCTGCACTGCATCTTTATCTTTAGAAAGCTGCACCGCCTTGCGTGCATGTACCGAGGCGCAGTAAATGCAGCCGTTGATCTTGCTGGCTACCGTAGCGGCCAGTTCGCGTTCGGCGCGCGATAAACCGCCGGCGGTATAGAAGATGCCCTTGTCAGTCAGGGTGCGCTGCTCCAGCACCGGCTGGTTGCGCGCCAGCAGGCGGAAATAGTCGGAGTCGCTGTGGCCGAAACGCGCCAGAATCGCCTGCTCTTCGGTGTCAAACTCCGCCAGCGGCTTCGCCGCCAGCCAGGGTTCCCAGCCGAGTTCCGCCTGGGTAAAGGCGGTGGGTGCGGTTTGCCCGCTGGCGGTGCGTTCGGCGGTATGCCAGCGGCCTGCGACGGCGGCGCGCGGCGGGGGACTTGCCTCTTCGCCCTGTAGCAGGCGCAAACCGGCAAGCAACCGACTCTGGAAGCTGATAAAGGCCACCAGCTGCGCCAGCGTGACTACGCCGCGCGCGCTCCAGCCAGCGTCGCGCAGCGCCTGGATATGCTCAGGCGCGGCGGCGACCGGCTCAAAGGTAAGGCGTCTGGCAAAGGCCAGCGCCTGTGTCTGGCGCGCGGCGTCGCCGAGCGGCTGGAACGCCTGATGCGCGGCATAGTGCGCGCGCAGCCGTTCAGCGCCATGCCACTCCGCCACCTGCGCCGCCAGCGCGACGCGTTCAGCCAGCGGGAAATCGGCCTCCTGCTGGCTGAACAGCACCTCATAGCTGCCCTGCGTATGCCGGGTGGCGGCATCGCGCGTGGCGCGCGCCTGCGCCAGTTCGCTGGCGGGATCGATATCGGCCAGTTCGGCCAGCAGATCGTGGGATTGAGTCATGATTTCTCCTGAGAAGTCAGCGTGCGCAGCCAGGGCGCGATCTGTTCGGCGATAAGTTCAATGGAGCGCAAGGTATCGGCGTGCGACGGCTCGACGGAGTGCACCTGAAAAGAGATATCGGTAACGCGCGGCAGCACGCTGTCCTGCGCCAGCGCGGCGCGCACCCGGGCGGGATCGCCGATATGGGCGTCGAACTGCGCGAAAATATCGTCCAGCGACTCGCCACGCAGCGCATGCCCGGCGGCGCGATACTGCTGCGCCTGATGACGAATGCCCGGCTCGGCGACGCGACGCGCCCAGGCGTCCGAATCGGCGACAAAAGCGGTGCGCGAGGCGAGAATACGCGGCGCGACGCCCGCAGGCAGCGCGGCAAGGTAGGCGTCGATAAGCGGGTTCTGTATCGCATCCAGCGTGCGTGCCGGATCCTCTGCCGGACGCGGCTGAGTGCGCGACAGCATCAGGCCGTGCCCGGCAGCCCCGGCGCGCGCCGCTCCCTCAGCGGAAAAGGTGGCGATCCAGACGCGCTGCGCCAGCTGCGGCGCGGCAGGGTAAAGATGATTATCGGGATGACCCAGCGAATCGCCGCGCCAGGCGCTGAGCAGCTGGTGCAGGTTATCGGCGAACGCGGCGGCGCGCTGTTCAAAGGTCAGGCCGAAGGGCAGAAAGGAGGCGGGCGTGCCGCCGGAGCCCAGGCCGATTTCCAGGCGTCCCTCCGCCAGCAGATCCAGCACCGCCGCATCCTCCGCCACGCGCAGCGCATTCTCCATCGGCAGGGTGATGATCGCCGTACCGAGACGGATGGTGCGGGTATGCGCCGCCGCGTGCGCCAGAAAAACCAGCGGAGCGGGCAGGCCACCCTCCGCTTCGTGAAAATGGTGCTGCGCGATCCAGGCGCTGTTGAAGCCGAGCCGTTCGGCGTGCTGGATCTGTTCGGTTGCCAGCCGGTAGCGCTGCTGCGCAGACACCTTCTCCAGCAGCCGGGTAAAAAAGCCAATGCGTCGCGTCATGCGGAAGCCCTCATTCGCTGAGTAAAGCGGGGAATAGCGGCGATCAGTTCGCGGGTATAGGCGTGCCGGGGAGCGGCAAAGAGCGTGACAACGTCACCGCTCTCAACCACTTCGCCTGCGCGCAGTACCGTGATGCTGTCAGCCATATGGCGCACCGTCGCCAGATCATGGGTGATAAACAGATAGGTGAGGCCCAGCTCGTTCTGTAGCTGTTGCAGCAGCAGCAGAATTTGCGCCTGAACAGTGACGTCGAGCGCTGAGGTCGCCTCGTCGAGCACCAGAATATCGGGGTTGAGGATGAGCGCGCGGGCAAGGGCGACGCGCTGGCGCTGGCCGCCGGAAAGCTCGCGCGCCCCGCGCGACAGGAGCCCGGCAGGCAGCGCCACACGCTCCGCCACCGCCTCGGCGCGCTGCCGACGTTCAGCGGCGCTGAGCCGTTCGAAATTGCGCAGCGGCTCCTCAATAATCTCCCGCAGCGTCTGACGCGGATCGAGCGAGGCGAAGGGGTTCTGATAGACAAACTGAATTTTACGCCGCAGCTGGCGCAGCGCTTCGCCGCGCAGCCCGTTGACCAACGTGCCGTCCAGCGTGACGCTGCCGCTGTCCGCCTGCTCAAAGCCGAGAAGAATGCGCGCCAGCGTGGTTTTACCAGAACCCGATTCGCCTACCAGCGCATGGGTCGAGGCGCGCGCGACCTGGAAACTGACGTTATGCAGCGCCTGCAGCCGCTGGTTTTTGCCCAGGGTGAAGGCTTTACCGATAGCGCTGACGCTGATAGCTGGCGTCGCCAGGCGGTCCGGGACGCGGCGCGTAATGCGATGCGGCGCGGCATCCCGCAGCAGCTGGCGGGTATAGGCGTGCTGCGGCGCGCCAACCAGCTGCGCAGCAGGCGCCGACTCCTGAATTTCGCCATGGCGGAACACCATAATGCGATCTGCGCGCTCGGCGGCTAACGCCAGATCGTGGGTGACGAACAACACGGCGGTGCCGGAGTCGCGGCGCAGCGCGTCGAGCAGATCGAGGATGCGCTTCTGCACCGTGACGTCGAGGGCGCTGGTGGGTTCGTCGGCAATAATAAGATCGGGGCTGAGCGCCAGCGCGATAGCGATCAGCACGCGCTGTTTCATGCCGCCCGATAGCTGGTGCGGATACTGAAGCGCCCGCTGTTCGGGATGGCTGAGGCCGACGCGGGTCAGCAACTCCACCACGCGACGCTGGCGCTCTTCACCGTTGAGCGCAGTATGCAGGCGCAGGATCTCCTCGACCTGCGCGCCAACGGTTTTTACCGGATTAAGGGCGTTGCCGGGATCCTGCGGCACCAGGCTGATGCGCACGCCGCGCAGTCGGTCGAGGCGTTTTTGCGACCAGTCGGCGATATCTTCGCCGTTCAGGCGGATCTCTCCGCCGTCGCGGCGGGCATTTTCCGCCATCAGTCCGATAATCGCCTGCGCGGTGGTGGTTTTACCGGAGCCTGATTCGCCTACCAGCGCCACCATTTCACCGGCCTGAAGTTCGAAGCTGACGTCGTGTACCACCTGACGCCATTGATGCCCGCTGCGATAGCTCAGGCTGAGATGTTTAACCGCCAGCAGCGGTAGAGATGTGCTCATCGGCGTCCTCCTGAAATCTGAACGCTGATGCGACTGGCGGCGAGCACCACGGCGATCACCAGCAGGCCGGGGAACGTGGTCAGCCACCACGCGGTAGAGAGATAATTCCGCCCTTCGGCGATCAGCAGTCCCCATTCAGGCGCGGGTGGCGGCGTGCCATAGCCGAGAAAACTGAGCGTCGAGAGCGCCAGGATCGCCTGGCCGAACTGCAGCGCGGCGAAGGCAATCGCGGGCGTCAGCGCATTGGGCACAATATGGCGGCGCAGCACGGCGAAAAAGGTGCCGCCGCTGCCGAAGGCCGCTTCGACATAGTCGCTGTGGCGGATACGCACGACTTCGCCGCGCGTCAGCCGGGCAAAGCTGGCGATCGACGCCGCGCCCACCGCCAGCGCGGCGTGCAGCGTGCCGAAGCCGAGCAGGATCAATACGCTGAGCGACAGCAGCAGCGAAGGAATTGAGAGCAGGACATCGACGGCGCGCATGATCAGCGCCTCGGTTCTACCCCCGGTCGCGCCCGCCAGCACGCCGAGCGCACTGCCCGCCGTCAGCCCCATTGCCACCGCGATGGTCGCGGCGGAGAGCGACGCCGAGGCGCCGTAAACCATGCGCGCCCAGAGATCGCGTCCCAGCTGGTCGGTGCCGAGCCAGTGTCCCGCCTGCGGCGCAAGGCGCTGCGCGCCGGAGATGCCTTCAGTGGCGCTGTAGTGGGTAAAGAGCGTCGGCGCGATCGCCGCGCCTGCCGCCAGCAATAAAACCAGCCATGCCAGCCACAGGCCCGGCTGAATGCGCAGCGCCCGACGTCCAGCGGCCGGCGTGGCGCGCCGCGCAGAGGCGTAATCAACCAGGCTCACAGGGCACCTCCGGAAACAGGTTGCAAACGCGGGTCGAACAGCGGCATCAGCAGATCGACCAGCAGGTTGATCGCCACAAAGCCGAGCGCGGAGATCATCACGACGGCCTGAAGAACCGCGACATCCTGGTTATTGACCGCCTGCTGCGTCAGCTGGCCGAGACCGCCGAGCCCGAACACGGTTTCGGTGATTAACGCGCCGGCGATCAGTTCGCCCAGCAGCAACCCGGCGATGGTCAGCACCGGCAGCATGGCGTTACGCAGTACGTGACGCCAGAGCACGCGGCTTTCGCTTGCGCCTTTGGCGCGTGCCACTGCCACAAAGGGCTGGGTAGAGACCTCGTCGATGCTGCGCAGCAGGATCTGCGCCAGCGGCGCGGAGATCGGCACCGCCACCGTCACGATCGGTAACAGCAAGCCCTGCCACGGCGAAGGATTGATTACCGGGATCCAGCGCAGCTGGAAAGAGAAGATCTGAATCAGCGCAATGCCGAGCCAGAAAGTCGGTATCGAGATAAAAAGCGCGGGCACCGACTGTAACAGCGACCGCACTCCGCGCAGCGCGGGCAGACGGGAGAGCGCCGCCAGCCCGAAGGCCAGCAGCGTCGCCAGCAGAAAACCGCACAGCGCCAGGCGCAGCGTGCCCGGCAGGCTGTCGGCGAGCTGCGCGCTGACTGCCACGCCTGCCTGTACCGAAAAGCCGAAATCGCCGTGCAGCATGGCGAACAACGTATGCAGATATTGCCGCCATAGCGGACTGTCCGCGCCGTAGGCGAGGCGCATCTCCGCTATCTGCTGTGGGCTTAGCCCAAGGTCGGGGTTCTGAAATTTGATCAGCACCGCGTCGCCGGGCAACACCTGCAGCAGGACAAAAGAGAGAGTAAAGGCCGCCCATAACACCAGCAGGCCGGTACTCAACCGATGCAGCAGATAGTGTCTCATCGTTCACCCCGCCTTAATGTTTTTCCAGCCAGACGCCGTAGAACGCCGGGCGGCCGACCGCTTCGAAGCGCAAGCCTTTTAGCCAGGGCGCGCCAGCGAAGACCTGCGGCTCCTCGAAGATCGGGATGACGTAGGCGTTATCCAGCAGATAGCGCTGCACGTCGCCAGTCAGCTGCAGGCGTTTCGCCGGATCGACCTCGGCGGAGATAGCCAGCAGCAGGTTATTCAGCCTGTCGTCGCGAAAGCTCCTGACTTTGTCGCTGGAGCCGCCTTTTTGCAGCAGCGCGTCGCGGTTGGCGGGATAGAATTGACTTTTCACTACATCCGGATCGGCGCGGCCCACTTCCGAGACGGTAAGCGGCGTCTTCAGCGGATCGAGGCTGTCGAGGGTTTTGCTGCCGGCGTCGCCCGCTTTAACCGTCAGCGCAACGCCAACCTGACGCCACTGCTGGGCGATTAGCTGCAATACCTCTTTGTTTTGCGGCTGTGGCAGCGATTCATAAACCATCAGCGCCAGCGGTTTGCCCTCTTTTACGCGAATGCCGTCGGCACCCCTTTTCCAGCCCGCGTCGTCCAGTAGCTTTTTCGCCTGTTCCGGGTCGAATGTTAATTTATCGCTGAGGTCGACGAAGCCCGCCGCGCTGGCGGCAATGACCGATTTTGCCTGCGGATAGGCGGGGGAGAAGAGGGTATCGACAACCTGTTTCGCATTTGTGGCGTGCAGCAGCGCCTGACGCACGCGCAGATCGCTTACCAGCGGATTGTCGGGGCGGAAGCTGATGCTGTCGTTCACGCCGCGCGTCGGTGCCGCGTAGAGAGGAAACTGCTGATCCTTCGCCTGCTTCTCATCATAAGCCTGCACCTGGCGGATCACGTCGGCCTGGCCCGCCAGCAGCGCGCCGATGCGCACGCTGTCTTCCGGCGTGACGATGACTTTTATGCCGTCAAGGTTGGCCGGACCCTGCTGCTGCACATTTTTCGGTCCCCACTGATAATCTTTACGCGCGGTCAGATCGACCTCGCGGCCCAGCTTTTCGTCGCTGACCACAAAGGGGCCGGAGCCGATAATATGACGCGCGTCGCCAAGCTGGTCGAAATTACGCGCCAGCGTACTGAGCGAGACAAGGCCGGAGCCAATGGTCGCGGTGCCCTGTAAAAAACCGGGCGACGGCTTTTTAAAATAAAACTTCACCGTCAGCGGATCGGTAACTTCGCTGTGATCATAGTTATTAATCACCTCGGATACCGGCAGGCGTTGCGCTTTATTTCCCAGCCCGTAGGTGTCGAAGTTTTTCGCGACTGCACTGGCATCCAGCGGCGTGCCGTCAGAAAAGGTCACGCCAGGGCGAATTTTAAAGGTGTATTCGGTGTTATCCGCATTGCTGCTCCAGCTCTCCGCAATCCAGGGCTCGACCTGTAGCGTCTCAGGATTTTGCCAGGTGAGCTTATCGGTGATCTGGTTAAGTATGCCGCCGTTAGGATAGAAGCCGCCGGCGGGTGGATAAAGCGTGGTGTGCGCCTGCTGCTCAAGGTAGATCAGCGTGCCGCCTTTTACCGGCGTCTCCGCCGCGTGAACCGTGAAACTCCCTGCAAGCAGAGCAAATGCCAGTGCGCGCGGCAGCGGCGAAAAATAAAATCGCGTCATGTGAATTCCTTTGTTATCAGCTGCCTCAGAGGCGGAATTCATCATCGGACGCGGCGCAAGGCAAATGAACCAACGAATTGAGCAAAGCTTATCTGAAAATAACAAATGGCGGTTCGCACAGGCGAACAGCGTTTATCACAGAAGGCAGCGGATATATTTTTTGGTTATGTTTTTTGGGGATAAATAAGACAGTCTTCCTGGTGCGAGGGAAATGGCACTATGCCATTTTTTTAATTTTCTTTTTAAAAGTAAGGGGGTGATTACCGTCCAGAGGCCAGAACTGGTTTACGAAAATGCTATAGAGTTTCTTAAGTGTAATGTCCGCTAATGACATTCATTTTGCGTAAAAACGGCAGGAAACCTGCCGGGTATGCTCCTTATGGGGCGCGAAAATTTTAACGCCTGCTCTTAAAGAGGAAGCCATAGATGATAAAAATTAAATTTTAGCGATGTGTAATTCAGGATGTGCGACGCTCATTCCATGAATCTGTATACTGGATATTACCATCAACAATTTTCCAGCTGATTTTTTCATACTGTAAGCTTACGCTCTCAACGTGATTCATTTTTTCATTCCCTGCTAATTTAACATTAGGCACGCCACAATTGACGCCGGTGATTTTGACGTTTTCCATCAGCACGCTGTAATAGCAGACTTCCTGTCCGGCATCGTCGATGTGATAGAAACAAATTTCTGCACTTTTAAGCGTCTGGCCAGTAGCCGCGGCCTTGTAAAGATAAGGGGTTGAGCTATCAACCTCTTTTTCGATCATCATTGCTGAATGTTGACGCGTGCCAGTGATTTTACCCGTTGCGCTGTCTACGGGCAGATTAATACCATGACTTAATCCGAGAATTTCTATACTGCCTTCGCGATCCTGAACGTCTACAGAGCCTTTAATATCGGCACCGCCGTCATCTTTTAACCACATATAGGGAGGGATTGGCATATTAATGTTTCCTTATTTTACGAAAGGTTTTCATTATAGTTAAGTAAATTAGTGCAGTGATTAAGGTTACTATAACTACATCGGTATAAAAATAAGCATCACCGAGTGATTCAGCGTTTATATCTCCGCTTATAACAAGAGCCAGTTTGCATGCAAAATCATGACTTATGAAACTATCTGGATTCGAGAGCGTTCTTCCTGTGGTAATGAAAATTGTTATTAATAATGTTACTTTAGCGAACTTACGGGCAAGTATTCGTGCCATTGGATATTACCTCAATCCAGCCACGAGCCATTAGTGAACGCATACAAGGAACCTGTACCAACGTTGTATTAAGCAGTGCATTCCTGATAAGTGCATAATCAGTATCATAGGCAATGGTTATGCATCCTTCTGATAAAGTGCCAGGATGCAATCTAAAAATCCCGTGATAAATCGGCGTCCTTTAAAATAAAAGTTCCCGGTAGAGCCATTTAATTGTTCCTTTAGCGAGTACAAATGGCATTAACACCTTGGAGAACCTGCACTTCTACAGAGACTTTAATGCCGTTGTCGTCGTCTTTTTCCAAATACAGGGAGGAATTGGCATTCATCTACTCCTTATTTTATAAATAATCTTTGCTGAAATAACATACAGGAAAACAGCTGATAACGTTGACATTACTATATCAGTGAAGAAAAAGAGATCATCGAAGTTCTCCTGGCTTGAATATCCATAAAGCCAGTGGGAGAATTTTGACGAAGTTTCATAACTTATGAACTTTGAAGCATCGATGGACATGGCAGATATATAGAAAAAAAAGAGAAAAAGGATGGTTTTAGAAAGCCACCTGATTAGTCTTTTAATGATTTTAAGAACAGGTATTCGATGCATTAGCAATTACCTCAACCCAGCCGCGAGCCATCAGGGAGCGCATACAAGGAACTTGCATGGGCGTGGTTCTTAATAATGCATTCCTGATTATCGCGTAGTCAGAGTTGTGAGCGATAGTTATACATCCCTTTGACACGGTGCCGGGATGAAGGCGAAACAGGCCTCGGTGAACACCATCTACCCATGTGCCGTCATCTATTCCGAAATCATCTTTATATAGAGCAAACCATTCCGAATGGCTAAATTCAGCACCGTGAAATGTTTTGTTAAACAAATCTTTAACACCGGAAATTTTTCTGGAAATAAACCCGCCCTCTCCACGTTCTACTATCCAGTATTTACCAGGTGGAATTGGCCCATTAAATGCTATGGCCTTGCACCCCGCATGATTACGATATATTCCATTGCCTGAGTGCGCCATGAATACGCCAACGCCGTAGAGATTAAAAGGCGCGTAATCGGCATCGTTTAATATAAAAGTCCCTTGTAGAGCCATTTACTTGTTCCTTTAGCCAGTAAAAAGTATTAACCGCCAGCCAGGGCATGAAAGACTTGTCTGAGAGAGTGTAGGACGAACAACTATTTTATATTAATTAATTTACTTATTTAGTAAATATATCTCCTGAAAGTATTGCTTCCCATTTAGGAGGGGATGTTACTTATCAAGTCCGCCGCTTTTGATTGTTATGTTTATATGCTGTGGTTTTAAAGCGGGGTTCAATTAACTCCAGAAAGCCAAATTTTTGCTTCCTCTGCTCACCCAAGCGTCTCTTTCGGTAATTACTGGTTAGTGTTACTTCTTCTGTTTTGTCACCATCACTCACCGTCAGTCTATATGCCTGTTTCGGCAAAACATTCCCGTTTAGTTTGTTAGCCCTGTCCCACCAGGGAAAGTAAATAAACATATACAAAGAATCCGCACATAATGGCATGTTTTATAAAGGTGTTGTAGTGGAACCCAGCATCCGATCTGCCCGATATGAATAAATTAAATATGTATGAAACAATAACATGTTTTACGAACTATTAACCTCGCCTCACACTGAGCTGCAACTGAATATGAGTGAGGAAAGGTGAATGTCATATCGTCTGAGTCTGCTGGATAAATCGCCGGTGCTGGCGGATGAGTCGGCCAGCAGCGCGTTGCAGCGCACATTGCAGCTGGCGCAGCTGGCGGAACGCTGGGGCTATCACCGTTTCTGGCTGGCTGAACACCACAATATCGCGCAGCTGGCGAGCCCGTCGCCGGAAGTGCTGATCGCCTGGATTATCGCGCAGACGCAGCACATTCGCGTCGGCTCCGGCGGCGTAATGCTGCAACACTACAGCCCCTATAAGGTAGCGGAAAACTTCAACCTGCTGGCGTCGCTGGCGCCGGGCCGCATTGACCTTGGCGTCGGCAAAGCGCCGGGCGGGCTGCCGCTATCGACCCGCGCGCTGCAGGCAGGCGTGAACGCAGAGGCGAAAGGAAGTTTTGCCGATCAGCTGCGACAGCTGAGCCAGTGGCTCGATGCGCCGCCGCAAAAGTCGGTTGACGAAGAGCGTCTGCACGCCACGCCGCTGCCGTCGCGCCCGGCCAGCCGCTTTCTGTTGGGCGCCAGCGAAGAGAGCGCGACGCTGGCCGCGCAGCAGGGCTGGCAGCTGGTATTCGCCGCGCACCTCAACGGCGACAGCCAGCTTATGGAGAATACCCTCGCCACCTACTATCGCCTCAGCGGTCAGCGCGCCCTCGTCGCGGTCCAGGCGGTGGTGGCTGACTCTCCTGCTGAAGCGGATTTACTGGTAAACGGCCTGCGTCACTATCACGTTAAGGTCAACGGCGGGCAGGGAGTCAACGTCGGCAGCCTGGAGCAGGCGGAACGCTACGTGCGCCAGGGCGGCTTTACTGATTATGTTATCGAGCCGCGTACGCCTTCGCTGCTCAAAGGCACCGCCGCGCAGGTGCGTGCCCAGCTGGACGCGCTGCATCAGCGCTATGCCGTCGAAGAGTTCATTATTGATACGCCGATCGGCGAGCCGAAAGCGCGCATACGTTCGCTGGAGCTGCTGGCGGCCACCCATCTGGTCGCGGCCTGACCCTGGCGGAGGGAAACAGCGATGAGCACTACTTTTGATTCACAGCTGATTGCGTGGCGTCGCGAGCTGCATACCTGGCCGGAGCTTTCCGGCAAAGAAGAGGCGACCACCGCGCGCCTGCGCGCGTGGCTGCAGGCGGCGGATATCAGGCTGCCTGATTACGCGTTGAAAACCGGGCTGGTCGCGGAGATCGGCCAGGGCGACGCCCTGATCGCGCTGCGCGCCGATATTGACGCGCTGCCGGTGCATGAAACGAGCGGTATGCTTTTTCACTCGCGTCATCCCGGCGTGATGCACGCCTGCGGCCATGACGTGCATAGCGCGGTGATGCTGGGCGCGGCGCTGCTGCTGAAGCAGCATGAAGCGCAGCTCAAGGGCCGCGTGCGCATCCTGTTCCAGCCCGCAGAAGAGATCGCCGCCGGCGCGCGGCAATTTATCCATGCCGGCGTGCTGGAGGGCGTACAGGCGATCTTCGGCATGCATAACGAGCCGGGCCTGCCGACCGGCGTTTTCGCCACGCGCGGCGGCGCGTTCTACGCTAATGCCGATAAGTTTATTATCCGCGTCAGCGGCAGGGGAGCGCACGCGGCGCATCCCGAAGAGGGCACAGACGTTATCGTCGCCGCCAGCCAGATTATCCAGGGGCTGCAAAGCCTGACCAGCCGCAGTTTCAATACTCTCGACAGCCTGGTGCTGAGCATTACGCGTATCGATGCAGGAAAAACCTGGAACGTGCTGCCCGGCAGCGCGGAGTTCGGCGGCACCGCGCGCACCCACGATCTCAACGTGCGCGCCGGGCTGGAAGCGCGCGTGCGTGCGCTGGTGACCCATTTCGCCGAGGCGGCGGGCGCGGAAGCGACCCTGAGCTGGCATGCGGGGCCGCCGGTGCTGGTCAACGATGCGCACTGGGCGCGCGTCGCCAGCGAGATCGCCGAACAGGCAGGCTATCGCGTGCAGACCGCCGATCTGCATCTCGGCGGTGAAGACTTTGCGTTCTACCTGCAGCAGGTACCGGGCGCGTTTGTCAGCATCGGCAGCGCCAGCGCGTTCGGCCTGCATCACGCCTCTTTTAACCCCGACGAGGCGCTGATCGCGCCCGCCGCGCGCTACTTCGCACAGCTGGCGCAGCACGCGCTGCAACAGCTTAACGCGCGATGTCGCGACGCCATCCTGACCTGATCCCCTCAACTGAACGGCATTCGCGCGGCCCGATCCGCCGCACGCGATGCACCGCTGCCACAAAAACAGAGAGAACATCATGACGAAGAGAGAACTTCGACTGGGCACCATCCTGCATGGCGCATCAGGCAATATGTCCGCCTGGCGGCATCCCGCCGCGCAGGCTGATGCCAGTATCAGCTTCGACTACGCGAAACGCATCGCACGCAAGGCGGAAGAGGGCAAACTCGATTTTCTGTTTGTCGCCGACGGCCTCTATATCCATGAAAAGTCGATCCCCCATTTCCTGAACCGCTTCGAGCCGCTGACGCTGCTGTCGGCGCTGGCGGGCGTCACTGAACATCTGGGGCTGGTGGGAACGGTATCGACCTCCTACAGCGAACCTTTTATTACCGCGCGTCAGTTCGCCAGCCTCGATCACCTGAGCGGCGGCCGGGCGGGCTGGAACGTGGTGACTTCGCCGCTGGAAGGCTCGGCGAAAAACTTTTCGCGCAGGCAGCATCCGGAACATGCGCTGCGCTATCGCATCGCCGACGAATATCTCACCGTGGTGAAAGGGCTGTGGGATTCGTGGGAAGAGGGTGCCTTCGTACGCGATAAAGCGAGCGGCAAATTCTTTGACGCCAGCAAGCTGCACGCCATCGACCATCATGGTGATTTCTTTCAGGTGGCCGGGCCGCTGAATATTCAGCGCACGCCGCAGGGGCGTCCCATCGTTTTCCAGGCGGGTGCGTCCGAAGATGGCAAAAAGCTGGCAGCGCGCCATGCCGACGCCATTTTCACCCATCAGGCGACGCTGGAAGAGGCGCAGGCGTTCTACCGCGACGTGAAGCGGCAGCTGGTGGACAATGGCCGTCAGCCGGAAGATCTGCATATCTTTCAGGGCGTAAGCGTTATCGTCGGCGACAACGCCGAGGATGTGGAGCAGCAGTATCAGACCACCGCCGCGCTGGTCTCTGTTCAGGATGCGCTGAACTATCTGGGCCGCTTCTTCGATCACCATGACTTTTCGCAGTACCCGCTGGATGCGCCTTTCCCGGATATCGGCGATATCGGCCAGAACAGTTTCCGCAGCACGACCGATGAGATCAAACGCAAGGCGCGCGAACACCACCATACGCTGCGCCAGGCGGCGCTGGAAGCGGCGACGCCGCGCCCGCTGTTTCACGGCACGCCGGAGCAGGTCGCAGACGGCTTACAGCACTGGTTCGAGCACTTAGCCGCCGATGGCTACATCATTCAGGGCGGTACTCCCGATACCTTTGAACGCTTCGTCGACCGCGTGGTGCCGGTGCTACAGGCGCGCGGTCTGACGCGACGCGACTATCCCGGCACCACCCTGCGCGCCAGCTTTGGCCTGAAGGAACCGGTCAATCAGTTCTCACAACAATAAGAGCACCTTCGCTATGCAGAATAATAAAACTTTCATCGCCGCTCTGCTGCTGACCGCCGCCGGCTCCGCTTACGCCGCAGGGACCAGCGTCGCGTACAACGGCCAGCGCGTCAGCCTTGAAGCGAATAAAGCGCCCATTCATACCGCAAAAAATGACCAGGCAGTGGCGCAGTTGCCCGCGGGCCATCGCTTTGTGGTGCCGGGCGCCTTTACCGTGGCGGTCGCGGCACAGAACTCGCCGCCGCTGACGGTCTTCTCGGACGATAACAAAACCCTGCTGGGCAGCGAGGTGGATATTGCCCGGCTGGTGGCTGACAGCCTTGGCCTGAAGCTCAACGTTGTACCCACCTCCTGGGAAGACTGGCCGCTCGGCGTCGCCTCCGGCAAATATGACGCGGCTATCTCCAACGTCACCGTAACCAAAGCGCGCAAAGAGAAGTTCGATTTCGCGACTTACCGCCGCGATACGCTCGGTTTCTACGTTAAGGCCGACAGCAAAATCAAGGCGATCGGCAAGCCGGAAGATATTGCCGGACTGCGCATTATCGTCGGCTCCGGCACCAATCAGGAGGCGGTACTGCTCGCATGGGATAAAGCCAATCAGGCGAAGGGGCTGCAGCCTTTCTCTCCGATCTACACCAAAGACGACGCCTCTCAGACGCTGGCGTTGCAGTCGGGCCGTGCTGACGCTTATTTCGGACCAAACGTTATCGGCGCATGGAAGGCGGCGCTGACCGGCAAAACGCGTCTGGTGGGCAGTTTTGACGGCGGCTGGCCGAAGGTGGCGCATATCGCCGTTACGGTGAAAAAAGGCAGCGGCCTGGCCGAGCCGATCAGCACCGCGCTTAACGGCGTGATCCAGAACGGCGACTATCTCAAGGTGCTGAACCGCTGGGGCGAGGGCGTGGAGAAGATCGACCATTCAGAAATCAATCCGCCTGGGCTGGGCGACTGAGAGGTGAAGCATGAGCCAGCTAACTTTTCGCGAGGTGTCGCCGGAAGCACCTGAGCTGCAGCCGATTTTAAGCGGACTTTTCGCCTTTTACGCCTCGCGCTACGGCGACTTTTTCCGCAGTAGCCAGGAAGTGGAGAAGACCGAATGGTATCTGCCGCCGCATGGCCTGTTTATCGTGCTGGAGCGCAACGGCGAGATTATCGCCATGGGCGCCTATAAGCCCTTTGACGCAGAGACCGCCGAACTGAAGCGTATCTGGACGCGCGGCGATCTGCGCCGTCAGGGGCTGGCGCTGCAAGTGGTGCAGGAGCTGGAGCGGCGTGCGCGGCGCGCGGGCTACCGGCGTCTCTACCTCACCACCGGCTTTCGTCAGCCGGAAGCGGTGCGTCTCTATCGCGCGCACGGCTACCAGCCACAGTTTGACCCCAGCGGCGATCTGGAGCGCTACGGGCAACCGCCCTACGACGGCCGTCTGCGTTTTACCAAAGTTATCGACGTCAACGGCGTCGCCCAGGCGAGTTAAGGAGCGAAAATGAACGGCGATCATCAACAGTTAAAAGTGGTGCCGGCGCGTTATCCGGCCCGCACCCTGGGGGCGCTTGTCGCCCTGTTTATTCTGGCTGGCGTAACCGAGTCGGTAGCGCTCAACCCACGCTGGGAGTGGGGCGTATTCGCCCGCTGGTTCTTCGACCCGGTGATCCTGCACGGGTTGGGGCAGACGCTGCTGCTGACGCTGCTCGGCACCCTGTTCAGCCTGATTTTCGGCGGCGTGCTGGCGCTGGCGCGCCTCTCTTCGTCATGGCTGCTCAGCGGCCTGGCCTGGGGCTACATCTGGCTGTTCCGCTCGCTGCCGCTGATTGTGGTGCTGATTATTCTTTATAATTTTTCCTATCTCTACGACACGCTGTCATTCGGCATCCCTTTTACCGCGCTGGCCTGGGGGCATTTCCAGACCATTAACGTGCTGGGGCAGTTTCCGGCGGCGGTGATCGGCCTGACGCTGGTGCAGGCGGCTTACAGCGCGGAGATCATTCGCGGCGGCTTTCTCGGCGTCGATCATGGCCAGACAGAGGCTGCCTCGGCGCTCGGCCTCTCCGCGACGCGCCGTACCTTCCGCATTATTTTGCCGCAGGCGCTGCGCGCCATTATTCCCACCGCCTTTAACGAGATCATCAGCCTCGCTAAAGGCACGGCGATGGTTTACGTGCTGGCGATGCCGGAGCTGTTTTACACCATCCAGATGATCTACAACCGCAATCAGGAGGTTATTCCGCTGCTGATGGTGGGCGCCGCCTGGTATCTGATTATCACTACGGTGCTGTCGGTGATCCAGCACGGCGCCGAGCGCTGGCTGGCGCGCAGCGTAACCCGCGATGCGCAACCTTCGCGCTGGCGCCAGTGGCGCAGCCGCCTGAACCCCGTCGCCGTAAATGAGGAGATTAGCCATGTCCGAAGCCATTGATTACCGTAAGGCGCATACCGCCGGTGCCATCAGCATCACCGGCGTCAGCAAAAGCTACGGCCGTCATAAGGCGCTGGACAACGTCTCGCTTGAGCTGGATCCCGGTTCGGTAACGGTGATTGTCGGCCCGTCCGGCTCCGGCAAATCGACATTGCTGCGTACGCTTAATCATCTGGAGCGCGTCGATGAGGGATTCATCCAAATCGACGGTGACTATATCGGCTACCAGCGGCGCGGCGACAAACTTTATGAGCTCAAGGAGAAGGCGATTTTGCGCCAGCGCATTAACGTCGGCTACGTGTTCCAGAACTTTAATCTGTTTCCGCATCTGACGGTGCTGCAAAACCTTATCGAGGCGCCTGTCGCGCATCGCCAGCTCTCGAAGCGCGACGCCGTTACGCGCGCGGGCGAGCTGCTGGATATTGTCGGGCTGCGCCATAAAGCCGACGCCTGGCCGCGTCATTTGTCCGGCGGTCAGCAGCAGCGTATCGCTATTGCGCGGGCGCTGATGCTTAACCCGCGCGTCATGCTGTTTGACGAACCGACATCGGCGCTCGATCCAGAACTGGTCGGCGAAGTGCTCGACGTGATTAAAAAGCTGGCGCAATCGGGCACGACGCTGGTGATTGTGACGCATGAAATTGGCTTTGCGCGCGAAGTGGCGGATAACGTCGTGTTTATGGTGGATGGCAAAATCGTCGAACAGGGCAGCGCGACGCAGGTACTGAATAATCCGCGCCATGAGCGCACGCGCCGCTTCCTGGCGCGCGTGTTATAGGGCAAACATGATGAAACGTATTTTACTCGCCGCGCTGCTGCTCGGCGCGGGCCAGCCTGCGCTGGCGGAACCGCTCGACGTCACGAAAAATGAGACGCCAGTTGACGCGCCGATGAACCCAGAGGCGATAAACAAAATCCCGCAGGGCTTCCATTTTATCGAGCCGGGCTATCTGACCGTGGCGACCACCAGCAACAACTCGCCGCCGCTTGGGCTGCTGGCGAGCGACAATAAAACGCGCATCGGCAGCGACGCCGATTTTGCCCGGCTGCTGGCGGATAGTCTTGGGCTGAAGCTGCGTCTGGTGCCCGCCTCGTGGGAGGACTGGCCGCTCGGCGTAACGGCCGGACGCTATGACATCGCGCTGTTTAATATCGCGGTGACGGAAGAGCGCAAGAAGACGTTTGACTTCGCTACCTACCGCGCCGATGGTCATGCGTTTCTGGTAAAGGCAAATAGCGCCATCAGCGCCATTAACAAAGCGGAGGATATCGCAGGGCTGCGGATTATTGTCGGCTCCGGCACGAATCAGGAGCGTATTCTGCTCGGCTGGGATGAGCAGAACCGCGCGAAAGGATTAAAGCCGGTGACGCCGGTTTATCTCACTGACGAGGCGGCGGCAACGCTAACGCTGCTCTCAGGGCGTGCCGACGCGCTGTTTGGGCCGCAGTCGATGGCCGCCTGGAAGGTGGCTTCGCGCAGCGATATGAAGATTGTCGGCTATGGGCCGGTGCGATCCTGGGTGGCGGTGACAACCAAAAAAGGCAACGGTCTGGCGGCGGCACTGCAGACGGCGTTGAACGGCACCATGAAAGGCGGGCAGTATCAGCAGGTGCTGAAGCGCTGGGGTGAGCAGAATGAGGCGATAGAAACGTCGCAGGTGAATCCGGCTGGAATTGTTTACTGACGCTGTCTGCAACAGGGAGAGGGGCTTCGGTTAACTCCCGCATCCGTTTCTGCTCAGTCGCCGGTTGCAGGAAGCGCAGCAAAAAGGTGGCAGATTGCAAAAGGCGGCGGGAATGCAAACCTGCAGTGCAGGTTATTTACTTTAATAATCAGGGCATCACTTTGCGAACAGGGCGTGATGGACGCTTCTGATGTAAACGATTTACTCACAGACTTTGAAAATCAAACGATACATAACATGGAGAATATGTTTAAGGAAAATATCTATATCCGTCGCGTTGGCGTTTATCACACAGGTCCCGGTATCGAAGGCCTGAACAAACTGGCGCTGCTGCATGATAAAAATGACGCCGACAATGGCCATCAGGACAATACCTGTTCCCGTCCTCAACCGGTAACGGCTGAAAAGGCAGAACTTTTTTCCTGTTAAACTTTTTGAGCCGTCGTTGAGCATAAATGGCGTCCTGGTAATAATAAAATTAAAAGTAATCATACCATAGAGTCTGGCGCTACGTTGCTAACGCGCGGCATAATTTACATGACTTGCTGAGTACTGTATTGACCTTTATCAATACAATGCGCTGATTTATTGTCGGGGGATGTGCATCAGACGCGATGCCATATCCATTCGCCTGACTTTCATGAAAAGCCGAATAATCAGGAAACGTCAGCAATAATAGCGTGTTGCTCCTTAACAGGCGAGCTCGTGATTAAGCGTTTGGCTGGGGAAAAGACATCGGCCGACACTGTTTATTTATTTCATCCTCAATGTCGCGGGCCTTCGCGTGCTCCACCAGCCCTTTAAATTTTCGCTTAAGCTCGATGCCAGAGGGGGTGCAATCATTGAGATTAGCCAGGTAAACGGCTGCGCTATAGGCGTTATAGCACCGTTCTGCATCCGCTACATGCTTTTTACATTCGCTAAACAGACGAAAGGTAGCGTTCGGTGCTTTAACCAGTCGTTCAATTTCAGGGTTGCTTCGCACTGATTTCAGCACTTTTGGCATGATTACCAGGCTTAATATTAGGGCGCTTATAGAGAGAAGCGTGATAAAACATTTGTAGGACATATTTCCGCCTTGGCATGTTTTGCCTTTCTTCTACTCTATCCTGATCCCATCGGAACGCCTTGCTAAAATTAATTACAGCGCCATGCTCCCCCGGTAATCACGACATTCGTCTCCTGGGAACCGCCGCCTGAACCGTCATAGTAGCCGCTGGTGCCAGCGCGGTTGGTAATTAATGAAACGGTATTGCCGCCCAGTTTTGCTGTCTGGTTACGCAGTGAGTTCAACGCGCCCGTTTCCAGATTTGCATTCGATGTCCATCCTCCGGTAAGAAAATTACCTTGATCGCCAGTAACCGTGCCTAAGAAAGTACAGTCACCTTTTGGATCGCCATTCATGACTCTGACATTTTGCGCGTTTGCATCCAGATGATTTGCGCTACAGGCAGTAAGGAATAATGGAAGGAGTAGCAATAACTTTTTCATTAAAGAGACCTTGAGTTGCAATCTGACAGGAAGACATAAGCCCATTTCAAAAAAATTATATCCAGATGAGCTTAAATATAAGCTCAATGAGCCTTCCCCTGCTGCACGGTTTACTGTGGTGACGTTTTATTTTTGTTTGGCAGCATGGCTGACTTTGTTAATTTAAAACATGCTTTATGATCAAGAACTCTGTTGTGAAGAATAATAGCGAATAATTGTCAGAAATAGCGTTGCTTTCGATCGGCTGCAGCACGAGTTCTTTTTGCAAGCGTCCGCTGCCGTCTTTTTTCTGAAACGCGTTTTATCATTAACATCGCAGCCGTATGAAATCTGGCCTCTCTCCCTGCCTGACGAGGGCTAAACGGGCAGGCTGTCTTCTATCCTTTGAAATTCACTTAAATAAGTCAGGCAGGATGGAACTTAAGTGAAATTTTCAGGATTACACAGAAGGTGCGTTCACCCAGCGGGTAAGCGAAATTTTCAGCGCTGAAGGCAGTGAAACATACCAGGCGAGGCTGCTGGGAAATTTCATTGCTGCAGGCGAGCATCCTGATGGTTCAGACTGGATTTTTTACAATGACGACCCCGGCTTAACAGCGGAAAACATCTCGAAACAGTGAAAGCGCGGCGAAACGCCAACGGCAAGCCGGGGTTCAAAACCGAATCTTTTACCCCCTGCCTCAACCGTCTAACTGAAGCGGGTAAAACAGGTTGGGAAACGCAAAAGGTGGGGCAGCGGCCTTTGCGCGCCATTCGCTGCCAGCAGTATAATTCTTTTAGTCCCTTCTTTGCGTCAGCTAGACTCTACTCCATCAGCCACGTCTTTTTACGTGAAGCAGCAAAAAACAGGATAACAGGCAGGAACAAATTCCCCTGCGTTCCTGATAAAACCATAATAATTTTAAAGGCTTGCAATGAAAATCCGCTTTCTGTCAGCCCATGAGCATAAGCTGACCGAGGTACGCAAAATCCTCGAACCGGTCGGCGTCGACGTACTGCCCATCGCGCGCCGTATCGAAGAAATCCAGACGGAAAACGAACTTGAACTGGTCCGCGACAAGCTGACCAAGGCGTTTTCCATTATCGGGCGTCCGCTCTTTGTCGAACACACCGGGCTCTATCTCGACGGACTGAACGGTTTGCCCGCCGGTCTGACGCGCATCTTCTGGAACCGGCTAGAGGCTGAACGTTTCGCTAAGCTGGTGCAGGGGCTGGACAGCCAGGCGGTGACGGCGAAAACCGTGCTGGGCTACTGCGACGGACGCAAAATGTATCAGTTTCATGGCGAAGTACGCGGCACTATCGCAGCTAAGCCCGCCGGGCCGCGCGAGTTTCAGTGGGACTGTGTTTTTATCCCGGAAGGCTATAACCAGACCTTCGCTGAAATGGGCGAGCTTAAAAACGAGATCTCCATGCGTAAGCTGGCGCTCGATCGCTTCGCCGACTTTTTGAAAAACGCCCGAGGAGTGGCATGAAACCTGAACTGAAACGCGCCTACGATTCCGGCAAACTGATTCTGTTCGCTGGCGCGGGAATATCACGCAATCTGGGCTTGCCGGAGTGGCATGAACTTATTGCCCATCTGGCTAACGAGCTGGGCTACGATCCCAAAATATTTAATACATACGGGACTCATCTGTCGCTGGCGGAATACTACAAACAGAAAAAAGGCTCGCTGGGGCCGCTGCGCAGCTGGATGGATCGTGAATGGCACCGGCCGGACATTGATGTCCGATCGTCCGAAATTCATACGATGATTACGCAGGGCAATTTCAGCCGCATCTATACCACCAATTACGATCGCTGGCTGGAAGCGGCGCACGAGGCGCACGGCGTGCCCTACAGCAAAGTCGCGAACGCTGCCGATCTGGTGGCGCTGACCGAAGACAAGCGGCATATCATCAAGCTGCACGGCGATTTCGACGACGATACCTCCATCGTACTGGATGAAAGCAGCTATTTTGAACGCCTCTATTTCGACTCACCGCTTGATATCAAACTGACGCACGACGTGATGGGAAATTCGGTCCTGTTTGTCGGCTACAGCATCAGCGATTTTAATATTCGCCTGTTGTTCTACCGTCTGACCAAAATGTGGAGCAGAACAGGGCTGGCTACCGCGCGTCCGAAATCTTATCTCTTTACTAACCGCAACAATCCAGTAGCGCGTGAAGTGCTGGGACAATGGGGGATCGAGATGATCGTGTCGGAAGAGGACGACCCGCGAAAAGCGCTGGCGGAATTTCTCAATGATTTGATTTCATAAGAAAAAATATTCATCCATTCAGCACGGCGACGCATTTTAAAAAAGGATGCAATCTCGCTGCAGGAGGGATATACTGTATATATTAACAGTATCGGAGAGGCAAAAATGGCTGTCGAAATTAAATACGTAGTCGTCAAGAAGGGTGAAGAGAAAATGACGTTTGCCAGCAAAAAAGAGGCGGATGCCTACGATAAGATGCTCGATATGGCGGAGGCCTTTACCGACTGGTTAGCGCAGCAGCAACCCGATATGGATGAGTCTCAGGCAGAAACCCTCGGCCTGCTGCTCGCCGAGCAGAAAGATGCGATTCAGCATATTCTGCGCACCAGCAAGCTGCCAGACGCCGCGGATTCAGCGGACGCGACGAAAAAGGTTCGCGCAACAGAAAATGCTGATGAGAGCGTTGAAGGCGAAACCGCACAGGCAAAGAAAGTGCGCGCCGTTAAAGCTGCTTAATTTTTATAAAAAACGCGTCGCAGCGCTTTCGCTTGCGGCGCGTTTTTATTTTACAGGAAGGATATTTATCGTCAGGGTCACAGATATGTCAGACCCGCAGGTCTCGCCTGTGTCAGCGAGCGAACAGAGAGAAAGTGCCGAAATAGTAGCTCGCCATCCACGCCACATAGAACAGCCAGACCACTAAACCCACCGTCAAACCCATTTTACCTGTCATAAGCCTGCCTCCATTAAATGTGCGGTTGTACAAACCGTTGACACAAATTGACAGAAGGCGTCCTGACGTGGATTGTTCTGGATCAAAAAACCTGCATACAGCGGTGAAATGCCAAAACGGCTCAGATCAATAATTTATTTTTCAGCCGCGCGCTGCTTTATTCTTTCCGCCGAACGCTGTGCGCTGGCCAGCACTTCGTCGAGACTGACGCCGTTCAGTTTCCCGTGCTGCTTTAGCACGCGACCATCGACGATAACCGTGGTTACATTTTGCGGCTGCGCTGAATAGAGCAGCAGGGCTGCCGGATCGCCGCCGCCAAAGCCGCTCATGTTCAGCGTATCGGGCGTGATGATTTGAATATCGGCGCGTTTACCCACCGTCAGCGATCCCGTTTCTTTATCCAGACCGAGCGCTTCAGCGCCGCCAAGCGTCGCCATTCTTAATAGCTGGCGTGGTTTAGGCAGGGCTTCGTCAGCCGCTGCGCCGCTCATCGTCAGCGCCGCCAGGCGCATATTCGCAAACATATCGCCGCTGCCCGCCAGGCTATTGCCGTCAATGCCGAGCCCGAGACGTGTGACCGACGCGAAATGATCGAGCCGGGTCAAGCCGTAACCAACATGCTCCTCGCTTAAGGGCGTAACGGCCAGCGACGCGCGGGCTTTTTCCAGCGCCTGAAGCTGTGCTGGACGGGCATCGGTGGCGTGTACCAGCGTAACAAAGGGCGCAAGATAGTGCCGCGCAATCAGCGCATTAAACATGGCGTCCGGCTCGCCGCTGATATGCACCTGTACAGGCAGATGATGATCTCTGGCCCACTGGTATTCGCGATCGCGCATCGCCCAGTTCTGCTCATCTTTTAGCTCGCGCGGCAGACGCCACGCGAGACCCACTCTCACGCGCGGATCGTGGCGATCGGCCAGCGTGGCGGCGTGCTTCGTGTCGATGGGAAAGCGCGTTGTTTTATCCGGGCCGCCGTAAAAGAGGATGGCGCGAATGCCTGCGTCTCTGAGCGCGCTAAAGCCGGCATCGCCCCATGCCGGGCCGTGAATGTTATCGAAGAAGTCGCCGCTGGTGGTGATACCGCCATTTATTAGTTCCAGCGCGCCGGTATAAATGGCGGTATAGATATCCTCTGGCTGCATCGCCTGACCCAGCGCGCTGCTGACGGGGAAAAATTTCCCCTCGCCGTTGCGAAACTGACCGCGCATGGTGTTCACCCAGAGATGAGAGTGGGCATCGACAAAGCCGGGCAGAACAAAGCTGCCCTTTGCTTCAATGACCTCAGCATCTGGCGCCGAGAGGTGCTCGCCGACAGCGACGATAGCATTATTGCGGATAAGGAGATCGCCCTGCGGCAGATCGTCGCCGTCGGACGTCATCGGCATCACATAGCCGCCGCGGATTAACACCGTTTTATCCGGCGCGGCGCTTACCACGCTGGTCAGTAGCGCAAAAAGCAGCGCGCTTAGCGCAGGTGAGCCGTATCTCGTCATCCTCTTTCCTTTATTCGGCCTGGCTCAGGTGACGCTGGAGCTGCTGAATGCCCCACAGAGCGAGCTGATGATCTTCTTCTGAGGGCAGTCCACTGACGCTGACCGCGCCGAAGACGACGCCGGACATATTAATTAACGGGAAAGAGCCGCCGTGATCGGTATAGTCGCTCTGCGCTATCCAGTTCTGTTGCTCCATCGGTTTGCCGTTCTGCTGGTTGTTCAGGCCGACTAACATTGAAGCGTGGCCAAAACGCAGGACGGTGTTGCGCTTGCGCGTCATCCAGGCGAGGTTATCCGGGCTGGAACCGGGCAACGCAGCGAGAAAAAGCGTTTGGCCGAAGGCGTAAACTTCAATCGCGACGGGCCAGTTTTCTGCGCTGGCGCGCTGCTGGAGGCTCTGTCCGAGTTGCCAGGAGAGCTGGAAATCAAAATGAGATAAGCGGCTTTCAAATTGCTGTTGCTGGATATCCTGCGCGGTTAGCTGCATAGTTACGCCCTGTTAAATGGAATGTAAATTCCATTTAACATAGCAATAAACGTTTTTTTCCGCTACGTGGAGGGGAACGTCAGCGAGATATTCAGAGAAGGTCGGTGCGATCGCCGCGCGTGGTCGGGTGGGAGATCACCAGAAATTCGACGTCGCTATCGCTTTCATTGCGAGCCTGATGTTTCGCCTGCGGCGGGATTTCCAGCCCCTCATGCGCGCTGAGCGAATGAACCTCCCCTTCAAGTTCCATTCGTAGCGTTCCGCTTAAAACAAAAAAGAACTGTCTGCTCTGCGCGTGATAGTGGCGTATTTCCTGCGTTTTAGGTGGCATACGCTCATGAATAACGCTGAGATCCTGTCGCTTAAGCAACGTCTAGCCATCGCACTGGGAACCCCATAAATAGTGTTCGGCATTCTCTTTTGACACCATGCTAATGTCTCTTTTGTCAGGAGGAGACATTAACATAGCAATTTTATCCGTCAGTCACATCTGCACTGATATTACCTGCCGTTAAAATTTGGCTTTGTGGCTGTCTTGAAAATATTTCAGGTACTGCCAGAGAATGTTATTTGTGCGCATTTATTGCTCACTCCGGCATTAAGTCAAATAAACACCAGACCACGCTCTAAAGAGAAGATCTGTGCTTTTAGGTAGCGATATGACGTTAACTGCGGGAAAAATAAACCCAGGTAAAGCGGCAGGAAAGGGGAGGGGCAGTAATAGAATCACCTGCGGCATGGCTAAAATGCATTCATTTTTTTGCGCTGACCAGTGAGAGGTTATCGTCGGTTATTCGCCGACCATTAATTAATTTTGTTTAACTCACGTCGCTGTTTTTTTATCGAAAAACTTACACTTGCCTGACGAAATCCTGCCTTTTATTCTGTGCGCGCTATTCAAGGATAACTTAATTTTCACTCAGGATATTAAATGAAAAAGAGCACCGTTGCGGTAATGATGATGGCCGCGCTTTCAGGAACCGCGTTTGCCGCATCCTCTCCTTTTACGCCGAATTTCTCTTCTGACAGCCTCAGCGTTTCCACCTCGGTGGGCATGCTGGGCGGAAAATCTAAAGAGCTGGTGTATGACGCCAGTAATGCGCGTAAAGTCAGCCAGCTTGACTGGAAAATCAGGAACGTCGCTATTCTGAAAGGCGACATCGCCTGGGATGCCTTCTCCTTCCTGACGCTGAACGCGCGCGGCTGGACATCGCTGGGTTCCGGTTCGGGTCATATGGATGACTACGACTGGCAAAATGCTCGCCAGTCGGGCTGGACCGATCACTCGTCACATCCGAGCACCGATGTGAACTACGCCAACGAATACGATCTGAACGTGAAAGGCTGGTTCCTGCAGGATGACAACTATAAAGTCGGCGCGGTCGCGGGCTATCAGGAGACGCGCTTTAGCTGGACAGCCTATGGCGGCACGTTTAACTACGACAACGGCAACTTTATCGGCAGCTTCGCCGATCGCGAGCGCGGTATTGGTTACAGCCAGCGCTTCTCTATGCCTTATGTCGGTCTGGTCGGCCAGTATCGCATTAACGATTTCGAGTTCAACGCGCTGTTTAAATTTAGCGACTGGGTACGCGCCCATGACAACGATGAACACTATATGCGCGACCTGACCTTCCGCGAAAAAACCTCCGGTTCACGTTACTACGGCGCAGCGGTCGATGCAGGCTACTACCTGACCGAACATGCGAAAGTATTCGCTGAGTTTACCTGGAACAAATACGAAGAAGGTAAGGGCGGCACGCAGGCGATTTATAATCCAACCGGCGAGTCGGTCTCCTATGGCGGCGACGCGGCGGGCATCTCCAACAAGAACTATACGATGACGGTTGGTCTGCAATATCGCTTCTGATGAAATAAAAAACCCGCCGTCGGCGGGTTTTTTTGTTCAGTCAGCAGGACGAGTCGATTACTGTGCCGCCCGCTGTTTGCTGCGCGAACGCAGTTTTTTCACCAGACGGTGCGCCTCCGCTTCGCTGGCTACCGCAGGCGAGGAGCCGCGCAGCGGTTTGCGCGCCGATTCATGTAGCGTCAGCACGGTCAGCAGACCAATCACGCCTGCGCCCATCAGGTAGTAAGCGGGCATCATCAGGTTATGCGTGGTATCCACCAGCCAGGCGGTGATCAGCGGCGTGGTGCCGCCAAACAGCGACACAGACAGGTTGAAGCCGATCGCCAGCGCGCTGTAGCGAATGTCGGTAACAAACAGCGCCGGCAGCGTAGCGGGCATGGTGCCGCTAAAGCAGGTATGGAGCACGCCCAGCACGATCAAACCGATGAACACCAGCCACATATTGCCCGATGTCACCAGCATCATGCAGGGAATTGCCAGCAGGATCAGGCCGACCGCACCGCTGCCGATCACCGGACGACGACCCAGGCGATCCGCCCAGTGTCCCCAGAACAGCGTCAGCGGCATCATGACAAACATCACCACCATGATGAGCAGCAGGCTACTCAGCTCGCCCATGCCGAGAATACCGGTCAGATAGCTTGGCATGTAAGAGGTCAGCATGTAGTTGGAGACGTTGAACAGCAGCACCAGACCGATACATTTAAGCATCGGCTTGCGATACTTCTTCAACATCTGCATAACCGTCAGTGCCGGTTTGCTGTGCTCAAGCGCCTCCTGCTTTTCCATATGTTGCTGAAACGCCGGTGTCTCTTCCAGCTTCAGACGGACATAGAGACCGAACAGGCCGAGCGGAGCGGCGATAAAGAAAGGAATGCGCCAGCCCCAGTCGAGCATGGTTTGCTCAGGCAGAGCAGAGGTCAGCGCCGTGACCAGACCTGCGCCTAACAGATAACCTCCGAGCGTCCCGAACTCCAGAAAGCTGCCCATAAAGCCGCGACGGTTATCAGTTGAATATTCAGCGATAAAGGTCGCCGCGCCGCCATATTCACCGCCGGTGGAGAAGCCCTGTACCAGACGCGCCACCAGCAGCAGTATCGGCGCAAGAATGCCAATACTGGCGTAAGAAGGGATCAGGCCGATACAAAAGGTACCGATCGACATCATGATCATGGTCATCGCCAGCACTTTCTGACGACCGATACGATCGCCCAGCGGACCAAACACCAGCCCGCCGATGGGGCGCACAAGGAAGGCGGCGGCGAAGGTACCGAACGCCGCGATCAGCTGCGCGGTGTTGCTGGCATTGGCGAAAAAGACCTTACCGATGGTGACGGCGAGATAGCTGTAGACGCCGAAGTCGAACCACTCCATCGCGTTGCCCAGCGCCGCCGCGCCGACTGCGCGCTTCAGCATGTCATTGTCGACAATAGTGATATCGTCGACCGTCAGTTCTTTTTGCTCTTTCTGCTTTTTCTGCCAGAAATGCTTTTTTGCTTTATCTGTGGATTGATTCCCGGTGCTCATATTATCCTCATTGAAATAATGAGGCTCTTATAGCTTTCGTCGCCGTACTGCCAGCAAAACAAGGGGAAGAAAGCTATAAGCAGCCTGTTAAAATAAATTACGGCAGCTCGTTTACACGAATTTACCTTACTATAAAAACGGCCTCGCTTTCAAATTAGCAGATTTTTAGACTGGCATAGCCGATTAACCAGGCAATTGCTGCCGCAGTAAAACGGCACGCTGGTTTTAAACGCTGTATCTCAGCGAGTTATCCAGAAAAGGACGTCGTCAGAAAATAAGTCTATTTGGCAATAATGTTGCGGAAAGGTAAATCGGAGCGGAAATAACCTGACGTGAAGTAAGGTTATAGGCTTCAGGTATTTTGCTTTTCAAACTCAGCAGAATTAACCCTGTTTTAAATATGGATTTAAGCCGCTCGGTAATGTCATCAATCTGTCACCGACAAAATAACGCGTTATCGCCGCCGCCAGCTAACATTCAGAGATGAAGTTAATTCGTACCCGGACGTCGCGCAGGCGTACGGCTCGCTTTCTGGAGGGATTATGGCCCGATTTAGTGATAAGCGTATCCTGATTACCGGCGGCACCAGCGGCATGGGGCTGGCTGGCGCGCAGCGCATTCAGGCGGAAGGTGGCCGCGTTGCGGTAACCGGCCGCAATGCAAGCCGACTGCAGTACGCCAACAGCGTGCTGCATGATAACGCGCTGCTGCTGCGCAATGATGCCTCGCTGGAGGCGGATATCGACGCGCTGGGCGAAGCGGTGGAAAAGTGGGGCAAACTGGATGGACTCTGGCTCAATGCAGGCTATGCCGAACTGGGCGAGCTGGAATCCGTTACGGCGGAAGCCTTTAACGCCATGATGAACGCGAACGTGCGCGGACCCATGCTGCAGCTTGCCAGGCTCTCGCCTCTGCTTAACCCCGGCGCGTCGGTAGTGGTGACCTCGTCGTCGTCAACCTATGAAGGCGCGGCGACCACCAGCCTGTACGCTGCCACCAAAGGGGCTATCGTGGCGATGGCGCGCAGCTGGGCGACCGCGCTCGCACCGCGAGGCATCCGGGTAAATGTGGTGATTCCGGGACCGATCGAGACGCACTTTCGCGATTTCATGCCGGAAACGGCGCGCCAGCAGTTTGAGAGTTTTATTGTCAGTCAGGTGCCGCTGAAGCGGGCAGGGAAAGCGGAAGAGGCGGCGGCGGTTGCGCTGTTTCTGCTCTCCAGCGACGCCTCTTATGTGACCGGCAGCCAGTACGCGGTCGATGGCGGACTGGTGCGCTATTAAAACAGGGGCAGCCTGGGCTGCCCGCTAAGCGATTATCCCGGATAGATACCGCGTTCTTTACGCGCCATCAGGATGCGTTCACAGGCGACGATATAGGCCGCAGTACGCAGCGAACAGCTCTTCTCATTGGCTTTGTTCCAGACGTGCACCATGGCGTCGGTCATGATTTTATCCATACGCGCATTGATCTCTTCTTCGCTCCAGAAGAAGCTCGCCATATCCTGCACCCATTCGAAGTAGCTGACGGTTACGCCGCCTGCGTTACAGATAACGTCCGGCACCACGATGATGCCGCGCTCGGCCAGCATGTCGTCCGCCTCGGGATAGGTTGGGCCGTTAGCGCCTTCCAGCACCAGCTTGCAGCTCAGCTTCTCGGCACGCGCGCGTGTGATCTGGCCTTCGAGCGCCGCTGGAATAAGAATATCCATCTCGGTGCGCCAGAACGCCTCTTCATCGATCTTCTGCGCGCCAGGGAAGCCGAGGATCTGCTTGTGCTCCAGCTGCCAGCGCGACAGCGCGGCCATATCGATGCCGTCAGCGTTGGCGATGGTTGCGCTGTGGTCCTGAATCGCCACCACAGATGCGCCTGCCTCAGCAAAGAGACGCGCCGCCTCGCTGCCAACGTTGCCGAAGCCCTGAACGGCTACGCGGGCGCCCTCGACGGGAATGCCTGCGCGGCGCGCCACTTCGCGGCCGGTGATAAAGACGCCGCGCCCGGTCGCCTTCTCACGTCCCAGCGAGCCGCCAAGATGAACCGGCTTGCCGGTGACCACGCCGGTCACGGTGGTGCCGTTATTCATGGAGTAGGTATCCATCATCCACGCCATGACTTTGCTGTTTGTGCCGACGTCCGGCGCGGGGATATCTTTCTGCGGTCCGATAATGATGCCGATTTCGCTGGTATAACGGCGCGTCAGACGTTCCAGTTCGCCTTCTGACAGCGCAAAGGGATCGCAGCGGATGCCGCCTTTAGCGCCACCGTATGGCAGGTTGACCGCGGCGCACTTGATGGTCATCCACGCGGAGAGCGCCATCACTTCGTTCAGATCCACATTTGGATGGTAGCGAACCCCGCCTTTACCCGGGCCACGCGACAGGTTGTGCTGTACGCGGTAGCCTTCAAAGTGGCGGATAGAGCCGTCATCCATCTGTAGAGGAATATCGACAATCAGCGCGCGTTTAGGATGACGCAGCGTATCGATCCAGCGTGCCAGTTCGCCCAGATAGGGCGCGACGCGGTCGATTTGCTGAAGGTAGGTGGACCAGGCAGATGTACTGTTTTCAGACGCGTAGGATAACTTTTCCATAAAGACCTTTCTTTTTTAAAGTCGTTTATTATGTGTTGCCGTGGATGAATAGCGGATCTGACCGCTCCCCGATAATTTACCACTTACAGAAGAAAGATAATTTTTCTTACGCCGTCGAAAAAAGCGCTTCTGCTTCATTTTGGTGCAGTACAGTGCATAAATACTGCAGCTAAGCGCGACTGCACTGAATAAAGATGCCGAAATGTTGCATGGAGGTTGCATAGATGAAATTTATTGTCACTTTTCAGTTCCTTGAGTTGTCTCATAAATTGAACAAATTGCGTCCGCTCCGTATTGACTTTAGCACCGGAAATTAGCCGCATGAGCCAGGCTAATGGGTTGATTACTTTTAGTAATGACGGAAGGCGTAAGAACAGGATTAAAGCGCCAGAATCGCTTCGATCTCAATTTTAAGATCGGGTGAAAAAAGGCCACTCACCTGCACCAGCGAACTGGCGGGCAAATGATCGCCATAATAACGAAACAGCACCTTGCGCAGAGCATCAATATCCGCAAAAGAGGTGATAAATAACGTGACTTTCAGCAGCGCACTGAGCGTGGTGTTTTCTGCCTCAGCGATATGCTGGAACTGTTTAAATATTACCTCAGCCTGTTCTGCAATCGACCCTGTTTGCGCCGCGCTGCCGAACGCCGTGAGACCAGAGATGTAAAGTCTGTTTCCCTGTTTCACCGCATGAACATAGGGCGCTTTTACCTCACCCAGCGCGGGATAATTTATTCTTTCAATGGCTGCCATATTCATAATCCTTTTTTTTTCGGGAGAGTGAAATAACGCGCAATATCTGCCTTACCGCCAGTCAACAATATAGTTCAGTAACGTGACAATTATTCGATTTCGCTTTTTCGGCTGGCTTGTTGCCATTGACCATCATAATCGCGCGATAACCTATTGCCGCTGTTAATAAAGCACTTTTTCGCTATATAATTGTAAATACAGCGAAAGTGGTTATTATCCGTCACCATTTCCTGCCGTTAATATCACCTGTAAAAACTGGCAAAATAAAAATGAAATTTACATCCCGCGCGCTTTTCCCACCCCGTCTCCTCAGTTTACTTATTTTCGCTGCCCTGCAGACGCAGGGCGCACAGCCGTCAACTGATGACACGCTGGTGGTTTCCGCCGCGCCGACGACCGATTCAGGTCACGAAGACGCTACGCAAAAAAGCGCCATGCTGGGCAACGCAGGCAGACAGGCGGTTCGCAACACGCCTTTCTCTGTTCAGTCGCTTTCCCGTGCCATGATGAAGCAGCAGCAGCTGAAAAGCGTCAGCGCGCTCTATCGCTATATGCCGTCTGTTCAGGGCGACGGCGCGCGTCCCCAGACGCGCGGCATGCAGGGCAGCGTGGTGCAGAACAGCATGATTGACGGCCTGAACGTCGTCTCGACGACCGATTACGCGGCGGAGCAGTTCGACCATATTGAAGTGCTGAACGGCCTGGCCGGTTCGCTCTATGGCCCGGCTAACCCGGCAGGGCTGTTTAATTTCGTTGCGAAGCGCGCTACCGATCTGCCGCAGCACCGCCTGACGGTCGGCGGTGGCACCGGAGGCAATCACAAGGTTGCTGCGGATTTCAGCGGGCCGCTGGATCAGAACGATCGCCTGCGTTACCGCCTCAATGTCCTGGATGACGAAGGCGGCGGCTATGTCAGCGGCAGCAAGGTACGTCGTCAGCTGTTCAGCCTGGCGCTCGACGCTAATCTCAGCGACAGCACCGTGCTGGAGACCAGTTTCAGCTACTACCACTATTATGACAAAGGCCTGCCGGGCAAATTCGCGCTGGGCAAAGGGCTGACTTTCCCGGCTGCGCCCGATCCAAAAAAGGCGGGTCTGGGACAATATTATGCAGGCGATGATAACCATACCCTCACCGCAGGGCTTCATCTTAAACATGATTTCGACGGCAACTGGCAGGGCGAGATTGGCGTGCTGCGCCAGATAGCCGATCGCGAATCGACCGGCGTGACCAATACCTTTACCGATCGGGCGGGGCACTACACCACCACCACCTCATCCTCGACCGCCAGCCGCTTTACCATCAACAGCTATATGGCGAACCTTAACGGCGAAGTGGATACCGGCTGGCTACACCACCAGATCGCCACCGGCGTACGCGGCTTTGTCTGGAAGAACATGAATCCGGTCCATGGCGGCACGTCGACGCTGGGCAGCGCCTCGCTGGAACAGCCCGCGCGCTTTAATGAACCTGACTATCCTGACTTTACCGATCGCTATCACTCTGCCACGGCGACGCAGCACGCCTTTCTGCTGAGCGATAATCTTCAGTTTTCTCCGCAGTGGAGCCTGCTGCTGGCAGGCAGCGAAAGCCTGTTAAGCTCGGCAAACTACGCTAAAAGCGGCGCGCGCAGCAGCGAATCCTCCAGCAGCGGCTTCTCCGGCTCCGCCAGCCTGATGTATAAGCCGGTGGATCCGCTGACGCTCTATGTCACTTATGCGGACAGCCTGCAACAGGGCGACACCGCGCCGACGGGCGCAACTAACGCAGGCAATATTCTTGCCCCTTATCGCAGCAAGCAGGTGGAAATTGGCTCCAAGCTGGCGATTAACCGGCTGCTGCTGACGGCGGCGCTGTTTGAGATCAAACGTCCGTTCGCCTATACCAACAGCAGCGGCGACTACGCGGTTGACGGCGAGCAGCGTAACCGCGGCGTTGAGCTGATGGCGGATGGCGACGTAACGGAGAGGCTGCATCTCTATGGCGGCATGACCTGGCTCGACCCGCGCCTGTTTGATACCGCCAGCAGCGCGACGCAGGGCAAGCAAATTGTCGGGCTGCCGCGCTATACCGCCAGCCTGTTTGCTTCCTGGGATCTGCCTGGCATCAGTGGCGCCGATCTGCACGGCGGCGCGCGCTATGTCGGGCGTCGCGCAACGGACAATGCGAATGAGGGATGGGTGAGCGGCTATACCACGCTGGATGCGGGCACCGCTTACAAAACCCGTCTGATGAACACCGACACTACTTTCCGCCTCGACGTGACTAATCTCACCAACCGTCACTACTGGACCAATATCGTGCCGGGCGGCCTCAATGGCTACAGCGGCGCGGGCTATGCCAGCGCGTCGATCGGCGAGCCGCGCCAGGTGCAGGTTTCGATGCAGCTCGATTTTTAAGGAGCCGGAGCGATGAAGACATTAATAGGGAGCGCCCTGGCGCTGGCGCTATGGGCGGGCGTGGCGCCTGCCGCCACGCTTACCGACGATCTCGGGCAAAAGATCGAATTGCCGCATCCGGCGCATCGCATCGCCGATGCCTGGTATGCGCACCACTCGCTGTTGATGACGCTGGGCGCGGGCGATCTTATCGTCGCCACCGTCAACCATCCGGCAGACCGGCCGTGGATGTTTAAGGTGCAGCCGTCACTGGGGCAGGCGCTTCAGGCGCACGGCAAAACCTTTTCCAGCGAGGCGTTAGTGGCGCACCACGTCGATGCGATCTTCGTTCCCGCGCAGGATCCTGATGCGATCGGCTATCGTCAGGCTGCCATTCCGACGTTCAGCATGCAGTTTGACGACGTCGATTCGATGAAGCGCTCCCTGCTGACGACCGCCCAGGTCGTCGGCACGCCGGAGGCGCAGCGTCGGGCGCAGCGCTATAACCGCTATCTGGATGCGCAAATCGCCGCCGTCAGCACCAAAACCGCATCGCTGACAGAGGCACAGCGACCCCGCGTGCTGCATATTCAGTCGCTGCATCCGCTGAAGATTGACGGCAGCCAGACGCTGATTGATACCTGGATCCGGCTCGCCGGAGGAAGAAACGCGGCGGCGCAGGTGAAAGGTAATATGAAGGAGGTCTCGCCAGAGCAGATTATCGCCTGGGATCCTGACGTCATTATTATCGGCGCGGGAGCGGGCAGGCTGGAAGATTCTCAGTATGCCGCGCTGTTCAGGGGCGTGAAGGCGGTGCAGCAGCATCGCGTGCTGCAAAATCCGTCAGGCGTTTTCCCCTGGGATCGCTATGGAACGGAGGTGGCGTTGCAGATCCTGTGGGCGGCAAAGCAGCTGCATCCGCAGCTCTTCAGCCAGCTCGATATTGTCGCCGCCACCCGGGCTTTTTATCAGCGCTTTTATGATTACCCGCTGCGCGCTGATGAAGCGGAGCGGATACTCGCCGCTTTGCCGCCAGTTTCAGGCTGAAATCGCCAGCCGCCGTCTCGCTGAACAAAGCGTGCGGCGGCTGGCGTAAAAAGCAGCGAAACAGGCGAATTCGGAACATGCCGACGCATTGTCTGCTGGGAGAAAGTGTGACGTAGCGCTAAAATAACGCCTTGGTCGCAGCAGAGGTCAGACAAATATAATGATTGCACGTTTTTCCCCGATAGCCCTTTTCGCCGTTGTCGCACTCAGCGGATGCGCGAAAAAACACTCTTACCAGGACGATCCCTCGTTTAGCGCTGGCCCCGCACAGGTCAGCGTTTCCCATGTCATGACGCGTACGGATGACGGCTCATCGGTGTATGTGACCGTGGACGGCAAAGACGCCGGTACGCTGAACGGCGGGCAGAGTAAAGATCTCTTTTTGACGCCGGGTAAACATAAAATCGGCGGCTACGTAGCCACCCTGTTTGGTCTGGGACGCGTGACCATCAATCCGGTCGAAGTCACGACCGCGAAGGGCGAAGTAAAACATGTCGCCTATGAAGTAAAAAGCGATAAACCCACCTTTACCGAATGGACGCCGCCTGCCGAAGGCTAAGCGCGCCTCCGGGCCGGTCACAGGCTGACCGGCCTCGCCATTTCGCTCAATTTCTCCCTTCTTTATCGCTCTCCGGCCTGCATGACCGCATGCCACAGCTTTATCTCTCTCTTGTTGATTATATGCAATCATAATTGAGCATATGTGAGCACGATCAATTTATTCCTTCGCCCGTTATCCTATAAATTCTCACGTGACGCCTTCGCCAAGAAAGTGCGCTGATTAAATTTAATCAATCTGCTTCCCTACAGGAGACCAACGTGGCAAATCAAAACGGTAGCATTCGCTGCTCAGAACCTGAGGCTGCGCCATCGCGCCGCTGTAAACCCTACGACGCGCGCCTCTGCATTTCAGGTTTGATCGTGGCGGGGCGCTAGCTCGCCAGCACGGGGCATCACTCATCAGAACACAGACGGGGGTTAATACCTCCACGGTTTCGCTCGTCCTCAAGAGAGGCTCAGATGAATACGTTTAACGCTGAAGACACCCTGATCATTGTCGGCATCGTGGCGGCTTATATCCTGTTCACCACCTGGCTGACCTGGCGGCTGCGCAGCAAAAGCAGCGGCGATTTTATGGAAGGATCGCGCGCCATGCCGGCGCTGGTCGTTGGCATCCTGCTGATGTCGGAATATATCGGCGCCAAATCGACCGTCGGTACCGCGCAGGCTGCGTTTGAAGATGGTTTTGCCGCCTCCTGGTCGGTTATCGGCGCGGCGATCGGCTTTCCTCTGTTTGGTTTCCTGCTGGTCAAACGCATCTACAGCACAGGCAAAATTACTATTTCCGGCGCGATAGCGGAAAAGTATGGCAACACCACTAAAAACATCATTTCGGTGATCATGATCTATGCACTGCTGCTGGTGAACGTAGGCAACTATGTCAGCGGCGCGGCGGCGATCGCGACCATCCTGAAGGTTAATCTTCCGGTAGCAGCCTTTATTACCGCCATCGTCAGCACCTTCTATTTCAGCTTCGGCGGCATGAAAGGGCTGGCATGGGTCACCATGTTGCACAGCGGGCTGAAGTATCTGGGCATTATCGCCATAATGAGCTTCGCGCTTTATAAGACAGGCGGCTTTACGCCGATGATTGAACAGATGCCCAGCTACTACTGGACGTGGGATGGCCATATCGGCGCCAGCACCATCGTCGCCTGGCTCATCGGCACTATCGGCTCCATCTTCTGCACCCAGTTTGTCATTCAGGCGATCTCCTCGACAAAGGATGTGCGTTCGGCGAAGCGCGCTACCTGGGTCGCCTTCTTCTTCTGTCTGCCGATCGGTCTGGCGATTGCGGTTATCGGCGTGGCGGCGAAATATCTGCACCCGGAGATCAACAGCCTCTACGCCATGCCGATTTTCCTGCAGGATATGAACCCCTGGATGGCCGGAATGGTGACAACGTCACTGGTGGCGTCGATCTTCGTCAGCGTCAGCACCGTCGCGCTGGCCATCGCCTCGCTGGTGGTGAAGGATTTCTACGTGCCGTACCGCAAGCCGACGCCGGAGCAGGAGTTCAGGGCGACGCGCTGGCTGTCGCTGATCATTGGCTTCCTGCCGCTGATTTTTGTGCTGCTGGTGCCTGAAGTGCTGAAACTCTCGTTCTTTACCCGCGCAATCCGCCTGTCGATCTCGGTGGTGGCGGTAATCGCCTTTTACGCGCCATTCTTCAAAAGCGCCCGCGGCGCTAACGCCGGTCTGATTGGCGCCTGCGTGGCGACGTCAGTCTGGTATCTGCTGGGCGATCCGTTCGGCATCAATAATATGTATATCGCGCTGGTCACGCCGGCCATCATTATGGCGATCGATCACCTGATCCCAAACCGACAAGAACATAAATCGCATCAGAGAGTTGAACAGAGGGGAGTCTGATATGTCTGTAACCGTTAACCGCGATGGCGTGCTGCGCCCGGCCGAACAGGACGCACGCGTCATCACGGCGATGCTGCCGTCACCCTGTCCGCAAAACCATGCGGCCAATATCTTCCCGCTGCCGGACGGCTCGCTGATGTGCGTCTGGTTTGGCGGCACCCAGGAAGGCGTGGCGGATATCTCTGTCTACAGCTCGCGGCTGACGCCCGGCGCCGATCGCTGGAGCGAGGCGGTGAAGCTCTCTGACGACCCGGCACGATCGGAACAAAACCCGGTGCTGTTTCTTGCGCCGGACAAGGTGCTGTGGCTGCTCTGGACGGCACAGGTCTCTGGCAATCAGGATACGGCTATCGTGCGCTTTCGCCAGTCGCACGACCTGGGCGTAACCTGGGGAGCGATTGACACGCTGCTCGACCAGCCCGGCACCTTCATCCGCCAGCCGATCACCGTGCTGGAGAACGGTAACTGGCTCCTGCCGGTGTTCTACTGCCGTACCCGGCCGGGTGAGAAGTGGGTCGGCAATGATGATATCAGCGCCGTGAAAATCTCCAGCGACAACGGCAAAAGCTGGCGCGACGTCGAGGTGCCTGAAAGTCTCGGCTGCGTGCATATGAATATCACCCCGCTGCCGGGCGGTACGCTGCTGGCGCTCTATCGCAGCCGCTGGGCGGATCATATTTACTACAGCCACTCAGAGGACGGCGGTGAAAGCTGGTCGCAGCCGGAGCCCACCTCGTTGCCCAATAACAACTCTTCCCTCCAGGCCACCACCTTGCAGGACGGCACGCTGGCGCTGGTATTTAACAATATGAGCGCGGCGGGCGCGACGGAGCGGCGCGCCTCGCTCTATGACGAAATTGATGACGGCGACGATAGCCGAAAAGAGCCGGAAGCGCGCGAAGGGCGCAGCGCATTCTGGGGAGCACCGCGCGCGCCGATGACGGTGGCGATCTCACCGGACGGCGGCAAAAGCTGGCCGTGGCAGCGCAACCTCGACGAAGGCGATGGCTACTGCATGACGAACAATTCACAGCAGAAACTCAATCGCGAGTTTTCTTACCCCAGCATCAAGCAGAGCGCAGACGGCGATCTGCATATCGCCTACACCTGGTATCGGCAGGCGATCAAATATGTGCGCCTTTCGCCAGACTGGGTTAAGGAGACGCCATGATTATCGGTAATGTGCAGGCGTTAGCAATGGCGGGCCTGCCTGCTGCGCTGCGCGCCATCCTTGAGCGCGAGGATTGCAGACTCGCGGCGCTGCGGCAGCGCGAAGATGGCCGTTTTCAGCCGGAGGATGCAGAGTGGTTTTGCCATATCGGTCCGGCGCAAACCGAACCAGCCGCGCAGCGCCATACTGAATATCACCGCCAGTGGGCCGATATCCAGCTGGTGCTGGACGGCGATGAAATCATTAACGCCAGTCAGCAGAGCCTGGCGCAGCCGGAGGATGAAGAGCGTAAAGCGGATCTGTTTATCGCCAGCGTGCAGGCGTTGCCGGTCTCGATGCGCTTAAGCACGGGAGACTTTGCGGTGTTTCTGCCCGGCGAGCCGCATCAGGCGCTGTGCGCGGCGCCGAAATCGGAAAGGGTGCGCAAGGCGGTGTTTAAAATTCCACGTTCGCTTCTGGAGGTGTAGATGCCGCATGCGATTGTGACCGGAGCCAGCTCCGGCATTGGCGAGGCGATCGTCACGTTACTGCTCGACCAGGGATGGCAGGTGACGGGACTGAGCCGTAGCCGGGTGTCGCGCGATAACGCCTGTTTCCGCAGCGTTCAGGTGGATATGACGGATGAGCCTGCGCTTATCCGTACCCTTGCCGATCTGCCCGCACCGGATGCGCTGGTGCATGCCGCCGGTATGATGGCCGCCGCGCCGGTAGGCGAGATTAATCTCGGCGTCAGCTCGCGCCTCTGGTCGCTGCACGTCCGCGCGGCGGAAATCCTTGCCAGCCGCTTTGCGCCTGTAATGGGCGAGGGCGGCCGGATTGTACTGATTGGCAGCCGCACCTCGCGCGGAGCGGCCAGTCGCTCACAGTACGTCGCGACCAAAGCCGCCATGGTCGGTATGGCGCGCAGCTGGGCGATCGAGCTGGCGCCGCGCGGCATTACGGTAAATGTGGTCGCGCCGGGCGCGACGGAAACGCCGATGCTCTCGCAGCCGGGACGCGAGGCGTCAAAGCCGGTCATGCCGCCGATTGGTCGGCTTATCCAGCCGCAGGAAGTGGCTGCGCTGACGGCTTTTCTCCTCTCGCCGCAGGCTGCCGCGATTACCGGCCAGGAGATGGTGATCTGTGGCGGCGCCTCGCTGTTTTAGGAGGCGGCGTTAAGCTGCGAGAGCTGCGCGCCGAAGTGTTGTTCGATCACCTTAAACGTTTCCAGCGCCTTGATGCGGTAGAGCTGTTCGGAAGGGTGAATACAGTCGGGCGACATCATCGCGCGCCACGCTGGCATCTGTTGAATACGCTGGTACTGACTGACCAGCGGCACCTTTTCCGCGCGGGCGACGGCGTCGAGCCGCGCGGCATAAGGCGCGACATCCCATTTTTCCGCTTTGCCGCACAGCGGATGCGGCTCCTGTAGCACCACGGCTTTGCCGTTCGCTCTGGCGCTGTCGATCAAGGCTGTCATTACTTCGCTGTAGCGTTGCGGACTCACCTGATAGGGCTTCTCTATATCGTGGAAGTGGTAATGCCGTGCGTCGTTGGTGGCGAAATTGAGCAGGATTAAACGGGCGTTTGAGCGTTTCATCGCCTCCTGCCACGGCGGGTTATGCTCATATTTATAGCGGCCATTCAGCAGCTCGATCGCCTGCGCTGAGGGCGCGCCGCGATTAAGGACGCGTACGCCGCTGCCGTACTTCGCCTGTAAAAGCTGATTCAGTACGGCAATTTCATTGTGCTCGCTGACGATATTGCGCAGCCGACCCTCTTCTCGCACCGCCAGTACCCCTTTCGTGCTTGATCCTCCCCAGGCTTCAATAATAAAGGTGCCGGGCGAGGTGGTTTGCGCGACCGCCGGGGATGAAACTTTCATCATCAGCGCAATATATAGCGCCATTTTCAAATGGAATTGTTTTTGCAGCATATCGTTCTCAGCGCGTTGTCTGAATGGAATATCACGAATAAAGTGTGACTTTCATCAAGGTAACAAATTTAATTAGCAGCCAACAACCCTAAAACTGCCGATGGTTAGCGGCAAAATTATATCAATGCTTTGTTTTTTTGCGGGCTCTCTTTTCAGGGTTAATCAAGATGAGCCGATCTCGGGTCTCATTTTCGCTGGATAAATTAAGCAAATCCTCATTCGTAAGCGCTATTTCTTATTTTGTCTGGTCTTATCTGTCGCCTCGTTTGGGGAAGTAAGGCCAGCGTCAGCGCATACGGTAAAGGCCAGAAAGGGTGATATAAAATTAACTTATTGTATTTTATAGCTTAATTTCGGTTTTATTTTTATGGGGATTTATTTGATCAGGCTATTTTTAACTGGCGTTTTTCCTAATTAGTCTGGTTACCTCCAGGCATATTCCTAATGTCCGGTCAGCGGAATGATTTTTAACGTTAAGTAATGATACGCTTTGCCAACACCGGCCATTCAGGGATATTCCGATTTTTGCGTGGCTCACTTCATCAGGTCAGGATTATTTCTCTTTCACGTTTCGTTGTTTAAATGCGACGCGAGAGGGGCTGCGTTCTGACGACTTTTTGAGAAGGGTATAACGTGGAAAATAAAGCGTTTCTCTCAAGCCGGAATATCGGCCTGGATTTCCTGCGCGCGCTGTTAATTCTGGAAGGGGTTTTATATCATGCCGCGCGAAGTCTTCCTGGTGGAAATAACTGGTACTATGTTTCCGGGAAAAATGAGGCGGACGGTTTTACCGCGCTGATCGAATTTGTGCATACTTTTCGTATGGAAGCCTTTTTCTTCCTGTCGGGGATGTTCTCGGCGATGGTCATCCTGCGTAAAGGCACCGACTTCTTTTACAGTAACCGCAAGATGCGCGTCGTCGTGCCGCTGATCTCCGCTTTCCTGTTTATTCCCGGACTGATGTATCTCATTAACGCCTTAATCGACGGCGAACCCTTAACGACACAGGGCGCGCTGGGTGCCTATACCTCGCTGCACCATCTCTGGTTCCTGGTGTCCCTTACGGCGATGTCGTTTTTGATTCCGGTGAGCCTCTATCAGCGCGCGGCGGCGTTGATGCGACGCCTGCCTTTCCCGCTGCTGGTGGCGGCGCTGGTTGTCGCGGCGAACATGTTCTTTGTGGTGAAGTTCTTTGTTAAAGACTTTGGCGAATGGGTCAACTTAATTCCGGTTACCGCGCGCTTTATGGTGTTCTACGCGGCGGGCTATGCGCTCTATCTCAACAGCGATCAGATCCCTCGTCAGGCGCGTAATTTTCTGGTCAACACCAAAGTGGTGCTGGCGCTGGGCGTGGCCTGCTGGCTGGTGTTCTATGCCATCTACCACTACAACATCACCAGCAGCCTGAAATACCTGCCGGTGCTGTGCGCCAGTCTTTTCTCGGTCATCTTCTCTTACTGGGTGGTATTCACCTTTGAGAAGCTGCGCATGAAAGAGAGCCGTCTGGTGAGAGGCGTAGTGGATTCCGCCCTGGTGATATATATCATGCACTACCCGCTGGTGATCACCTTCGCCTGGCTGCTGGACGGCTACCTGCCGGATGCGCTGCCGGTGACCTATGTCGCGGTGGTCACGTTGCTTGGCCTGATCTGCAGCGCCGTGCTCTATTTGATCATTAAACAGCTGCCGCTGATGGCGTTGCTGTTCGGTCTGAAACCGGCCCGGGTGCAGAACGTTCCGGCTACCGATCCCCGCGGTTAAGCGCCTTATCTTGCCTGTTGCCCGCCGGACGCTGTTCGGCGGGCATTCTGTTACAAACCTCTTCATTTGAATGCAATAAAAGCGGTTATGCTCTTACTACTTCAGACAACCGTGTAGCGAAGGGATCATGATTGTAAATTGCATGGTATATCGCCCAGGCCAGACCGGGCAGGAATTAGATGTAGAAAAAATCAGTGACGTTATCAGCGATCCAGATGCCTTTATCTGGATGGGGCTCTATCAGCCCGAAGCGGAATTTATGTATAAAATTCAGCGCGAGTTCGGACTGCATGACTTAGCGGTAGAGGATGCGTTATGCGCGCACCAGCGGCCTAAAATCGAACAGTATGGCGAGTCGATGTTTATCGTGGTGAAGACCGTCAGTTCGGAAAACGAACATCTTCACTTTGGTGAAACGCATATCTTTATCGGTAAAAATTTCCTGATAACGCTGCGCCACGGCGCCTCCGACAGCTATTCCCCGATCCGCGAGCGCGTGGCGCAAAACAGCGACTTGCTCGATCACGGCCCAGGCTATCCGCTCTACTGTATTCTCGATTTTATTGTCGATCGCTATGGCGAATATACCGCCTCGCTCGGCGACAAAATTAATGAGATGGAGGCGGCGCTATTCCGATCCGAATTCGATAATCTCGCGGTGAAAAAGGTCTATCGTCTGCGTCGCGAACTGTTAAGCCTGCGCAATGCGGCGCAGCCGCTGGAAGAGATTTGCCAGCAGCTGGTTCGCCTGCATGAAGATATCGTACCGAAAGAATTGCGCGCCTACCTGCGCGACGTGCAGGATCATGCGCGTCATGTGGTGACCGACGCGGAGGACATGCGTGAAATGCTCACCAGCGCCATGCACGTTAACCTGGCGATGGTGGCGGTACAGCAGAACGAGGTCACAAAAAAGCTGGCGGGATGGGGTGCGATACTGGTGATCCCTACGGTGATTTTCAGCATGTATGGCATGAACTTTAAAGATATGCCGGAGCTGAACTCGCCGCTGGGCTATCCGATAGCGCTAGGCGGAACCATTGTCGGCTGCTTCCTGCTCTGGCTACGGCTGCGCAAGTCGGGCTGGCTATAAAGCTGATGCCGCGACGCGCTGCGCGCCGCGGCGTAACGGCTTACTCTTCGATAGAGGTCAGCAGCGCATTTTGAATAATGCGCTGCGCCTTGAGCGGATTCTGCTCCCGCTGCGCCGCCTGCAGCGCGGGCATATCCAGTTTATCGAGCGCGCGATAGATGTGCTTGAGAAAGCGGATAGAGAGGTTGGCGGCTTCTACATGATCTTCGCGGAACGGGAACTGGTCGAGTTGCCACACGCCATCCCAGTTATTGCACTTCAGCACATAGAAGAATTCGAAAATTTCGGTCATATGCACGGTGCCGACCACCAGATCATCATCCCAGCCGCGCAGGTTATCGTTCACATCCATACCGAACAGGCGGCCGCGATCGATAATCAGCTGCGCAGAACCGGCCGGTGACTCCCCGGCAAACAGCGCGTGGCCGAAGTCGAGCAGGATCCCTACGTTGTCCAGACCGATCTCTTCAATACCCAGCAGCGATTTCGCCGCTGAATCCCAGGTCATTTTTACACGCGGCTCACGCGGCTTGTATTCAATGGCGAACTTCACATCCGGGTTCGCCCCGGCCAGTTCGCGCATGCCGTCAACCGCCAGCTTCCAGAGATTTTTATGATCGACCTGGAAAGGGTAATCCCAGCCGTCCTGGCCGGGCCAGACTTTAACGTAGTTCGCGCCCAGTTCGCGCACCACGTCGGCCGCTTCGTTCATCAGCACCAGCGCGTCGGCGCGTACCGCCGCATCTGGGTGGGTAAAGGCACCGCGAGAGAATTTGCGCAGATAGATTTCCGGCGTGACGCCAATCGCTTTCAGCCCTGCCTCCTGCAGCGCCTGCTTCACCTCGTCAACCGAGACGCCGGGCGTAAAAGGATAGGGGACGTCAACATAAGAGAGATCTTCAACTTCGGCGGCCAGCTTGATCTGGTCCAGCGTGCTGAGCGCCGGGCCGTAGCCGTCAACCGCGTAACGATCGATGTAATTCGCGAAATGCCACAGGCCAGCGCCAAACTTCGGATAATTATAGTGACTCATTGCCGATATTCTCCGTTCAGGATGCAGACAGAAGCGTGGTCGGATTGCCGCAGCAACCCACGTGTGAATATATATTCATTAAGGATTATATATTCCATTGTGCGGGTGTAAGCGGCTGCGTTGCCAGTGGAGAGCGCAATAAATGTAAGATGAGTCACATAAAATCGTGGGTTCAGGAAAAGGCGTACGCAAACGCGGGGCTGCCTCTGGCCCCCGCGCTGACGCGACAAGGCCTTTTCGCCGCCAGACTGGAATTGCCCGGTTTGGTTTAAACCTTGCCGGTTTTTACTCGCTTGCCGATATCCCTGAGCTGAGAGTATTTCTCCAGCAACTGGGGCCCGTCATCCAGGCTCATGGCAAACATCCACATGTAAGTCATGACCGAATAGACGTGCCCGGCATCATGACTTTCCCGCATTGTCATCATCAGAATGGTCGAACCGAAAAGCAGGGCGGCCACCGCGCCGATAGAGAGATAGCCGAGCGCCTCGCGGTCCGACAAGGCGATGCGCAGCCTGGCCAGCACGCGGTAGTGGCGCACCAGAGGAGATGCCGCTGCGCTGCTGACCATACTGACCTCTTTTTCCAGACGGTTATTCAGCCGCAGGAAAAGCCGTTCATTGGTGCTGGTAAAGCGCCGCAGGAAAAGGCTAAAAAACGCCAGGATCCCCAGGCAGGCGATGCCGGACCAGAACTCGATAAACAACAGCATCACCGTCGCGCCAGTGATCGATGCTACTGTGGTGATCAGCACCGGCAGGTGCTTTTCAAAAAAGTCGACAAACTCCCGCGAGAGCGTGACGCGGGCGGCAACGGTAGAAGGCGGATGATTTTCCCGACGCTGCGCCAGCACAACAGATACCGCCAGCTCGGCATAGATGCGCGCAAAGGTGCGCGTGTCCACGCTTCGCCGGGCGGCGCCGGTCAACCACATAACAAAAACCAGCGCGGCGTAAAGTACGGCATGTATCGCTTTACCTGCCAGGATGGCGTTAACGGCAAAGCCCGCCAGCAGCGGATAAAGCAGATAGATAAGATTTTCGCCGACCACCAGCATCAGCGTCACGGCCAGTTTCCTGCGGTGACGCTGCCCCAGCAGTTTCAGGGTAGTGGCTGCGCCTGGCTTTACGTCCGCTTTTTCATTTAAATTCAGGGGTTGCATAGTGTATTTTCAACGTAAGAAAAATATTGAGCAACTGCTCAATAATGTTGCCGCAGTCTATTTGAGCGGTTGCTCAAAGTCAAAGGGGGAGTAGGTGAAGAAAAACGCAGAGGAGCTAAAAGCACGCATACTGGATGGCGCAGTGGCGTTGTTCATCGAAAAAGGGATAGAAAAAGTCACCACCCGTGAACTGACCGGCTATCTGGGCATATCCCGCAGCCATATCTACCATTACTTTAGCGACTGGCAATCACTCTGCCTCGCCGCGCTGGCGCGCTTTATGGAACGCGAACTTGATGAGATTGCGGTAAAGATGGCAGGTCTTTCGCCATGGGAAAAACTCACCGCGCTGGTGGGCTACTACCTTCCCAGCGCGCCCTTAGCTGAATGGCAGCTTTATGACTCCCTCTGGCGCATGGCGGCCAACAATCAGGCGTATGCCGATCTGGCGGAGGCCAATATCAGTCGATGGATGACGCTGGTCGCCGGGATCATTGATGAAGGCGTAGAAAAAGAGGCCTTTCGGCCCGCAGACATAAACCGGGTGACCCGCCAGCTGGGAGCCCTCCTCAACGGCTATGCGGAAACCCTGATCGTTAACCCCAGCCCGGAAAAACACCGCACTGCCACAGAAGATATAGCGGATTTCATCCGCCTGGTTCTGGGCGAGCCGCCCTCAGCCACCACGGCTGGAGCATGACGGAGCATCAAAAAGAAAAAGCCCCGCTTATCCAACAGAGGCTTTTTGATTGATAACCTGGACTTAGCTAAAGCCCGCACCCAGCAGCTGTTTTTCAACACGACAGCCGGGCATCATCGCCTGCAGACCCGCAATAAGCTCGTCACTGGCCTGATGCAACGCATCCATCGGCATTTCCGGCAGGCTCTCCAGAATAAACCACATGTGTTGCGCGCTGGCGTCCAGGCGGGTACGCACGCCCTGGCGCCAGTTCCAGCGCCGACAGGTAACGCCGAGATCGTCGCGCCAGATCACCTCGCCCGGCTCTGGCGTCTCTTCGCAGGGTTCGCCTGCGTTCAGGGTATCAAACCGCTCACTGCCGTCGGCGCGCACCAGACGCGCGTCGCCGACATAGGCTGCGGCGTTCTCGCCGCCGATCGGCAAGGCGTATTTAATACTGATGGCGTTATAGAGATCGACGACCGGATCGATGGCGGGCAGTGAGCCATCGCGGACAACGCGTTTACGTAAGGCTTCAACCGAACTCGGCGTCCGGGCGGGTTTTGCGCCGAACGCTTTGAAGGCCTCGCGCCAGGCGGCAATATGCGCCTCAGCGTAAGGCACATCCTGGGCGATAACAGCGTGGCAGGCGTCGTTAAGCGCATCACGCGCAACCTGTGGGTGCTGCACCTCGCTCGCCTCAACGAGAATACTGATCGCGCGAAAGCCCGGCGCCAGCGCGATGACGGTGAGTTCGACGGTAGGGGAAAAAGAGAACATTGCTATTCCTTATAAGTAAAGACTGGATGAAGTGTAGCGAGGGATGCCCGCCGCTGCCTCTCTTCCTCTCTGGCATCGCTGAGTCAGTGCATCAGGCCAGATAAAAATCCAGGAATATGCTGAATCCATGGCAAATTACATGCCTTTTGCTGTGCGACTGTATTATTTGTCTATACTGAAACTGGACTTGATAATTTTAGTGAGGGAATCATGAAAAAGACGATTATTGCACTTTCTGCTCTGATGCTGGCTGCTCCGGTTTTTGCGGCGACTACACATGCTACCGATGACACCGTGGCTGAAGCGCATAAAGGCGCAGATACGGCGAAAGAAAAACTGCATAAAGTGCAGGACACCGGTTCCGAGCAGAAGCTGAAGGCGGAACATGCTGCCGAAGGTAAAAGCGACGCGACCACCAGCAAAATCAGCGAAGGTTCGCAGAAAGCCTGGCACAGCACCAAGCAGGGCAGCGAAAAAGCCTGGGATAAAACCAAGCAAGGCGCTGAAGGCCTGAAAAATAAAGCGACAAACTAAAAGAAAATGGCCGGTTGAACCGGCCATTTTTTTATCCTCTCTCCGCCTTCAGGCGCACCGCAGACCGTCCCGCCAGCAATGACATCGCAGCCATCAAAATAATCCCCCAGCAGTAGTAGTTAGCCGTAGCGGCAAGGCCCAGTAGCGGCACCGCGAAACCGGCCAGCAACGCCGGCAGCGCAAAGGCCAGATAGCTCTTTACCAGAAAAGCGGCGAACAGCCCGGCGCGCTCATGGCTCTCCGCCAGCGGCATCACGATTTTTATAATGGTCGAAAATACTGAACCGAATCCCTGTCCGGCTACAGCCGTGCCAAAAAACAGCAGCGTCGTCAGATGATGATTAATGCCGATCAAGGTCAGGCTAATGCCCGCTATCAGGGCGAGCGTGCCGATAAACAACGCGCGCTGCGGCGGCCAGCGGCGGAAGATAAATACCGATGCCGTGGCGCTGAGCATCAAGGTTGCTACCACGGAGCCGCCGACGAACGGCGAAGTCAGCCCGGTAGTGAGGATGACCAGCGTCGGCATCAGCGACAAATAAAATCCGCCCAGCGCCCAGGTCGCCACATTTACCGGCGCCAGCCGCAGTAGTGGGCCAAGCGCACGCGGCGGAATGGCGACGTTCGGTTTTAAAGCGCGTAGCGCGCCCGGCACAGGGGATACGGTTTCGGGCATCAGGGGCAGCAGCGCCAGCGCCAGCAGCATCAGCATAAACAGCAGGGCGTACACCGAAACGGTGGGGAAAGGCGCGAAGGTCACCAGAAGCGCGCCTGTCATTGTCCCTGCCAGCATGCCAAGAAAGGCCGTAATGGAATTCAGCAGCGGGCCGCGCACCTTATCGCCGTCGAGGATCGTCGCGCCAAAGGTCGGCAGCGCGATGCCGGTCGCTACGCCCTGAATAATGCGCGCGGCAATCAGCATTCCTGCCGAGTCCGCCAGCATAAACAGCGCCAGCGCCAGGGCATTGCACAAGAGCGCCGCCAGGATCATCACGCGCCGACCGGTAAAGTCGGAAAGGCGGCCAAACGTCAGCAAGGCGATAAGCAGGCTAAATGCATAGCTGGCGAAAATCAGCGTAATGGTGACCGGCGACAGATGGTAGAGGGCATGATAGAGCGGGTAGAGCGGCGTCGGCGCGCTGCTGGTCGCGGAGATAAGCGTAGCGCAGACAAAGCTGTAAAGCGTAATACGTGCAGCGTCGGCTGCGGGCAGTGCTGGCGAAGCGGAAGTCATGATAATCACCTTAAAGCAAAATATTAGCTTTAAGTGAGATATACTTGCTTTTTTGCGTTAACGCAATATCTTTGCATTAAACAATTTCTGTCGTTTTTAGTCTTTGCTGAGAGGAAAAAGATGGCCAGGGAGATGATCAGGCAGGGTGGACGCAGCGCGCGTATTCAGGAAGAAGTGCACAAGGCGGTCAATACGCTGCTGAAAACATATGATCGCAACGAGCTTACGGTACCGATGGTGGCAGAGTCGTCAGGCGTCACGCCATCTACGATTTATCGCCGCTGGGGCGACCTGTCGCAGCTGCTGGCCGACGTCGCCGTTGCGCATATGCGTCCGGTCAGTGAACCCGAAGACAGAGGCGATATGCAGGGCGACATGGAGGCGTTTATCCAGCAGTATGCCGAAGAGATGTCGTCGAAAGTCGGGCGGCAGATGCTCGCTGATATTATCGGCAGCGGCGGCAGCAGCGCGACGGTGAAATGCTGCGGCTTTACTTATCAGCACCTGGAAACACTGCAAAAGCGCGCGATAAAGCGCGGCGAAACGGGGTTCTCCGTTGACGAGGCGATGGACGTCGTCGTAGCGCCGGTGATCTATCACATTTTGTTTGAAGATCGCGAACCCACGTCTGACTATTGTTGCGAGCTGGTGGCGCGGCTGTTTCAGCGGGGAGATCGCTGAAGCAGCGTCTGCTGCAGACCTGAACAGCAGAACAAGCAGGCGTCGCGATAAGTAAAGGACTTTGTAGTTACAACATACTTTGTGAGAAATAAATAAAACAGTCAGCAAAGTGCCCAGTGCAGCTTAAACAAGCCCAACAGCAAAAAGAGACGGGAGGAAAATGAAGCAGAAAAGGGCGCTGGCAGAACTTTCTGGCTTTAATTTCATGCGGCTTTTAGCCAGCAAAAGCTGCTGTATTTGATATCGCTCAGAAAAGGCTCCCTGAAAAATCGTTATATATATTTGTAAATAACGATAGCCCATGGATAAGAATCTTTATTCCCCTCGAAAAGCTTTCTGATTTTTTTCTTGTATTAAAGGACAGGATTCAGGGAAGGGCAGCTTAAAGCTATTTCTGACTTTTATTGCCATTTTCTTTGATTTTTATCAAATTGACTCGCTGCGCAACTGGTCATCTATTTTAAGGCTGCTAAAATATACCTAAAATTAGGTAGTTAACTCTGTGCCCCTTATTCCTCAACTCAGCGTTGCTTTGCGCTGAATCATAAAAGCCCCTACAAATCCTCTTGTTTTTACGGCCTGCTGCGATAGGCTTATTACCTATTCTACAGGACGGAATATTTCGCCGAATAACGACGCCTGATTTAACCGCTATTTCTTTATTAAAGGCAAAACGTTTCTGGCGTCGTCATCTGATTATCATTCAGATTCGTATAAATACGGATTTATTCAGTTTCTCATTTATTAATTTTAAATACTACTCGCAGACAGCGGGAGAGATCCGTCTGCTGCTTATTGGGAGGATATGTGAGCGTAAAACCTCATTCCACGCACACCAGGCACAGCGCACTTGAAAACTGGGCGCCGGAAAATAAACAATTCTGGGAGAGCCAGGGCAAACATATTGCCCGGCGTAATTTAATTATTTCCGTTGGCGCGCTGCTGCTCGCGTTCTGCGTCTGGATGCTGTTCAGCACCGTGGCGGTCAACCTTAACCGGGTGGGATTTAATTTCACCGTCGATCAGCTCTTCTTGTTAACGGCTCTGCCTTCTCTCTCCGGGGCGCTGTTTCGCGTGCCTTACTCTTTTGTCGTGCCGGTAGTCGGCGGTCGTCTCTGGACGGTGATCAGCACCGCCGTGTTGATCATTCCCTGCGTCTGGCTGGGTTTCGCCGTTCAGGATCCCAATACGCCTTATGGCGTGTTTATCATCATTTCGCTTTTCTGCGGTCTGGCAGGCGCTAACTTCGCGTCAAGCATGGGCAATATCAGCCTCTTTTATCCCAAAAGCAAACAGGGCTCGGCGCTCGGCATTAACGGCGGCCTGGGCAACCTGGGCGTCAGCGTGATGCAGCTGATCGCGCCGCTGATTATTGTGGTGCCGTTCTTCGTAGGCGGCGCGACGCTGGAGGATGGTAGCCAGCTGTGGCTCGCGAACGCGGCCTGGATCTGGGTGCCGCTGCTGGCCATCGCCGCTATCGCCGCCTGGAACGGAATGAACGATATCGCTGGCATGCGCGCCTCGCTGCGCGAACAGCTGCCGGTGCTGAAGCAGGGACACCTCTGGACGCTGGGGCTGCTCTATCTGGCTACCTTCGGATCCTTTATTGGCTTTTCGGCGGGCTTCGCCATGCTGGCGAAAACGCAGTTTCCACAGGTGGACATTATCCATCTCGCCTTTTTCGGCCCGCTGCTCGGCGCGCTGGCGCGCTCGGCAGGCGGTTTTCTCTCTGACAAATTCGGCGGCGTGCGCGTAACGGCCATCAATTTCCTGCTGATGACGATCTTCTCCGCGCTGCTGTTCCTGACCCTGCCCGGCACCTCCGGCGGCTCGTTCCTGAGCTTCTATGTGGTGTTTATGGGGCTGTTCCTTACCGCCGGACTCGGCAGCGGCTCAACCTTCCAGATGATCGCGGTGATTTTCCGCCAAATCACCATGGACCGCATGACTGCGCAGGGTCGTAGCGCGGAAGAGGCGCAACATGCCGCGGTAACCGATACGGCGGCCGCGCTGGGCTTTATTTCCGCCCTGGGCGCGGTGGGTGGGTTCTTTATCCCGAAAGCGTTCGGTACCTCACTCACGCTGACCGGTTCGCCCGTCGGCGCCATGAAAATTTTTCTGGTCTTTTACATCGTTTGTCTGCTGTTGACCTGGCTGCTGTATGGCCGTCGCAAAACCAATAACAACTAAGCAGAGCAATGAGCACTAACCATACTGGAGATGCGCAATGAGCAAACTTCTCGACCGCTTCCGCTATTTCAAACAGAAAGGCGACAGCTTCGCAGAGGGGCACGGTCAGGTCTATAACACCAACCGTGACTGGGAAGACAGTTACCGGCAGCGCTGGCAATATGACAAAATCGTACGCTCGACGCATGGCGTTAACTGCACCGGCTCCTGCAGCTGGAAAATCTACGTCAAAAACGGCTTAGTCACCTGGGAAACGCAGCAGACCGACTACCCGCGTACGCGCCCCGATCTGCCCAACCACGAGCCGCGCGGCTGCCCACGCGGCGCCAGCTACTCCTGGTACCTCTACAGCGCCAACCGGCTGAAATATCCGCTGGTGCGCAAGGTGCTGCTGGAGATGTGGCGCGAGTCGCTGGCGCAGCACAGCGACCCGGTCGATGCCTGGAACGCCATTATGGCGGACAGCGAAAAGAGCAAAATTTATAAATCGCAGCGCGGCCGCGGCGGTTTCGTGCGCGCCAGCTGGAAAGAGCTGAACCCGCTGATCGCCGCCGCCAATATCTGGACCATTAAACATTATGGTCCAGACCGCATTGCGGGCTTCTCGCCGATACCGGCCATGTCGATGGTCTCCTATGCGGCAGGGACGCGCTATCTGTCGCTGATTGGCGGAACCTGCCTGAGCTTCTACGACTGGTATTGCGATCTGCCGCCGGCGTCGCCCATGACCTGGGGCGAACAGACCGACGTGCCTGAATCCGCCGACTGGTACAACTCTAACTACATTATTGCCTGGGGCTCCAACGTGCCGCAGACGCGCACGCCGGACGCCCACTTCTTTACCGAGGTGCGTTACAAAGGCACCAAAACGGTTGCTATCACGCCTGACTATTCAGAAGTCGCCAAGCTGTGCGATCAGTGGCTGGCGCCGAAGCAGGGTACCGACAGCGCGCTGGCGATGGCGATGGGCCACGTTATCCTGAACGAGTTCCACCTGAAAAACCCCAGCGACTACTTCCTCAGCTACGCGCGTCGCTACACCGATATGCCGATGCTGGTACTGCTGGAACCGCGCGAAGATGGCAGCTATGTACCCGGACGCCAGCTGCGCGCGGCGGATCTCGCCGACAGCCTCGGCGAAGAGAACAACCCGCAGTGGAAAACCGTGGCCTGTAACCAGGAGGGCGATCTGGTTGTGCCGAATGGTTCGATCGGTTTCCGCTGGGGCGAAAAGGGCAAATGGAACCTTGAGCCGAAAGCGGCGGGTACGGCGATTGAGCTTACCCTCTCGCTGCTCGATCGGCGCGATGCGGTGATGGACGTCGCTTTCCCTTACTTCGGCGGCATCGAAAACCCGCATTTCCGCCATGTGAAACAGGATGAAGTGCTGCTGCATAAAGTGCCGGTCAAAATCCTGACGCTGGCCGATGGACGCCAGCTGCCGGTCGCCTCGGTCTATGATTTGACGCTGGCCCATTACGGCCTGGATCGCGGCCTTGACGATGTTAACTGCGCGCGCGACTACAGCGACGTGCGCGCCTATTCGCCCGCCTGGGCGGAGCAGATTTGCGGCGTGCCGCGCAGCCAGATTGAAAAAATCGCGCGCGAGTTCGGCGAGACGGCGCACAAAACGCACGGACGCTCAATGATCATCGTCGGTGCGGGCATGAACCACTGGTATCACATGGACATGAACTACCGTGGGCTGATCAACATGCTGGTGTTCTGCGGCTGCGTCGGTCAGACCGGCGGTGGCTGGGCACACTATGTCGGCCAGGAGAAACTGCGCCCGCAAACCGGCTGGACGCCGCTGGCGTTCGCGCTCGACTGGAACCGCCCGCCGCGCCAGATGAACAGCACCTCGTTCTTCTATAACCACGCCAGTCAGTGGCGCTTTGAGAAGCTGCAGGTCAGCGAACTGCTGTCGCCGCTCGCCGACGCCAGCCAGTTCAGCGGCCAGCTGATTGACTTCAACGTGCGCGCCGAACGTATGGGCTGGCTGCCATCCTCACCGCAGCTTGGCATCAACCCGCTGCGCATCGCCGAAGAGGCGAAACGCGCCGGGCAGTCTGAGCAGGCGTGGACCGTCGAGGCGTTGAAGTCCGGCAAGCTGCGTATGGCGTGCGAAGATCCTGACAACGGCAATAACCATCCGCGCAATATGTTTATCTGGCGCTCAAACCTGCTCGGATCCTCGGGTAAAGGCCATGAATATATGCTGCGCTATCTGCTCGGCACCGAGAGCGGCATTCAGGGCGAGCCGCTGAGCGATGAGGATGAGCGCCCGGAAGAGCTGGAGTGGCGCAGCGCCGCGCTGGAAGGCAAGCTCGATCTGTTAGTCACGCTCGATTTCCGTATGTCCAGCACCTGTCTCTTCTCCGATATCGTGCTGCCTACCGCCACCTGGTACGAGAAAGACGACATGAATACCTCGGATATGCATCCATTTATTCATCCTCTTTCCGCGGCGGTCGATCCCGCCTGGGAATCGAAAAGCGACTGGGAAATCTATAAAGGCATCGCGAAAACCTTCTCGGAACTTTGCGTCGGCCATCTCGGCGAAGAGACCGACGTGGTGCTGCAGCCGCTGCAGCACGACTCCCCCGGCGAGCTGGCGGCAGGCGAGGTGCGCGACTGGAAAAAAGGCGAATGTGATTTGATCCCCGGCCAGACCGCGCCGCAGATTATCAGCGTGCAGCGCGACTATCCCGCCGTCTACGAACGCTTTACCTCTGTCGGGCCGCTGCTGGAAAAACTGGGCAACGGCGGCAAAGGCATCAGCTGGAACACCGATAAGGAAGTCGATCTGCTGCGCCGTCTCAACTACACCAAAGCGGACGGCGTCGCCAAAGGCCAGCCGATGATCAACAGCGCCATCGACGCCGCCGAGGTGATTTTAACCCTGGCGCCGGAAACCAACGGCCAGGTAGCGGTTAAAGCCTGGCAGGCGCTGGGCGAGTTTACCGGCCGCGACCATACCCATCTGGCGCAGCCGAAAGAGGAAGAGAAGATCCGCTTCCGCGATATTCAGGCGCAGCCGCGCAAAATCATCTCCAGCCCAACCTGGTCAGGCCTGGAAGATGAGCATGTCTCTTACAACGCCGGTTACACCAATGTGCATGAGCTGATCCCATGGCGTACGCTCTCTGGCCGCCAGCAGCTTTATCAGGATCACCCGTGGATGCGCGCCTTCGGCGAAGCGTTCTGCGCCTACCGACCGCCGGTCGATACGCGCAGCGTGCAGAACCTGGGTCATATCCCCTCTAACGGCTTCCCGGAGAAGGCGCTCAACTTCCTGACGCCGCACCAGAAATGGGGCATTCACTCCACCTACAGCGAAAACCTGCTGATGCTGACCCTGTCACGCGGCGGCCCTATTGTCTGGATGAGTGAAACGGATGCGAAAGAGCTGGGCATTGAGGATAACGACTGGATCGAGGTGTTCAACGCTAACGGTGCGCTGACGGCGCGTGCGGTGGTCAGCCAGCGCGTCCCGGCTGGCATGACCATGATGTATCACGCCCAGGAGCGCCTGATGAATATTCCGGGTTCGGAAGTGACCGGCCAGCGCGGCGGCATTCATAACTCCGTGACGCGCGTCTGCCCGAAACCGACCCATATGATCGGCGGCTACGCCCAGCTGGCTTACGGCTTCAACTATTACGGCACCGTCGGCTCCAACCGCGACGAATTTATTATGGTGCGCAAGATGAACAAGGTGAACTGGCTGGATGATGAAGGCCGCGATCAGGTACAGGAGGCGACAAAATGAAAATCCGCTCTCAGGTCGGCATGGTGTTGAATCTCGATAAGTGCATCGGCTGTCATACCTGCTCCGTCACCTGTAAAAACGTCTGGACCAGCCGCGAAGGGATGGAATACGCCTGGTTCAATAACGTGGAAACGAAACCTGGCGTCGGCTATCCCCACGCCTGGGAAGATCAGGAAAAATGGCGCGGCGGCTGGATCCGCAACATTAAAGGCCGTCTGGAGCCGCGCCTCGGCAACCGCTCCTCGGTACTGATGAAAATCTTCGCCAATCCGGTGGTGCCCGGCATTGACGATTACTACGAGCCGTTTACCTTCGACTACCAGCATCTGCACACCGCCAAAGCGGGCAAAAGCCAGCCGACGGCGCGCCCGCGCTCGCTGATTAGCGGGCAGCGCATGGACAAAATCCACGGTGGCCCGAACTGGGAAGAGATCCTCGGCGGCGAGTTCAGCAAGCGTTCGGCGGATAAAAACTTCGATGCGATGCAGAAGGAGATGTACGGACAGTTCGAAAACACCTTCATGATGTATCTGCCGCGCCTGTGTGAACACTGCCTGAATCCCGCCTGCGCGGCAACCTGTCCGAGCGGCGCGATCTACAAGCGCGAAGAGGACGGCATTGTGCTGATCGACCAGGACAAATGCCGCGGCTGGCGTCTGTGCGTCAGCGGCTGCCCCTATAAAAAGATCTACTTCAACTGGAAGAGCGGCAAGTCGGAAAAATGCATCTTCTGCTATCCGCGCATTGAGTCGGGTATGCCGACCGTCTGCTCGGAAACCTGCGTCGGCCGCATTCGCTATCTCGGCGTGCTGCTGTATGACGCCGACAAGATCGCCGAAGCAGCCAGCACCGAGCACGCAACCGATCTTTACGAACGTCAGTGCGACGTCTTCCTCGATCCCAACGATCCGCAGGTGATCGAAGAGGCGCTGAAGCAGGGCATCCCGCAAAACGTTATTGATGCCGCGCAGGCGTCGCCGGTGTGGAAGCTGGCGATGGACTGGAAACTGGCGCTGCCGCTGCACCCTGAATATCGCACGCTGCCGATGGTCTGGTATGTGCCGCCGTTGTCGCCGATCCAGTCAGTGGTGGATGCGGGCGGACTGGTATCGCAGAGCAGCGTGCTGCCGGACGTCGAAAGCCTGCGTATTCCGGTGCAGTATCTCGCCAACCTGCTGACCGCTGGCGATACCGCGCCGGTGCTGCGCGCCCTGAAGCGCATGATGGCGATGCGTCACTACAAACGCGCGCAGAGCGTGGAAGGCGTGACCGACACGCGCGCCATTGAAGAGGTGGGCCTGAGCGAGGCGCAGGTAGAAGAGATGTATCGCTATCTGGCGATCGCTAACTACGAAGACCGCTTCGTGATCCCCACCAGCCATCGCGAACTGGCGCGCGAAGCTTTCCCGGAGCGCAACGGCTGCGGCTTTACCTTTGGCGACGGCTGCCACGGCAGCGACACCAAATTCAACCTGTTCAACAGCCGTCGTATTGACGCGATCAATATCGGCGATAAAGCGGGAGGCGAATAATGGTGCTGATTAAAGTTGTCGCCCTGCTGCTGGAGTATCCCGACGAGGCGCTCTGGCCGTTGCAGGACGACGTTCGCGAACCGGTCAGCGCGCAGGATCCGGCGCTGCTGCCCTTTATTGACCGCTACTTCGCCACGCCGCCGCTGGATATGCAGGCGGAATGGTGCGCGCTGTTCGAACGCGGCCGCGCAACCTCGCTGCTGCTGTTTGAGCATGTGCATGCGGAGTCGCGCGATCGCGGTCAGGCGATGGTCGATCTGATGGCGCAGTATGAGCGCGCCGGACTGGAACTGGACTGCCGCGAACTGCCGGATTACCTGCCGCTCTACCTGGAGTATCTCAGCCTGCAACCGGAGGCTGAGGCGCAGCAGGGACTGCTGGATGTCGCGCCAATCCTGGCGCTGATCGGCGGGCGCCTGAAAGAGCGCGGCAGCGACTTCAGCGCCTTATTCGATACGCTGCTGAAGGTGGCGAACAGCCCGCTGAGCAGCGAAAGCGTGGCGGCTCAGGTCGCCAGCGAGACGCGTGACGATACGCCCGCTGCGATGGATGCGGTCTGGGAAGAGGAGCAGGTGAAGTTTATGGATAACAACGCCTGCGACGGCTCGGCGCAACAGCAACATCAGCGGCGCTTTCGCGCCGAAACCGCGCCGCAATATCTTGATCTCTCCGCTGGAGGAACAGCCTGATGCACTATTTAAATGTGTTGTTCTTTGATATTTACCCTTATCTGTGCGGCACCATCTTCCTTGTCGGAAGCTGGCTGCGTTATGACTACGGTCAGTACACCTGGCGCGCCTCATCCAGCCAGATGCTGGATAAAAAGGGCATGCGCTTCGCCTCGAACGTATTTCATATCGGCATTCTCGGCATCTTCTTCGGCCATCTGTTTGGCCTGCTGACGCCGCACTGGATGTATGAGCCGTTCCTCGCTATCGCCACCAAGCAGAAAATCGCCATGGGCGCAGGCGGCGTCTTCGGCATCATGACGCTGGTGGGCGGTTTCCTGCTGCTGAAACGTCGTCTGCTTAACCCGCGCATCCACGCCACCTCAACACGCGCCGATATCGTCATCATCGGTATTCTGGTGGTGCAGTGCACGCTGGGCCTGACCTCGATCCTCTTCTCCATGCAGCATCTCGACGGCGTGGGCATGATGAAGCTGGTCGGCTGGGCGCAGGCGATCGTTACCTTCCAGGGCAACGCCTCGCACTGGCTGGATGGGGTAGAGTGGATTTACCGCGTACACCTGATCCTCGGTATGACGATCTTCCTGGTGTTTCCCTTCACGCGTCTGGTTCACGTCTGGAGCGCGCCGGTGGAATACCTCACGCGTCGGTATCAGGTGGTAAGAGCCCGCCGCTAAGCGTTACCCTCAGCGCCAGCCATTCCTGCGGCTGGCGCACTATTGCTCCCGCCGCTGATTGACTTTTTCTTAACGCTGTCGCGCCTTTACAGTAACTGAGATAGCGCCGTTTTATTGAAGTTAACTAACGTTTTTATTCACTCCTTTAAGTTTCACGCTGCGACAAGGATCGCTTCCCTCCCTACGCTTAATCTCAGGCATTAATAAAAGGTGAAGCGTGCATGTTAATAAAAATGAAGCGAGAGCGATCGCATACTGAAGACCGTTATCTTGCTGTCTGGCTGGCGACGGCGGCCGGTTTGCTGAATGCCATGGCGTTGGGCGCATTTGGTTTTTTTCCTTCGCATATGTCGGGCAATACGTCGCAGCTCTCCAGCGAAGTGAATAACAGCGATCTGCGCGACCTTACTTTTCTCGGCTGCCTGTTGCTTGCCTTTGTCGCGGGTGCGGTAACGGCGCGACTGGCGGTTATCGCTGGCCTTAAACACAATCAGCGCACCATATTTTGTCAGGTGCTGGCAGTGGAAGGCGTTGCGCTGCTGTCTCTGTCGCTGTTCGAAATCTTTTTCTACTCTTCCGGCAATAACCGGGAAATACTGGTGCTGCTGGGTTTTCTGATGGGCGTACATAACGCCACTTCGACGCAATTATCTAACGGGCGCGTGCGCGCCACTCACATTACCGGCACCCTGACCGATGCGGGCATCTCGCTGGCGTCTGTGCTCAGCGCCATGCTGCGACGCGATCCGTCGAAAAACGCGCATGCGCAAAAGAAGCAGTTAAAAACGCATCTGACGACGATCTTTTCGTTTCTGGGCGGCGGCATCGCCGGGCTCTGGCTGTTTCGGCTGGCGGGGTTTCACGCCATGGCTGCGCTGGGCGCGATCCTTATTCTGCTGGCGCTGGCCTCTATGACATTGACCCTGATGAAAGTGAGAGGGACCGCTTTCGCCGTAAAACGCTGATCATTCCAGGTGAATAAGCCGGTAAGCGTACATCAGGAGTTTTGTTACATATCAAAACGTAACTCTGACGGACGCGGCTGATGACCTGCCTATACTCTCATCAGTTGTAGTTCCTGCTTACCGGCCCGCCAGGGCCTCCTCCTGCGAGGTTATTATGATCACGCTTCATCACGCGATTAAGATCGCCGCGCCGCGCCCGGCGGTATATGCCGCACTGACCGATATCGAACAGATGGCTGCCTGGCATGCAGGTGAAATCGAAGGGGAAATTGTCGCAGGTAAAATCCTGACGCTGCGGCCGAAACCGGAAACCCACTTTAGCTGGCGTACAGAGACGCTTGAGCAAGACAAACGCATTGTTCAGACCTCGCTGATTGAAACCGACAGCCACGCCGGAAAAACCCTCTCTTTTCAGCTCTCCGATCTTGAGGATGGCCGCACGCTGGTTGCGCTCACGCATGGCGAATGGGCCGTGGACGATCCGCACCTGCCGTTTTGCAACACCTACTGGGGAGAAGTGCTGTTTCAGCTGAAAACGTATCTGGAAACCGCTTAAGGAGAAGCTGCTATGCCACAGAAAAAACCCGCCACCTGGCGGCTGGTCAAACCCGGCGAATCGCATCCGCAGGGCTGGCATGTTCCGCCGGTTAACGATCTGCGCTCCGCTATTGAACTGCTTAAAACCCTGCCGGGCCACTACATTGAAACCGATCGCGAGGTCGATCCGAACGCTGAACTGGCGGGCGTTTATCGCTATATCGGCGCAGGCGGTACCGTGATGCGCCCGACGCGCATCGGCCCGGCCATGACGTTCAATAAGATTAAAGGCTTTCCCGACGCGCGTGTGCTGGTGGGATTGATGGCGAGCCGCGAGCGTGTCAGCGCGCTGCTGGGCGCGCCGGTGCGCGAACTGGGTATACAGATGGCGGAAGCGCGTAAGAACGTGACGCCGCCGGTGATGGTCGATAAAGCCCAGGCACCCTGTCAGGAGGTGGTTTATCGTGCCGAGGATGCGGGTTTCGATCTGCGCAAGATCCTGCCCGCGCCAACCAATACCAGCGAAGACGCTGGCCCCTTTTTCTGCCTGGGGCTAGTGCTCGGCAGCGATCCTGACGATCGCGATAACGCAGACGTCACCATTCATCGCCTCTGTGTACAGAGCAAAGATGAGCTCTCTATTTTCTTCGCGCCGGGACGTCATATCGACGCTTTCCGTCAGAAAGCGGAGGCGGCAGGCAAACCGCTGCCGGTGTCGATCAATATGGGGCTGGACCCGGCTATCTACATCGGCGCGGAGTTTGAAGCGCCGACCACGCCGTTCGGTTTCAACGAGCTGTGCGTAGCGGGCGGCCTGCGCGGCAAGCCGGTGGAGCTGGTAGAGTGCCTGAGCGTTAATCAGCGGGCGATTGCGCGCGCTGAGGTGGTGATTGAAGGGGAGATCCTGCCGGGCGTGCGCGTTAAAGAGGATCAAAACAGTCATACCGGCAAGGCGATGCCGGAATTCCCCGGCTACACCGGCGAAGCCAATCCCGCGCTGCCGGTTATCAAAGTGAAGGCGATCACCACGCGGCGCAACCCCATCCTGCAAACCCTGGTAGGGCCGGGCGAAGAGCACGTCAGCCTGGCGGGGATCCCGACCGAGGCGAGCATCCATATTGAATGCGAAGACGCGCTGCCGGGACTGGTGAAAAACGTCTATGCCCATAGCGCAGGCGGCGGGAAGTTCCTGGCAGTACTGCAGGTGCAAAAACGCAACGCAGGGGATGACGGCATGACGCGGCAGGCGGCGCTGATTGCGCTGGCGGTCTATCGGGAGTTAAAAAACGTGATTCTGGTGGATGAGGATGTCGATCTCTTCGACACCGATGACGTGCTCTGGGCGATGCAGACGCGCTATGTTGGCGATCTCGATACCCTGTTTGTGCCGGGCGTCGCGGGCCATGTTCTCGATCCGTCGCAGCAGCCGTTCTACGATCCGCGCCTGACGGCAAAAGGTACCACCAGCAAAACTATCTTCGACTGCACGGTGCCTTATCACCTGAAAGAGCACTTTATCCGCGCGCAGTTTAAAGAGGTCGATCCCAGTTTGTGGGCGCCAGAGCTGTTCGGTAAGCCGAAGGAGTAAACCCAGGGCAATAAAAAAGCCGGTAATTTTCATTACCGGCTTTCGCTTTCAGCCTCTGGCGGTTAGCCCACCAGCGGCTTCGCGGTTTTCTCCACCAGCGCCAGCAGGACTTTAACATCCTCCAGCGTCACGGTCGGGTTAAGCAGCGTCAGCTTCAGGCAGGTTACGCCGTTGTGCTCGGTGACGCCAACGTTGGCGCGGCCCGATTCCAGCAGCGCGTCGCCGATACGCTGGTTCAGCAGCGCGGTTTCGGCGAGATCGCGGCAGCCCGTTTCCGGGTGGAAGCGGAACAGCACGCTCGCCAGCTGCGGCTTCATTACCAGCTCCAGCAGCGGATGCGCGCTGATATATTTCGCGACCTGCTGTGCCAGCGTAACGCCATGATCGATGATCGCCGCGTACTGCTTCTGTCCCAGCGCTTCCAGACCCATCCACAGTTTCAGCGCGTCGAAACGGCGCGTGGTCTGCAGAGATTTAGAAACCAGGTTCGGTACGCCCGCCTCTTCGTCGAACTCAGAGTTGAGGTAGGCCGCCTGATAGCGCATCAGCTCGTAGTTCGCCGCATCTTTCAGCAGGAACGCGCCGCAGCTAATGGTCTGGAAATACTGCTTGTGGAAGTCGAGCGTAACGGAGTCCACCAGCTCGAGGCCGTCCAGATAGTCACGGTATTTTTCCGACAGCAGCAGCGCGCCGCCCCAGGCCGCATCGACGTGTACCCAGATATTGTTCTGGGCCGCCAGCGCGGCGATGTCGCGCAGCGGGTCGATCGCGCCGGCATCGGTGGTGCCTGCGGTGGCGACAATCGCCAGGATCTGTTCGCCGTTGGCTTTCGCCTGGGCGATTTTTTCCGCCAGATCGGTGACGTCCATACGGGCGTATTCGTCAGTTTTCACCTGGGTGACGCACTGGTAACCCAGGCCGAGCAGCGCCATATTCTTCTGTACGGAGAAGTGGGCGTTTTCGGAACAGAACACCTTCAGCTTGCGCAGGTCGCCAACCAGGCCATCCTGCTGCACAGAGTGGCCCTGACGCGCGAAAAAGGCGTCGCGTGCCAGCATCAGACCCATCAGATTGCTCTGGGTGCCGCCGCTGGTGAACACGCCCGCATCGCCCGCTTCATAGCCGACCTGGGCGCGCAGCCACTCGATCAGCTTCATCTCAATGATGGTGGCCGACGGGCTCTGGTCCCAGGAGTCCATGCTCTGGTTGGTGGCGTTGATCAGCACTTCCGCCGCCTGGCTGACAACCAGGCTCGGGCAGTGCAGGTGCGCCACGCACTGCGGATGATGTACCGCCAGGCTGTCTTTCAGGAAGAACTCGACCGCGCGCTCGATGGCGGCCTGGTTGCCCAGGCCGGTCGGGTTGAAGTCCAGCGCGATACGCTCACGCAGTTCAGCGACGGTTTTACCCTGATACATCTCAGGCTGCTTCAGCCACTCGACGACCGCTTTGCTGCTCTGCTCAATCACCTGCTGGTAGGCTTCGATGCTCTGCGCCGAACCCGCGAGGATCGGATTTAATTCAGACATTTTAATCCCGCTCCACTTAAACCGGCTGAACGCCAGCGGCCAGCAGCGCCTGCTCGAACTTGTCGAGGAACACTTCCAGCTCCTGATTGGTAATCAGCAGGGAAGGCAGCAGACGCAGCACGCAGCCGTGACGACCACCGCGCTCAAGGATCAGACCAGATTCGAAGCATTTCTTCTGCAGCAGCGCAGAGAGGTCGCCATCTGCCGGATAGCAGCCCAGCTGATCTTTGGCTTCGTTCGGCTTAACGATCTCAATACCGATCATCAGACCCAGACCGCGGACGTGACCGATAACCGGGAAACGCTTCTGCATTTCGGCCAGTTTGCCTTTCAGCCACTCGCCTTGCTGCGCCACTTTATCCGCGATGTTCTGCTCTTTAAGGATCTTCAGCGTGGTCAGGCCGGTCGCCATCGCCAGCTGGTTGCCGCGGAACGTACCGGTATGGTGGCCGGGCGCCCAGGCGTCGAACTGCTTTTTAATGCCGAGTACGGCCAGCGGCAGGCCGCCGCCGACAGCTTTAGACATCACGATGATATCGGGCTGAATGCCTGCGTGTTCGAAAGCGAAGAACTTGCCGGTACGCGCGAAGCCCGCCTGCACTTCATCGATGATCAGCAGAATGCCGTGTTCTTCGGTCACTTTGCGGATGCGCTGCAGCCACTCGGCCGGTGCCGGGTTCACGCCGCCTTCGCCCTGAACGGCTTCCAGAATCACCGCCGCAGGTTTGCGCACGCCGCTTTCAACGTCGTTGATCAGGTTTTCGAAGTAGTAGGTCAGCGCTTTCACGCCCGCTTCGCCGCCAATGCCCAGCGGGCAGCGGTAGAGGTGCGGATAAGGCATAAACTGCACTTCCGGCATCATGCCGTTTACCGCTTCTTTCGGCGACAGGTTGCCCGTTACCGAGAGCGCGCCGTGAGTCATACCGTGGTAACCGCCAGAGAAAGCGATCACGCCGGAACGGCCAGTCGCTTTTTTCGCCAGCTTGATCGCCGCTTCAACGGCGTCTGCGCCGGACGGGCCGGTAAACTGCAGCTTGTACTCTTTACCCTGACCTGGCAGCAGCGACAGCAGGTATTCAGAGAACGCATCTTTTAACGGCGTTGTCAGATCGAGAGTATGTAACGGCAAGCCGCTGGTAATGACATTTTGGATGCTCTGCAATACGTCAGGATGATTATGACCCAGCGCCAGCGTACCCGCGCCTGCCAGGCAGTCGAGGTACTCTTTATTGTCGGCGTCGGTAATCCATACGCCTTTAGCCTGGGTAATCGCTAACGGTAACTTGCGGGGATAACTTCTGACGTTTGATTCGAACTCAGCCTGACGGGCCAAATAGGTTTCATTGTTTGCGTTTGAAGTGGCATCTAAAGAATCAATACGGACTTTATCCGTCATCATATCTCTCCTACAACCGAGGCAATCGCGTGTGCCGCAGTTGAATAAATGTAAAAAAACGGGTTACCTGATTTTAGGCGCGGCCAATATAGAGCTTTTGCGATTCGGGCTCAATCTTTTATTTTGTTTAGATGTGTTTGCGCTTATTTAAAAACAATCGTTTCTGAGGCCGTCGCCAACAGGGAAAGCATGCGCGAGCCTGATGACGCCTGTGTTAAAGCGATGTGACGGCGTAGCGTTCAGCGGGTTTTCAGCGACGGTAAAAAAGCGTAACCGAAGAAGAAACAGGCAATTAAATGCCATTTTTGTTGATGTTATAAACAAAAGAGCCGCTGAAAATTATCACTACGTAAATTAAACTGCTGCGCAAAGGTTAAGTTATATAAAAGGCTTAACCTTACGTGCGGGAAACATATTTAAACCAAATTGTTTGCGGGAGGAAACTTTAACGCAGCAGCGAAGGAACCAGCGCGGCGTAAACGGAATCGTGCAGTACACGTTGCGCTTCAGAAGTCAGACTGTGGTTTTGCCACAAAGTAATACCGATACGACCCGCCGCAGGCAAAGGCGCCTCGACGATCTGCAGATTACGCGGCAGGCCGATGGGCGATCGCAGCGTAATGCCCAGACCAGCCTGAACGGCCGCCCAGATACCGCTGAGGCTCGGGCTGGTAAAGACGATGCGCCACGCGATGCCGGCGCGATCCAGCGCGGCGATGGCGCGGGTGCGCATCTGACAGGGCGCATCAAACATCACCAGCGGTAAAGGTTCACCGCTCGCCAGCAGCGCCTTTACCTCCATCTGCGACGAGGCGATCCACACCAGCGGACACTCTCCTAAAAATTCACTCTCCGCGAGCGCCTCTTCAGGCTGCCACAGCAGCGCGATATCCACCTGTTTCTCTGTCGCCGCCTGGCGCAGCGCGCGGTTGCGGTCAATGCGCGCGGTGATGCTGAGTCCCGGATGCTGACGAGTCAGCTGACTCAACAGCCCTGGCATCAAAGACTCCCCAAAATCCTCCTGCATAGCGATACGCAGTTCGCCTTGCAGCATTTCACCGCGAACGGCGCGCTGCGCTTCGTCATTGAGCGCCAGCAGGCGGCGCGCATAGCTCAGCAACATCTCGCCGCTGGGCGTGAGTGCGAGCTTGCGGCCTTGCTTCACCACCAGCCCGGTGCCGCACTGCATTTCCAGCTTTTTTAGCTGCGCGCTGACGGCGGAAGTTGAGCGGCAGAGCCGCTCGGCAGCCAGCGCGAAACTGCCGTATTCGATGCCCGCCACGAAGCTGCGCAGCGCATCCATATCCAGAGAGAGCGGGATTTTGTTCATAGCGTCCTGAAAATCGGGATGTACGGTTCTGAATAATTCGATTTTCAGGATAGTAGCAGAAGGCGACACTGACGCTGAACAATAAATAAGGAGCGGCAATGAATAAAACACGTGATCGAGACACTCTTACGCAGGTATCGCCAAAGCTGGCTGAAATCACGCAAGACCTGCTGTTCGGCGATATCTGGCAGCGAGGCATTCTGACGCCGCGCGAGCGCAGCCTGATTACACTGGCGTGTCTGGCTGCGCTGGGGCGCGAGAAACAGCTTCCCTGGCATATCCGCTTCGCCGGAGAAAACGGGATAAGCCGTAGCGAAATGAGCGAGGCCTTTACCCATCTGGCTTTCTATGCCGGCTGGCCTGCCGCCGTGACTGCGCTGCACCATTTGTCAAAGGACGAATTGCCAGAGGAGGAAAGCCCATGCCGCTGACCCGCATCACGCTTCATGAGGACGTCAGCGCATCCCGCATCGCGTTGATTTCAGACATCTTGCATAACACGCTGGTGGAGGCTTTCGATGTTCCTGCACAAGATCGCTTTCAGATTGTGGAAAAGCTGCCCGCCGCGCAGCGTATTTATGACAGACACTATCTGAGCGGCACGCGCAGCGACGATTTCATCCTCTTTACGCTGCTGGCCGGGAGGCCGCGTTCGGCGGCGCAAAAGTCCGCCTTCTGCCGCACGCTGGCGCAGCGACTGGCGCAGCAGCTGCAAATCGATCCTGACGACATCATGGTGATCATCCAGTTCAACACCGCGAGCGACTGGAGTTTCAGCAACGGCAGAATGCTTTCCCAGGAGGCGCTATGATTTTGATGCAATACCGTTTCACGCTGCCGGCAGACTACGACATGGACATTATTGAGCGGCGCATCGCTGAAAACGGCGCGAAGTTTGATGGCTTCCCCGGCCTGGTATTTAAAGCTTTTCTCTACGCGCGGCGCGACTGGGGCGCAAAAGAGAACCGTTACGCGCCGCTCTATCTCTGGCGCGATCCCGCCGGGATAATGCAGTTTTTACAAAGCCCCGGTTTCGCCAGGCTGGCACAGGATTTTGGCTGGCCAGCCATCCGTACCTGGCTGGGAATGAAAACGCCGCCGATCGAGACGCTGCGTGATGCGCGTTTTGTCACGCTGCGGCCTGTGCCGGTGGCACCCTATAGCGACCTGACCGCATTGGATCTGGATGCGGTGCTGGTGGGCTGGGATATTTCGGGCCAGTCATTGCTTCAGGTCGATTTCGCCAGCGAGATGCCGGTAGTGCCGGGCGACCTCTATCGTATCGGCTACCTGGCCTGCGGCAAGCCTGTTATACGAAACGCGGTAACATCCTGAAAGAAAAAATTTAACATCTTTAGCTTTGCCGCCGCCGCAGTCGCAGTCTGCTCGCCTACGCTAAAAAGGTTTAGCACTGGAGAGCAACGTCATATGAAACATCAAAACAGAAATATTGGTATTGCGCCTTATGGCGGTTCGGCAGGGGGCTGGGGCGCGCTGAAAGCGGTAGCGGATGCGATTCGCGGTCAGATGTCGGTTAAGCAGGATGTGATAGCGCTCTTTAAAGTTAACCAGCCGGAAGGATTCGATTGCCCGGGCTGCGCCTGGCCCGACCCACAGCACCGCTCCTCATTTGAATTTTGCGAAAACGGCGCCAAAGCGGTTTCCTGGGAAGCGACCAGCAAGCGCACCACGCCAGAATTTTTCGCTGCCCATACCGTCAGCGAGCTGTGGCATCGCAACGCCTTTGAACTGGAAGGCGAGGGGCGACTGACGCACCCGATGAAATATGACGCGGCCAGCGATACCTACCAGCCCATTGAATGGGAAACCGCCTTTAACGAGATCGGCGCGCTGCTGCGAAGCTATGACGATCCCGACAGCGTCGAATTCTATACCTCGGGCCGCGCATCCAATGAAGCGGCCTTCCTCTGGCAGCTGTTCGCGCGCGAATATGGCACCAATAACTTCCCCGACTGCTCGAATATGTGTCACGAACCCACCAGCGTCGGGCTGCCGCAATCAATCGGCGTGGGCAAAGGCACCGTCGAGCTGGAAGATTTCGATCACTGCGATTTAGTGCTCTGTATCGGCCATAACCCAGGCACCAACCATCCGCGCATGCTGGCAACGCTGCGCGACGTTTCGAAACGCGGCAAAACGATCGTGGCGATCAATCCGCTGCGCGAGCGCGGCCTTGAGCGTTTTACCTCGCCGCAAAGCCCGATCGAAATGCTGTCGATGGGATCGACGCAGCTGGCGTCCACCTATTATAAAGTTCGCGTCGGCGGCGACGCCGCGATGCTGAAGGGCGTCATGAAGTGCCTGCTGGCGATGCATGAAAAGGCGCTGGCGGCGGGTGAGCCGGGCGTGCTGGATGAAAGTTTCATCAGCGAACATACCGAAGGCTTTGAGGCGCTGAAAGCGGACCTTGAGGCGACCGACTGGTCGCATATCCTGAAAGTCTCCGGCATGGAGCTTGAAGAGATTCAAAATATTGCGCATCTCTACGCCGACGCGGAAAACACCATCATCTGTTACGGCATGGGGATTACCCAGCATCAGTACGGCACGCAAAATGTTCAGCAGATCGCTAACCTGCTGCTGATGCGCGGCAATATCGGCAAGCGCGGCGCAGGTATCTGTCCGTTACGCGGTCACTCCAACGTTCAGGGCGATCGTACCGTTGGCATCACCGAAATCCCGCCGCAGTGGATGCTGGACAATATTGAAAAAGTCTTTGGATTCAAACCGCCGCAGAAGCATGGGCATGGCGCGGTTGCCGCCATCCAGGCGATGCGCGACGGCAAAGCCAAAGCGCTGCTCTGTCTGGGCGGCAACCTGGCGGAGGCGATCTCCGATCCGCAGGTCACGTTCGAGGCGATGCGCAAGCTCGACCTGGTGGTGCATATGGCAACCAAGCTCAATCGTTCGCATCTGCTGCTTGGCAAACATAACTATCTGTTCCCGGTGCTGGGGCGCACCGAAATCGATCGCCAGGCGTCTGGTGAGCAGAGCGTGACGGTAGAGGATTCTATGTCGATGGTGCACGCCTCGCGCGGCACGCTGAAGCCCGCCTCGCCCTATCTGAAATCGGAGCCGGCACTGGTCGCCTCGCTGGCGAAAGCCACCCTGCGCAACTCGCGCGTCGACTGGGATAAGATGATTGGCGACTACAGCTTTATCCGCGACGCTATCGAGGCGGTTATCCCTGGGTTTGACGATTTCAACAACCGCATCATGACGCCGGGCGGCTTCCGCCTGCCGGTGGCGGCCTCGCAGCGTAAATGGCTGACGCCGAGCGGCAAGGCGCAGTTTAAGGTGATGCAGGGGATCAATGAAGATCCGCGCTCGCTGAAGTGCCACGATCTGGTGCTGACGACGCTGCGCAGCCACGATCAGTACAACACTACGCTCTATGGCCTTAACGATCGCTATCGCGGCGTGACCGGCCGTCGCGATGTACTGTTTATGGCGGCGGACGAAGCGGAAAAACGTCAGTTCCGCGTCGGCGATAAAGTGAATATGGTGGCGCTCGATCCTGAGGGCAACCGCACCGGGCGGCGGCTCGATAACCTTACCGTGGTGGTGTATGACATGGCCCCTGGTTCGGTTGCGGCTTACTACCCGGAAGCCAACGTGATGGTGCCGCTCGACAGCCATGATACCGAGAGCGGTATCCCCGCTTATAAGAGCATTCCGGTCGAGCTGGAGCTGTGCGAAGCGCCTGTCGAGACCTCAGGCGCGCTACGGTAACAATAAAAAGGCCGCGCAAGCGGCCTATTTTTTACCTATACCATTAAGTATTTCCAGCGCATCGTCGGGCAGCGTTAGCTGCGCCGCCGCCAGATTCTCCCGCAAATGCTCAGGCGACGAGGTGCCGGGGATCAGCAGAATATTGGGCGAACGTTGCAGCAGCCAGGCAAGCGCCACCTGCATCGGCGTAGCGTTAAGCTGCTGCGCCACCTGGGTCAGTTGAGTAGACTGCAACGGCGTGAAGCCGCCGAGCGGAAAGAAGGGCACATAGGGAATGCCTTGTGCGGCGAGCTTGTCGATAAGGGCATCATCCTCGCGATTAGCAAGATTATAGAGATTCTGCACGCAGGCGATCTCAGTCAGCTGTTGCGCCTCTTCCACCTGACGCGCGGTGACGTTGCTCAGCCCGATATGGCGGATCACCCCTTGCTCTTTTAATTCAATCAGTGCGTTAAGCTGCGGCGTCAGCGAGCCTTCGGCCGGTTTTTGTGGGTTGATCATGCTGCGCAAATTCACGACTTCAAGCACGCCGAGATCGAGATTGCGCAGGTTGTCTTCTACCGCGCTAACCAGCTCGTCGGGAGAAAACGCGGGTAGCCAGCCCCCTTTTTCATCGCGTCGCGCGCCAACTTTGGTAACGATAATCAGATCTTCAGGATAGGGATGCAGCGCCTTTTTGATCAGCTGATTGGTCAGATGCGGGCCGTAAAAATCGCTGGTGTCGATATGACGAACGCCTGCCGCGATGGCATCGCGCAGCACCTGTAGCGCACGCGCCTCGTCTTTGGGCGGGCCAAAGACGCCGGGACCCGCTAGCTGCATCGCGCCATAACCCACACGGCCGACCTCATCATCGCCAAGACGATAGCGAAGGGGAACCTGAGACATAATAACCTCCTGGTGAAAGGGACTCAGTAAGTGTAATCGTTACAGCCTGATTCAGCGTCTGAAGATAACGGCAGGTAAAAGAGGGAAGGCGGCCGCTCAGGCGACCGCGGGCACTTGCGGAAAGAGATGGTGGACTCGGCGATCGGGGCCGCAGAGCAATACCGGATGGCCTTTATCCAGATACGTCATATAGTGCTGATGCATCAGCTCCGTCAGGCCTGCGCCACACCATAAAAGATGATGCTGATGAGAAGAGGCGGGCTGATGGACGGCGCTAAAGTGCCGGACTTCGACGCAGAAACCCTGGCGGCTCAGTCTGATCGCCTCCAGCCAGATCTCGGTTTTATTTTGTTCGCTCAGGCTTTCCAGCAGCAGCGGGACGGCGGCGGTGCGCGTAGCGTTACGCATCGCGCTGCCCGCATGGGCGACAATCAGGCGGTGAAAGCGCTCTCTGCGTCGGCCTGCGCCAGCGCGCACGTCGTCGCGCAGCCACTGATTGAGCGGCAGCAGAAGCTGTAACACGAAATCGTCGCCGGTAAAGTTACTGGCGAGCTTGCGCAGTAATACGTTCAGCGACTGCTCGCTGCCATATTCCAGCTGCCAGAGCATATCGCCGCGCCGCGCCGCCCAGCCGCCGGTACGCAACGGGCGCTCGGTCTCCTGCGCGGCTCTGATCTCGCGGATGGTGGCACCCTGGCTGGTAAGACGTGTCATATCCAGCACGTCCTGAAGCTGCGCCTCAGACCATTCGTTACCGGATACATATTTATTAATGAATCCGCTACGGTACCAGCGCTTCAGATTAAGAAGAGCGGCTCCCGATATCGCGCAGATGGTTTCAGATGAGTAGGTCATATGCTGTCCTTGAACGGAGAGCGAATAGCCACCGCTTCGCACAGTGGATGAATATCCAGTCTGAACCTGTCGCCGCGAAATTAATACAGCATAAAATATTGTTTTACTTACCGTTTGGCTTTTTCGGGTGCAGGTGTCCTTTGGAATTAGCGACTTAGCGAGTAACGAGATGAAATGTGAATATTTTATTTAAGCTGTTGATTTTGATCTTACGGAAGTGATGCGCCGCGCCCTCGCCGCCGACCCGCAGAAGCCCGCTCTGCTTACTGCGCGTTAAGGCTTCTGTATGCTTAACTTATCAGAAGTATTTCAGAGAGGCGGGACATGAAACTGAAAAGGAGAAGCGATCGAGCGATAGCGTTAAATCGCTCGCTGCCCAGAAGCATCGCGCTGGCCGGGCTGGTGCTCACGCTGGCGGTTATCGGGCTTAACCTCTGGACAATGCGTGAAGCCTGGCGCGATACCATTATTCAGGCTGAACAGATGGCGGAAAACCTTTCTGTATCCCAGGCGCGCCAGGCGGATGACACCATATTGCAGACGGAGCTGTCATTACGTCAGGTGCAGCATCAGCTGATGAGCCAGATGGCGACTGGCGTCGACAACGCCGCACTCAGCCATACCATGCAGGAGCTGGCGAGCCGACTACCGCAGCTACACGGTCTCTTTTACTACAGCGCCGATGGAAAATGGCTCGCCACTTCTGCGGCGCACATCCCCAAAGGAATTAATAACGCCGACCGCGAATATTTCCACTTTCACCGCATGAATCCGCGTGACAGCGTGCATATCGGACCGGTGCTGCGCAGCCGCAGCACCGGCGAGCTGGTGATACCGGTATCGCTGCGCGTCAATGACCTTTCTGGCGGCTTCAACGGCATTTTGCTCGCCACCATTCGGGTCGACTATTTTCGTCACTACTACAGTTACTATGAGCTGGGCCCGCAGGATGTTCTGGTGCTGATGCTGGCGGACAGCACGGTGCTCTATGCGAGGCCGATGCCCGACAGCTTTATTGGCAAAAACCTCTCATCCAGCCATCTTTTTCAGGCCATGCTCTCCAGCTCGGATAAGGGAAGCGGCCAGTGGCGGGCGGCGCTGGACGGCAAGGCGCGTATTTTCGGTTTTGCCCGCGCCGAGCGCTATGGGCTGGTGGTGGCGGCAGGCTACGATAAACACGACCTGCTGAAAAAGTGGCTTAAAGGGCAGGTTGAATATGTACTGTTCGATCTGGCGCTGCTGGCGGGGATTATGCTGCTTGGCGCTTATATTCTTGGTCAGGCGAGACGCAGTCTGCGCTATCAGCAGGAGCTGACTCGCCTGCGCGACGAGCTGACGGCGGCTAATCTTTCGCTGGAAAACCTGGCGCACGCCGACGGCCTGACCGGGCTGGCGAACCGCCGCCAGTTCGATCTGTTTTTACAGCAAAGCCTGCTCGACGCGGCGGAAAAAAATCAGCAGGTGTCGCTCATCCTGATGGATATCGACTATTTCAAACGTTACAACGACACCTACGGCCATGTTGCTGGCGATGCCTGTCTGAAGGCGGTCGCCAGCGCGCTGAAAGCGCTGCCGCTGCGCAGTACCGACAAGGTGGCGAGATATGGCGGCGAAGAGTTCGCCATTATTTTGCCGGGCGCGACGGGACCGGATGCGTTAAATATCGCCAGCGCGGCTGTGGAGGCGGTCAGCGCGCGTAATATTCCGCATGACTCCTCTTCCATCGCCGCCCATGTCACCCTGAGCGCGGGATGCGCCACTTTTCTGCCGGAAAAAGACCGCCCGGAGCCGCAGGCGCTGATCGAGCAGGCGGACGAGGCGCTCTATCTGGCGAAACATAGCGGGCGCAACCAGGCGAGGCGTTGCGCTTAAGCGTTAAGAGGAGGACGACGTGGCGCAGTAGGTTTCAGCAATTTGCGCCAGCGGCTGAGGTTTTCCGATGTAATAGCCCTGCAGGCCGTCGCACTCCATCTCCTTGAGCTGCTCCATCTGACAGGCGGTTTCGACGCCTTCCGCGGTGATGCTCAGCGAATAGGCTTTGCCAAGCCCTACCATGTTCTGGACTATCTTTCGCGCCTGCGAGGAATCGTTAAGCGGAAAGATAAACGATTTATCAATCTTGATGCCGTCGAACGGAAAGGTGCGCAGATAGTTCAGCGAGGCATAGCCGGTGCCGAAATCGTCGATCAGAAACTTCACGCCCAGCGCCTTGATCGCCTGCATAATCTCAAGGGTGGTTTCGGGGTCTTGCAGCATGGCGCTCTCCGTGACCTCGATCTCCAGGCGGCTGCTCGGCAGCCCCGTGGCATCCAGCGCGGCGCGGATGCGCCTCGGCAAACCCTTATCGCTGAATTCCACTGCGGAGAGGTTAACTGATACCGCCAGTCCTGGCAGCTCGCGGTGCGTATCTTCGCAGGCCCGCAGCAGCACCCAGTCGCTCAGCGCGCTGATCAGCCCGGTCTCCTCCGCCAGCGGAATAAACTGATCGGGCATCAGCACGCCGTGCTGCTTGTGGTGCCAGCGCACCAGCGCCTCGACGGCGGTAACGCGCGCGGTGCGCACATCGTAGCGCGGCTGCCAGGCGAGCCGCAGCTGATCGCTGTGGATCGCTTCACGCAGCTCACGCTCCATCTCGCGACGCTGCACGATCTTCTCTCCCATGTCGCGCTGGTAAAAGACCCAGTTATTGCGTCCGGTGTTTTTCGCCTTATAGAGCGCGATATCCGCATAGCGCAGCAGATCGCCGGGGTTGGTGCCATCCTGCGGCGCCAGCGCGACGCCCAGACTGGCGCCGATAAAGACCTCGCCGCCGTTAATGGCGAAGGGCTGATTGATTTGAGTAATGATGCGGCTGCAAAGATCGCTAATCTCTTCGCGGGTAGGGATGTCAGAGACGAGCATGACAAACTCATCGCCGCCGAGACGGGCGGTCATGCCGGCATCTTTCAGGCAGGCGTTGAAGCGCGCCGAGACTTCATGCAGCACGCTGTCGCCTGCGGCATGGCCGTAGAGATCGTTAACCGGCTTAAATTTGTCCAGGTCGATCATAATCACCGCCAGCGGTCTGTCGCTTTGCAGCGCGCCGTTGAGCTTGCCCGCCAGGCAGGCGTTCATCTGCGCGCGGTTGGGCAAGCCGGTCAGCTCATCGAACTGCGAGAGATAGCGGACGCGCGCTTCCGCCTCAACCTCCAGCGTGACGTCGGTAGCGGTGCCGCGATACCCCTCTTTGCCCTGCGCCAGCGTCACGGGCCGCAGCGTCAGATTGCAGAAGCGAATATGCTGCTGCGCAGATCGGTAACGACAGCGCAAGAGCGTCAGCGGCTCGCCGGGCTGCTCCCGCTGCGTCAGGCGATCCAGTAGGTCGTCATCATCGAGCAAAAAGGCGTGCAGCGGCTGTTGCAGCCAGTCCTGGCTGTGGTAGCCGGTAACGGCGGGAAAGCGTCCGGAAATCCAGGTAAAGCGCAGCTGCGCATCCGCTTCCCAGATCCAGTCGGTGGTGCTCTCCGCCACGTCACGAAAGCGCTGTTCGCTGGCGGCAAGCGCCTGCTGGCTCTGCTCCAGCAGAAAGGTGCTGACGTCGCTGTTGCGCGCCTTGCGCAGCGCGCTGCGCATGAGCATAGCGGCGGAAAAAAAGGTGGCGCACATCATCAGCACCAGCAGCGGCAGCAGCCAGGTGAGCAGCGCGCCGCCGGGATTATCGCTTTGCCACTTTAGCGTGACTGCGCCGCCCAGCGCGGGGATGCCATAGCGGTCACCTTCCTCTGCGTCGCTGGCAGGCGCGTCGGTATAGCTGAGCTTTTGAATACCATACTCCGCGCCCAGGCTCTGCAGCTTCGCAGGCGTCAGGCGATCGACAAAAATCATCACCGAGGGCGGCCCGGCGACTTCCGCAACGCTACGATCGCCGCCGGTGGTGATCCAGGCGGCGCCGACCAGCGCAACCTGACCGTGAGAGCGTACCAGGCAGGATATTGCCTTTCCGTCGCTCTGCTGCAGGCGCTGCTTCAGGGCGTTAAGGGGATCCTGCTCCAGCCACGCCTGAAAATCTTCCTGCTGCAGCGTGCCGTTGAGCACGCTGTAACGGGTCTGGCCGCCGGGCGTAATAACGAATACGCCCTCATAGCTGAAAGTGTTAAACAGCGATCTGCCCAGATTCTGTTTTTGCCACGCCCATTCGAGGTTAAGGGTGCGGTGCAGATTGTTATAGGCTTCGCCCCATTCAGCGTTATCGCTCAGGTGAAAGCGCATGCTCTCTTCACGGCTGGCGAAGGCTCTGTCCAGCAACAGTCCGCTGCGATGATTCGCTTTATCATTCAGATCGTCTGCGACGCAAAGCAGCGCGGTCAGCGCGGCGAAAAAAGAGAGGCCGAGCAGAACCAGCATAATAATCATCGGTTTTCTGACCAGGCCGCGGGCGCGTCCGTCAGAGTAAGGGTGAAGAGCATAAGAAGTCATAAGTAGTCGCCGCGCCAGAGAAAGTCGAGAAAATCTGTTCCAGATGCACGTCTCAGTTATCGGCAGCAAAGGGGCTGGACTACAGCGCTGGCGTGAATGAATTGTGACAATAAAGGGGTCCGGCCGCTGCGTGGGCCGGACGCAAGCGTCAGTTACTTATCGCTTTTAGAAAGGTTTTCAAACTGTTGAGTAAGATAGGAGCTGGTATTGTTCAGTACGCTCATCATCTTATCCAGGTTGGTGAACTGCGTTTTATAACGCGCAATGGTCGCGTCGATTTTCTTGCTGGCCTGATTGTACTGATCGGTCAGCTGATTCAGCTTCTTACTGATGCTGTCGGTCGCGCTCTGTAGTGCCCCTTTGCTGTTGAGAATGGCGGTCATGCTGTTTGCCAGACCGGTAGCGATACCGCTTTTCTTACCGTCGCCGGTGAAAATATCGCGCATCGCATCCGGCTTCACCGACAGCATATTGCCCAGCTTATCGGCATCCAGTTTAAGCTTGCCGGTAGTAGGGTCAGAAGTAATGCCGGTCTGCGACAGGGTTTTATAAGTGGCGGAACCGGACCCGTTGGCGAGAATGCCTTTCAGCTGCGTCTGAATCAGGCGTAACGTGCCGTCGCCCAGCAGCGCGCCATTTTTCGTATCCTGATCTTTGCCTGCATCGACCGGCGTATATTTGGTCAGGGTCGTCATCGTGTCCTGCAGACTGTTGTAAGCATTGACCCAGTCGCTAATGGCGGTTTTGGCTTTTGCGGTGTCGCTGACGACGCTCAGGGTCTGGTTGCCGCTGGTGACGTCGTGCAGCTTCAGGGTGATGCCCTCAACGGCGTCGCTGATAACGTTGCTGCTGCTCTCGATATGGACGTTATTGATGGTCAGGCTGGCGTTTTGCGCCGCCACATTCTGCTGCATGCCGCTGGCGCTCGCCGCCGGGCCGAAACCGATAAAATCCTGCAGCGCATCGTCGCCTTCCACGCTAATCGCCTTCACCGCATGGCCGGTACCGGTCTGGGTAGAGGTCATCGACAGGCGATAGCTGGCGTCCGATACGCGAATAATGCTGGCGCTGACGCCGGCGTTCGCCTTGTTGATGGTATCGCGCAGCGCGGTCAGCGAGGTTTGATCTTGCGTCAGGGTGATGCTGGTCTCTTTCCCGTCCTCCGACAGGATCTTCAGCGTGCGGCTTGCCGCATCATTGCCCACCGGCGTTTTGATATCGCCTTTCGCCGCGCTGGTCAGGGTTTGCGCCTGCGCCAGCTGCGTCACGCTGATGCTGTACTTACCGGCCACCGCGCCGCCGTCTGAGTCGGCGCTAAAGGCGGTCGAGCTGCTTGACGTCGTGGTTTGCGTGTAAAGGCCCGCCTCCTGCAGTTTGCTGTTAGCGGTCTGAAAAGCCTGTACGGCGGTTTTCAGCGTGCCGTAGGCGGAGAGCCTGGCGGTCGCAGCGGACTGCTGCTTTGAAACAGGGGCAAGTACTTGTTTTTCCGCGCTAGTGAGTTTGTCCAGTATGTCGCTTAGCTTAAGTCCAGAGCCAATGCCTAATGTAGAAACGCCTGCCATATCACTTCCTTTTGGTAATAGTCGCTAACATCCGTTATCGGCAGCATTACTTAAACCTTAAATAATTTTGTGTGAATCCTTACGAAATGCTTACAAAGGCAGTAAGCGAAGCGGGGTAATTTAATTAATTAAAGCCAGATTGTTGCCGATTATAAGGAAGCTAAACCCTGCCTGAACGCATAAGGTCAGGGGCGCTTACCTTATGGAGACCAGGATGAACATCACCCAACGCCTGCTGTTGGCATTCTCGCTGCTGTTTGGCGCGATTATTTTACAGGCCATACTGGCTATCTCTCTGCTGTCCGGTTTTCAGGATCGCTTTGAATATGTCCAGGCTAACGCCATTCCCTCAATTAAAGATGTCGGGAAAATGATTGATGAGAGTAATCAGCTGGCGCTGACGCTCTACAAGCATCAGATCCAGACCGACGACGCGAAGTTTGCCGATGTGGAAAAGACGATCACTGCGCAGCTGGCGCTGCTCAAATCGCAGATCGATTACTACATGGCGAACGATATTTCCAACGATGAGGATAAGCGGCTGAGTAATCTCGCCTATGAACACCTGCGTGCCATTAACGATCGGCTGCCTGCGTTTCTCGCCGCCTCACATGCGCATCAGAATGCGGTGAGCGTGGGGTTGATTGAGGGGAGTGATGGCGTCGGCGCGGCTATCCGCGACATGATTGCCGATTACCAGAAACAGCTGACGCTGAATATCGACATCAGCAACCAGCTGCGTGATACCAACCGCGGCCTGTTTAAAACCGTCTTGTGGGCCACCATCGGCGGCGTTATCGCCACTGTGGTGCTGTTCGGCCTCTTTTCGATCTTCACTATTTTGCGCATTCGCCGCAGCCTGTCGGCAATGGGCAAGGTGATGGCGAGCGCCAGCGAAAACCTTGACCTGACGCTGAATGCCGATGAGAGCCGTCGCGATGAAATTGGCAATATGGCGCGCGCCTTTAACCATCTGATGCAGCGTGTCGCCTCGGCGCTCGTCTCGGTCAACCAGGCGTCGCAGTCGGTCAGCAGCGCCTCGGTGCAAATCTCCGCTGGCAATGAAGATCTCTCTTCGCGCACTGAGCAGCAGGCGGCGTCGCTGGAGCAGACGGCGGCCAGCATGACTGAACTGAGCGAAACCGTGCGCCAGACCGCGGACAATACGCGTCAGGCGAGTCAGCTGGCGGCCAACGCCAGCAGCCTCTCTGAGAAGAGCGGCGAGTCGCTGACCACGATGCTGGCGACGATGGATAACATCCGCGGCAGCTCGCGCAAGGTAAACGAGATCGTTTCCATGATTGAAGGCATCGCGTTCCAGACCAATATTCTGGCGCTGAATGCGGCGGTAGAAGCGGCGCGCGCAGGGGAACACGGTAAAGGTTTCGCCGTGGTGGCGGGTGAGGTGAGAAACCTGTCGCAGCGTTCAACCACCGCCGCCCATGAGATTAAAGCGCTGATTGAAGCCTCTCATCAGCTGACGGAAGCGGGCGCTGCGCAGGCAAGCGACGTCGGCCGCAATATGGACGTGATGAAAGATGCGATTCGTCAGGTAAGCGATTTAGTCGGCGAGATCGCCGCCGCAGCGGTCGAACAGAGCCAGGGCATTGCGCAGGTACACCAGGCGGTGAACCAGATGGATGATGTAACCCAGCAGAACGCCGCGCTGGTCGAAGAGGCTTCTGCGGCCTCGCAGTCGCTGCAGGAGCAGGCCAGCGCGCTGACTGAGCTGGTCGGCAAGTTCCGCGTCGGTAACGATGCGGAGGTCGCCGCGCCGCGCACACCAGCGGTTCAGCCGTCGCGTCGATCCCCTGCGCCGCAGCGCGTAGCGGTGATTAACGAGGCGGAGTGGCAGAGCTTTTGATGTAAAGAGGCGCTTTTAAGGCTGCTTACCGACTCGGTAAAGGATCGGTTAAACCAACCTTGAGCAATACAGGAATCCGGAAACGATGCCGTTTCCGGATTTTTTTCGCTTAAGGGGATTCAATGATGTAAAACCCTTCCGCTGCGCCCGGTTCCGTGAAGTAACGCGTTATAGCGTCAAACTGTTTGTCAGTCGCGGAAAGCCAACAAAAGACGATAAGGGTCACGGATAAACGAGAGGGGAAAGGCTGGCAAATCAGCGATCGCGATGGGCCTTACTGCTCAGACCGGTCAGGGCAATCTGCGCGCTAACCGGACTGAGTATTGATCAGGCTCTGCGTTATTTAGCCAGAATCTCTCTTCTGACAATCTCTGCGCCTGCGCTTAACGCGTTCAGCTTCCCATTCGCCACGCGACGCGGCAAGGGGATCATGCCGCAGTTAGTGCAGGGATAGAGCTTATCGGCGTCGACAAACTGCAGGGCTTTGCGTAGGGTGTTGGCGACTTCCTCTGGCGTTTCAATCGCATTGGTCGCCACATCAATGGCGCCGACCATCACTTTTTTGCCGCGGATCAGCTCAATAAGATCCATGGGAACGCGAGAGTTCTGGCACTCCAGCGAAACGATATCGATACTGGATTTTTGCAGTTTAGGGAAAATTTCTTCGTACTGTCGCCATTCTGAACCCAGCGTCTTTTTCCAGTCTGTATTGGCTTTGATGCCGTAGCCGTAACAAATATGGACAGCGGTTTCGCATTTCAGTCCTTCAATCGCCCGTTCTAAGGTAGCGATACCCCAGTCATTCACCTCATCGAAGAAGACATTAAACGCAGGCTCATCGAACTGAATAATATCTACGCCAGCCGCCTCGAGTTCTTTGGCTTCCTGATTGAGAATTTTGGCGAACTCCCAGGCGAGTTTTTCACGGCTTTTATAGTGGCTGTCATAAAGCGTGTCGATCATCGTCATCGGGCCAGGCAACGCCCATTTAATCGGCTGGCTGGTTTGCTGGCGTAAAAATTTAGCATCATCAACAAAGACAGGCTTCTGGCGGCTCACTTCGCCGACGACGGTCGGGACGCTTGCATCATAGCGATCGCGAATTTTAACAATTTCGCGCTTCTCAAAATCGACGCCGCTCAGGTGCTCGATAAAGGTCGTGACAAAATGCTGACGCGTTTGTTCGCCGTCGCTGACAATATCAATACCCGCCTGCAGTTGATCCGCCAGGCATAAACGCAGCGCATCTTTTTTGCCGTCAGCTAATTCATCACCCTGCAGTTTCCAGGGTGACCAGAGCGTCTCAGGCTGAGCGAGCCAGGAAGGTTTAGGTAAGCTGCCAGCAGTTGAAACAGGTAATAACTTTTTCATAAAGGTGACCTTGTGTATTTTTTTAATCAAAGCGCGAAATTAGCAGCCCACTGCTCAAGAACAGTCTGGTAGGGTTTAATAAAGGTTTGCTCGGTAAATTTTCCCTGCTCAATAGCTAACTGGCTACGCTCTTCTCGATCATAAACAATTCGGGTTAATGAATAATCCTGATGGTTCAGGTCTGGCTGATAGCATTTTCCAGCGGCCGAATTTGCATTATATATCTCAGGCCGGTAGATCTTCTGGAAAGTCTCCATCGTGCTGATGGTGCTGATAAGCTCAAGATTAGAGTAGTCGCTCAGTAAGTCACCGCTAAAGTAAAACGCTAACGGCGCAACGCTATTAAGCGGCATAAAATAGCGAACCTGCAGTCCCATTTTTGCAAAATAGCGATCGGTCAGGGAGGGATTATCCTGCTGATACTCTACGCCCAGTACAGGGTGCTGATTATTGGTTCTGTGGTAGATGTTTTTACTGGAAACGCTCAGGCATATCACCGGCGACTTTTTAAACTGCGCCCTGTAGGCCTCTGACGCAACGAAACTTCTGAAGATCTTGCCGTGCAAATCGCCAAAATCGTCCGGGATAGTGAACTCCGCTCTGTTTTTATTATGCTCTGATAACAGTACGCTAAAATCGTAGTCCCGCACGTAAGAGGAAAAATTATTGCCGGCAATACCCTCAATGCGCTCGCCGGTTTTGCGATCGACGACGTTTGGTTTCAGGATTTCGATCACCGGAAAAGAAGCGTTATCGCCGTTAGCATTAATAATCATCTCCACGGAAATGATATCAAGCTCGACGGCATAGCGGTCTGCTTTAGGGTTATCCCAGTGCGCCAGCGAATTAAACCGGTTGTCTATCATCACTAACGCATTGCGCAGGTTCTCCTGGCGTTTCTCCCCCCTGGCTAAATTAGCAAAGTTGGTCGTAATGCGCGTATTTTCAGAAGGGTTATAGTTCTCGTCGAAACGAAGGCGTTTAATAGCGAAGCTGAAATTTTGAGTCATCGTAATCTGGTATCCTAATTTATGATGTGAAACTTGCTCTTAATTGTTGCTGCTCAGGATATCCCGATTTTCTTTGCTTGTTTTCTCATCCACTACTCTTCATATTACTATTAGTTAACAACTCTGCATCTTTTATGCCTGAGTCATGCATTGAGTAAAAGTGATTTAAATTCACTGAACATGAATAACGTTCATGTTGGGTGCCGAGCAAGAAAAGCCAGCATGGAAGCGAAGGTGTCCTGGGGAACTCAACGGTGGAATGATGACCGGCATTAGCCGCGCGCGCAGAGCTTGTGACGCGCGAAAGGAACGCTCTCTGACTGGCCGCCCCCTTGGCCCGAGACGAATTAGGGCAAAAATAAGGCGACCGCATTAAGTAAATTTTAATAGCGTATAAATATTCGCTAACGTGCTAACAAATATAAGCATTTCCTCTCAGTTAATCTTCGTTTTTAGTGGTGGCGATCCGTTCGCCATGTTATTAGTTCTGCATGCCGTTATTTAATGTCCCGCCTGCTGGAGATAATAATGAAAAAAAGTTTGCCCCTCACTTTATTGCTTTCGCTCAGCGCGTTTAGCCAACTCTCTGCTGCTGAGCAGACGCTGCGTTTTGGCGTTGATCCCACCTTTCCGCCGTTTGAATCCAAAGCCAGCGATGGCTCGCTCCAGGGATTTGATATTGATCTGGGCAATGCCATTTGCGCGCAGGCGAAGGTGACGTGCCAGTGGGTGCAGACAGGCTTCGATAGCAGCATCCCGGCGTTACAGGCAAAGAAGTTTGATGCCATTCTCTCGGCAATGTCGATGACGGAGAAGCGTCGCGAGCAGGTGGATTTTAGCGATATGCTCTACATCACGCCGAGCGCGTTGCTGACGCCGAAGAACAGCGCCCTGACAGAGAACACCAGCACACTGCGCGGCAAGAATATTGGGGTGGCGCAGGGCACCATTCAGGAAACCTATGCGAAAGCGAAGTGGGCGCCGCAAGGGGTCAATATCGTCTCCTATCCAAACCAGATGGAGATATATCCGGATCTGGTGGCTGGTCGTCTTGACGGCTCGCTGGCGAATGCGGTGTCAGCGGCTCAGGGATTCCTGAATACGCCGGAAGGCAAAAATTATGTTATTAAGGCAACGCTGGTTGATAAAGCGCTGCTTGGCAACGGCGTCGGTATTGGCCTGCGCAAGGGTGACGCGGTCCACCTGAAGCTGATTAATGAGGCGCTGGCGGCGCTGCATGCTAACGGAACCTACGATCGGCTGGCGAAGAAGTATTTTGAATTTAAGGTCTATCCTTAATGACTTACGCGTTTTTGCCCGTAGCCGCTGCTGAAAGGGGCAGCGGTAAGGGGGGCGGACGCAGCCAGCCGCAGGAGAAGCCATGACCGAACTGCCACATTACACCTCTCAACGCGGCCGCTTTGTTGCTGCTGTTGCTCGCCAAAACGGCACCCTGACCTCGTATAAACATCCGCTGCCAGGCCCACAGGGCGAACCCCTTTACACAGATGTTGCCGTACTGGGCGATCTCCACGCCTCTAAAGTGATGCTGATAATCTCCGGTACGCACGGCGTGGAAGGCTATTACGGATCTGACAGTCAGATTAACTGGCTCAATCAGTTCAGTCTCACCTCCTTACCCGATGATACTGCGATTGTGCTGCTGCACCTGCTTAACCCCTGGGGTGCGGCCCATCTGCGGCGCGTCAATGAAGACAATATCGATCTCAACCGTAACTTTATCGATTTCAGTCAGGCTGCGCCCGCCAATGCGGATTACGCTGAGTGGCACGGGATCTACCACGGTGAGCGGGCTAAAGCTGACCAGCTGCTGCAGGAAACCCTTAACAGTGCAGGTTGGTTAGCGATTAAACGCGTAGTGGAAGCGGGGCAATATCAGTTTGCCGACGGCTTATTCTATGGCGGCCAGCAACCCAGCTGGTCTTATCGCACTCTGCAAAGCATTATTGAGCATCATCTTTCACATGCGACGACCCTACTCAGCTTTGATTTGCATACCGGAGCCGGAGCCTGGGGACATCCGATGCTGCTCTCTATTGCCGAACAGCCTGTCGACGCCCATCAGTGGGGAAAAAGAATCTATGGCGAATGGCTGACGCTGTTGTTCACTGGCCCCGGACGGGAGAGTGAAACCGGCGTGACCGCCACCGCCACGGGATATCTCTCGCAGTTCCTGCTGAACGCGTTGCCCGATACGCATATTTTGCCGCTGGTCGTGGAGTGCGGCACCTTTCCCGGCGAAGAGATGCATCGTCGGGTACGCGAAGACCACTGGCTGCATTTGCAGGGCGACCCGGCCAGCGAAGCGGGGCGCACTATCAAACAACGCCTGGTGGAAGGCTTCTGGCCCGCAGATCGCGACTGGCGCGATCTGGTGGCGTTTCGCACCCAGCAGATTTTCAGGCGGGGATGGGAGGGTTTATTAAGTCTCGATCACAACCGTCCATAAAAGGTCATGCGTGCGGTTTCAGACAGCGCAATGCCCGGCTGCGTATTATAAGCCAGCACGGCCAGCATCCGCGTGATATCGCCTTCGGTGGGCGTCACGCGGTGTAATGAATTGCGCCCGCGGAACAGCACTAAATCCCCGGCCTCAATCGCCAGCGCATCAACCGGGTGCCGCTGATCCAGTACGGCGGCAACGCCGTCAAAGTTCATCTCTCCGGCATCGGCGTCGCGCAGATCCTTCACATACTGGAACACGCCGCCAGCGCGCGGCTTCTGCACCAGCAGGGTGATGGCGAAAGAGGAGTTATCAAAATGCCAGCCAAGCTCTTGTCCATCCGGCGCATAGTGCAGGTTGATGGAGGAGAGGGGATCGGCATAGGGATAGAGCGCGGTTTCACCCAGCACATCGCACAGAAAATGTTTAAACAGCGCATCATTATAGAGCTGGCGCAGCGGCGAATCAGCGGCGATAAGATCGTCGGTGATGCAGCCTTTGGTGCTGCTCACATCACGGTTGCGCGGATGATCGGCGCTATAGGCTTCATCAGGCTTCATTAAATAGACATTGTGCTTGCTGAGGGTGTGATATGCCTGATGGCGCTGCGCCTCACCTTCGGCAATGATGGCCTGCAGCGCGGCGGGTTGTAAAAACTGACGCAGCACCAGCGCGCCGTGCTGGTTGAGCTGTTCGCGGCAATCGCGCCGCCAGTCGGCGTCGGCAAGCGGGTGTAAATCAAAACGGATCAAAGCGGACATAGCGGCAGTTCTCATCATTTCAGGTGGTTGAAAACTGTAACTTGCTGATATGTTAATGCATAACGATATAAATTTAACGGCCTGTTAAGGAAAGCTTAATGCCTGCTCAGTCACCGCGGTTACCTAAAATCAGCGTTATTCAGGCGTTCAAGGTTGCGGCGGAGCTGGGCAGTCTGGCGAAGGCCGCCGCTCAGCTGGCGCTGACGCCTGCGGCGGTAAGTCAGCAAATCCGCCAGCTCGAGGAGCAGCTTGGCAGCGCGCTGTTTGTGCGTACCCAGAGCGGGGTAATGTTAACCGAGACCGGCAAAGAGTACCTGCGCTATGTGACCGAAGCCTTTGACATTCTGCATCTCGGCCAGCAGAACCTGCGTCATGCTGCCGTCATGCCGAAGCTGACACTCTACGCGCTGCCTGCGCTGGCCTCAAAGTGGCTGCTACCCCATATCATGCAGTGGCGTGAACACTGTCCGGATATCGATTTATCGCTGTATGGCACTCATGCGCAGGTGGATTTTAACGCCACGCCAGCGGATTTTGTCATCTGTTTCGGTGAAGAGCGTTATCCGCAGCTGGATAAGCAACGCCTGTTTCTGGATGAGGTCGTGCCGGTAGCCAGCCCGGCTCTGCTACAGCGTTATCCGCCTGGAAGCGCGCTCAGTCAGGCGCCGCTGATTCATCTCGACTGGGGCAATGAAGGGCGTTTTCTGCCTGACTGGCGTAGCTGGTTTCTCGCTAAGGAAATGCCGGTTGCGGCGCCGCAACCGGCGTTACGTTTTAATCTCACCTCGCTGGCCATTGACGCCGCCGTATCCGGCGCGGGGTTACTGCTGGGACAAAAACGGCTGATCGCCGCTGAACTGGCGCGTAGCGACCTGGTGATGGTCGATACGCTGAGTCTGCCGCTCAGTAAACCTTACTTTCTGGCGTGGCCGCAGCGTTCGCGCAGCCAGCCGGGCAGCGAAGCATTGATAAACTGGCTCACGCGATTAGCGGGCTAACTCCCGAAAGGCTATGGCGCAACCTCAAACTCCATCTGGTTACGCGCCAGCAAACGGTTCTCGCCATTGACAATTTTCACCGACACACGCAGCGTTCCATTTCGTGACGGTGTCACCGGCAGCTCCACCACTTTTTTACCGCTGTCGGCCGCGATGTCCACCTGCTGCTTGCCCTGCGCCAGAACCTTATCGCCCTGGGCTATGCGCCACTCCAGCCGGGTGCCTTTGTATGCCACCGGCAAATCGTTAATCGCCCACAGATTAAACTGCCCCGGCTGTCCGGCCTTCCACTCCAGACTCTTCGGTTCTATCGAAGGCAGCAGCGGCTGATAGGCGCGCTTCAGCGCGAAATAGCCCGCTTTGGGATGGCGCAAATAGTCCACCACGCCCCAGTTGGCAGAGGGCCAGGTTTCAACGAACATAAACTGAAAGAGGGCGGTAACCGGCTGAAAACGCTGGCGGCGATAGCTTTCCGCCGCGATGGCGACAAGCTGCGCCTGATAGCGCTGCGTATTAGCGATAAAGGTGTGAATATTCTCGCCGCGTGAGATTTTCGCATTCTGAAAGGTCTGGATCGGCTGGAAATTATGGTACTTCCAGCGCGTCCATTTAGGATCGCCCGGCTGGGTGGTGGCAGGCCAGAGTTCACTGCGCGGGATAAAGGTGCGCAGCGTGGCAAGCTCCGGCAGCGCCTGCGCGCCGAACTCGGTAATGGTGGCGGTTTTCGCCGGCTCCAGCAGGTTCGCCATGGTGCCAAAGTACCAGCCAGCCCAGTAGTGCTCCTCGACGGCGGAGAACGGATGGACGATACGGCTGTTATCTTTCGCCAGCGTATCGGCCACGCGTTGCATCAGGTTGCGGTTGAGATCTTTATTCCAGTCGGGAAAACGCTTGCCCATCCACGGCGAATTAAACGGCGGCTCGTTTTGCCCGCCCCAGACCACGATGGCGGGCGAGTTGCCGAACTGCTCGACCATCTCCTGAGTTTGTCTGGCGGCGTTATCGGCGAAGGCGGGCGTGTCGTTATAGCCCCACTGCAGTGGCACATCCTGCCAGATCAAAAGCCCGCGCTCATCCGCCGCCTGATAGAGCGCGCGGCTCGCCACATGGCCATGCACGCGGATAGCGTTGGCGTTCATCCGCTCGACCAGATCGAAATCACGCCCGTAGCGCGCCTTGTTCATGGTGCTGAGCCAGGGGGAGCCGATATAGTTGGTGCCGCGAATAAACAGGCGCTGACCGTTAATCAGCCAGCCCTGATTTTGCGCCTGCTCCACAATCTGGCGTAAACCTGTACGGCTGCTGCGCTGGTCGAGGATGCCCTGTTCGTCGCGCAGCTTGACCTGCACCTGATAGAGCGCCGGTTTGCCGTAGCCCTTCGGCCACCAGAGCTGCGCCTTCGGCATCGGCAGGGTGACGGCGATGCGCTGCGGCTCATTGCCGGTTGGCTGCAGCGTTACGCTCTGCTGCAGATGATAGGCGCCCCCGCTGAAATTATCGGGCCGCGCGGTCAGATCCAGCGTGGCCGCTTTGGATGCCGGGGCGCGATAGACAAACTCAACGCGCAGGCGCGGCTGCGTCAGGCCCTGCGACCAGTCCGGCCGGAGAATCACATTATCGATCGCTACGCTGCGGCTCAGGCGCAATCTGACCGGCGACCAGATGCCGCCGGAATTGGCGTCCTGGCCCTGCGGCGACCAGGCGCCTCCTGGTCGGGAGTCGTGCTGGTTAAGAATGCCTTTCATCAGATTTTTACGCAGCGGCCAGTTCTTCTGCGGATCTTCCAGCGGGCTGTCGACGCGTACCGCCAGCTGGTTATGGCGCCTCAGGCTGCCGGTAATGTCTACCGCGAAACGCTGGAAATAGCCTTCATGCTGCGCCAGCTTCTGTCCGTTAAGCCAGACGTCGGCGAAGTAGTCAACGCCGTCGAACTCCAGCGTCGCCAGCCGATCGGCTGCCTGCTTCGGCAGGGAAAACTGGGTGCGATACCAGAGCGCGCCCTGGTGATCCCAGCCGGCGCTGTACCAGTTAGCCGGCACGCGCAGCTTACGCCAGGTCTGGTCGCTGCCGCGCCAGCCAACAAAATCGGCGTCATTTGCGTCGTGGGCGCGCCACTCTCCCGCCAGCGACCAGCTCTCAGGCGGGGAAAGTTGCGCCGCAAACAGCGGCGCGCAAAACAGTACGCTCAGCGACAGGGCGTAACGCATCATGACTTCTCCTGCAGTTGGCGAAGTTGGGCGGAGAGCAGATCAGACTGCTGCTCCAGCTGGGTGATTAAGGCAGCGCTCTCCAGCTGCGTTTCCTCGCGAGCCGAATCTTCCAGCGACTGTAAAAACCGGGTGAAGGCGTCGAAGCCGAACGTAGAGGCTTCGCCGCGCAGCTTGTGCGCCAGGCGGCGAATGCGCGTCATATCCTGTTCGCTCAGGGCGCTTTTCAACTGCGCTATCATTTCCGGCAGCCCGTCGGCGAACAGGGTCAGCAGTTCACTCAGCAGCGCGTCATCCAGACCGAGACGCGTCGCCAGCGTCTGACGATCGGGAGGCGATGCGGGCGCAGCGGGCTGCGCGGGCGCAAGCAGGGTGATGACGCGCAGTATCTCGTCGTTAAGCGTTTCCAGACTTACCGGCTTCGCCAGATAGCCGTCGAAGCCGTGTTGCAGGCAAAACTCCTTATCCCCCTTCATGGCGTGCGCGGTCATGGCGATAATGCGCTGATGCGATCGACCGGGGCGGCTCGCTTCGCGCTCGCGGATCAGGCGCGTCGCCTGCTCACCATCCAGTTCGGGCATTTGCAGATCCATCAGGATCAGATCCCATTTTTCCTTATCCAGCTGTTCAAGCGCCTCGAGGCCGTTGCTGACAATGGCGAACTGGTGGCCCAGCCGCGTGAGAAAATGTGCGGCCAGCTTCTGATTCACCAGGTTATCTTCAGCCAGCAGAATGCGCAGCGGGTGCTCCGCGCTGGCGGCGAGATCGCGCACGCGCTGGACAGGCGCGGCGTCGCTGGCGGGCTGCAGCGCAAGCGCCTGTATCAGAACGTCATACAGCTCGCGCTGGTCGACCGGTTTGCCGAGGAAGTAGTTCACGCCGATGCGGGCAAGCTGATCGGCATCCATAAAGCGGCTCATGGAGCTGAGCATAATGATCTGACAGTCGGCCAGCGCAGGCGTGGATTTGATCTCCTGCGCCAGCGTCATGCCATCTTTATCCGGCATCTGCGCATCGAGCAGGATCAGCGGAAAACCGGCGTGCGTTTGCAGCATAGCCAGCGCGTCAGCGGCGCTGGCCGCCAGGCTGGGCAATAAGCCCATATTGCGCAGCATATCGCTCATAATCAGGCGGTTGGTGGCGTTATCGTCCACCACCAGCACCGGCACGCTGCCGAAACGCGGCGAGGTTTTCAGTGCGTCGCTGACGGGCTGCGGCGGCGCAGGCAGGGTAAAGCTAAAGACGCTGCCTTTGCCCGGCTCGCTCTCTACGGTAAGCTCGCCGCCCAGAATCTCCACCAGTCGCGCGGAGATGGTCAGCCCCAGGCCGGTTCCTCCATATTTGCGCGTCGTTGAGGTGTCCGCCTGGCTGAATGACTCGAAAATCAGCTTCTGCTTGTCAGCGGGGATGCCGATGCCGGTATCCCGCACCTGAAAGCGCAGGCGGTGGGTCTGCGCATCGCGCCGTACGGAAAGCTCCACTTCGCCGGAAGGGGTGAATTTTAGCGCATTGCTGGCGAGATTCGTCAGGACCTGGCGCAGCCGCACGCTGTCCGCCGTCAGCGTATCGGGCACATCCGGCGCGACATTGACCAGCAGCTCGACATTTTTTTCCGAAGCGGCAGGCATCAGTGGCCGCATCAGCCCATGCAGAAACGCCCGCAGCTGAAACTCTTCCTCATCCAGCTCGATTTTCCCCGCCTCGATTTTAGAATAATCGAGAATATCGTTGATAACCCGCAGCAGCGTGTGCGCTGAGTGGTAGACCAGTGTCATATATTCGCGCTGCTCAGGCGTCAGCTGGGTATCAAGACAGAGCTGCGTCATGCCGAGGATGCCGTTCATCGGCGTGCGGATCTCATGGCTCATATTGGCGAGGAAAATACTCTTCGCCTCGTTTGCGGCGCGCGCGGCGGCGAGCGCCTGCAGCGAAAGCTGCTCCGCCTCTTTGCGTTTGGTGATGTCCTGCAGCGTACCGATAACGCGCGCGGTTTCGCCTTTGACGGTGACGCTCGCCACCTGGCCCGACAGCAGCATCCAGCGGTAGTTTCCGTTACGGTGTAACAAACGAATTTCGCTTTCAAATACCGGCAGCTGCTGATTGCTGGCGCTGGAGAAAAGCTGCTGCAGCGGCTCGCGATCGTCGGGATGCAGCAGCGTGTCAAGGAAGCTGGCGCTGTAGTGCCAGGTCTCGCGCGGATAACCCAGCATATTGAGCAGCGCGTCATTGACCTGCAGCAGATCGTTTTCCTGCTGCCAGTCCCAGATGCCAATCTGGGTGGATTCCGCCGCCAGCACAAAATCGGCGTGTAGCTGACGGCGGGATTCGTTAATCAGTTCGAATCCCGACATATCAATATGCAGGCTGACGATGCCGCCTTCCGGCGTGCGGTTGTGCTGCACAAAGACCTGGCGGTTGCCGATACGGCGCATTTCGCTGTGATTATCGAGACGGCAGCGGCCGATCAGGTTATCGATCATCGCCTGACGACCCTGCTGATTTTCCGTCATAAAGGCTGAGGTGATGAACTCCTCCGCCAGCTGCGACAGCGTCATGCCAAGGCGAATGCGCTGCTCTATGCCGGGATAGAAGCGCACTACCTGATGGTTAAAGGCGATCAGACGCTCCTTATCGTCATACATCAGCACCGCCGCGCGCAGCGAGTCGAGCGCTTTAGGAAGCTGGCTTTCAGGCATCACGCCTCCTTAATTCAGGTTGCCGCTCAGAGCAGCGTTGTTAAGAGGAAAACAGCGTTTCGGCGCGGTAAAAGGATCTTCCAGCTGGCGACGGAAATAGCTCCGATCGCTCAGCTCGCTGTCGCGCAGCAGCGCGCCCATGTTCGCCTTAAACAGCAGCGCCTCCAGCACCATGGCGTTGGTGGAGAGCGTAATGGCGCGGTTGTAGTCGCCCGTCGCCTCGACGCGCCCTTCAAACCAGCCGCGCTGCGGATCGTTTTGCCGCTGCGTCATGCTCATCAGCGCGTCGGTAAAGGGGGTCTGCCACAACGCCCAGAGTCCGAACACCGCGCGGGTCGAGACCTGCGCCAGACGCGGCACCCATTTGCCGTCGTCAGCCAGCGTGTTCCAGGCGTAGCCGTTGGCGAAAATAGTGTCGTTAACGTGCCAGGGCGGGGCGGAAATATTGAAATCGCTGCGGGCGGTCAGGATGTTTTTCTGCTGCCAGCGCATCTCCTGCACGCGATAGACATTGCTGGCGCGCTGGCGCTGAAGCGTGACGATATCGCGATCGGCGCCGGGCAGCGTCCAGGCATACTCCATTCCGCTCAGCACATAAGGCGTGGTGGTGATCGTCGCCGGTGTCCAGGTGGTGCGCGGATCGCGCGCATCAATATCGAGCGCCAGCCCGTCGATAATGACATGCTGCGCAGGCGGGCGGAGCGACTGGTCATTGGCGAATCCCCAGAGTCCGAATCCTGCCGCGCTGTATTCGCTGTCGCCCAGACGGCCTTCAGCCTGCGGCGTCAGCTTTTGATCGCGCATCTGTCCGGCATAGAGCTGCCCTTTATCATCCACTACGCGACAAAAATCCCAGCGCAAAATCACGCGCTCCAGGTATTCGCTGTACTGAGGATGAAACGCCGCCACGATGCGCAGCGCCATCATCAGCCGCGCCATATCCTTCGCCGACCAGCCGACAACCTGCGGCGTATTGGCGTAGCCCACCATGGCAACGCTGGTGGCGCTGTAGAGCAAGTTAGGTACGTTGGCTGACGTGAGCGGCAAACGATTCAGGGTGCCGAGGATCTGCGTCAGCCGTCGATCGAACACCTCATCGTCGATCAAACCGAGCTGGCGCGCCGCGGTGAGCGCGATCAGGGTGTCGCCCATCTGCCAGAGGCTGACCACAGGACGGTTATCGCTGCCGTTGACCAGCCCGGTTTGCGGCTGAAGGTTATTCTCAAAATAGCGCCAGGCGATGGTCGCCCAGCGTCGCTCCTGATCGTTCAGCGCGCCGAGCCGCGCGGTAGTGTGCCAGCCGCCGTTCACCAGCCAGCGCCAGCCTGCCGCCTGATTCCAGGCCAGCAGACCGATAACCAGCACTATCGCCAGCAGCAGCGCGAGACTTATGCGGATTACTGTTTTAGGCATGTCGTCGCCACCGGCGGTAACTTAACGGGCGCCTGGCTGTCGCAGCGCGCGCACTTGCAGGCCCGGCACGACGGGGCACTGCGTACGGCTGTGCCGCTCTGCTCACACCAGTTCTTAATGCCTGGCGTTACGTTAAGGAACGGGCGGTTGCGCGGCGTGTTGTTCGGTTCAAAAATATCGACCAGCCGCTTCTCCCACATAGAGGGCGCATAGCTGGCTTTACGCGGATCGTTGCTGTTGAAGCGCAGCAGCTTGCCCTCTTTTTTAAACAGCAGCGCTTCCAGCATGATGCCGTTATTGTTGGCGGTGAACTCTTTGATTGGCCCGTCGCCATTTTCATACAGCCCTTCGTAATAGCCTTTGTCTTTCTCGTCGGCGTTTTCGATGGCGTCGAACAGGCGGTCGGTATAGGGCGAGTTCCACAACACCCACATGCCAAGCGCGGCCTTAAGCGATACCGCCGCCACGTTAGGCACATACTGTCCCTTGTCGGTAATGGTGTTCCAGTTATAGCCGTCGCTGTAAACCGTGTCGTAAACGAAGTAAGGGGATTTATCGAGCTGATGTTCCGATCGTGCCGTCAGCACGCCGGTGATCATGTAGCGGTTTTCCTGCGCCTGATAAACGCGGTCGGCGAAATTTTTCATCCACGGATGGCTGAAGCCGGTGGCGTCGTTATCCCGGTCGTCGGCGTTGTCCCAGCCCATTTCCAGCCCGTGCAGCAGGTAGGACTCCGTCACGACATAGTTGTGCTGGCTGGTCATGCGCGGATCGCGCGTGTCGTAAGGTACCAGCACGCAGTAGATATCGGCCAGCGCGTAAGGTTCAGGGCGGCTGGCCTGACAGGTGGAGAATCCCCACAGCTGATAGCCTGCCGCAGCGTACTCTTCATAGCCAAGACGCCCTTCCTGAACATACTGCGGCTGTTTATTGCCGTCGAGATAGGCGCCATAAAGCGTGCCGCAGTCATCCACAACGTGCGTAAAATCCCAGCCCAGCACCACGTTGTCGATACTGTTGCCATGTTCCGGGTAGCGCTCTTTGATAATTTTCAGCCAGAGCAGCATGCGGCCGATATCGATAGCGGAGAAACCGATCTCCCCCGGTTTGTTCAGGTAGTCCACTTTCTGGCCGGTAATGGTGTTATAGGCCTTGTTAGGCACCTGATTCTGAAACAGCACCAGCTTGTTCAGGGTCGCCAGGAATTGCAGCAGACGGCGGTCGAACTCCGCCTTATCGATAATGCCAAGCTCGCGCGCCGCCGTCAGCGCCGCCAGGTAGGAGGCGCTGTCCCACATGGTGGTGGAAGGGTATTTGTTTACCGCATTTACCAGCCCGGTGGTGGGCTGATAGTTCGCCACGAAATAGGACCAGGCGGTTTTCGCCACCGCCATTTCGCGCTCGGTCAGCTCGCCATGGCGCACCTTGTAATCTGACGCGGGCAGGCTGATAGCCGCCTTTATAGCGGGTGACAGAAGCATCAGCGCAGCCAGCAGGGCAGCGAAGCCGGACTGACGAAGCCATAAAAATCTCATTTCGATGTTACTCCTTGTTGCTGCGGCTGCTGAACGGGTAAAGGGGCGGCGAGACAGGCCAGGCAAAGTAGCTGCCCATGGGCGATATAGGAGAGGCTTTCCAGCACCATCGCATTGGTATCCGCATCGATAGCGGCGTTAACCGAGCCGTCGGCGTTGAAACCCGCTTTCCAGCCCTTGCCGGGTTCAATCATCGGCAGCATCTCTTTGCGCAGCGCCTCGCTCCAGCGGTTGCGGAACAGCGCATACCAGGCGAAGGCGGAGCGGGTCGAGGTGAGGGCGTGACTGGCGAGCGACTCGCTGGCGCTGGCATGGATATTCTGAATGGGCAGCGGCTGGCTACCCGGCAGCGCGCCGACGAAATCGGGCGCCTGCTCGGCGTAGTCGCTGTTGATCACACCCGCGTCGGAAGGCGTACCGGTGCGGTTCTGCACGATCTGCATAATGCGCCAGGTGATTTCGCCGCTGCGGGCGTCAAAGCCCTGCTCAAGCCCGGTCAGCAGATAGGGCATGCTGACCAGAGAAGGCTGCTTGCCCCAGGGCGTGCGCAGCCCCTCATCGGGCACCGCATGGCCGTCGATCTCGACCAGCTTCAGGCCGTCCGGCGGCTGGCTGACCGCCAGACCGGCTGCGGCGTTGATCAGCCGCAGCACGCTGCCCGCATAGAGGCGATAGCCGTAACTGCCGCGCGGATCGTCAGTGCGGATCACCCAGCGATTGACCGGCAAACTCGCGCCCTGCGGCCCGCTGCTTTGCAGCAGACCGGCGAGCTGCCAGCGTGAAAGCAGCTGACTGACCGCCGCCGCGTGCTGCGGATAGCGCCACAGCAGGATCTGCAGCGGCATCAGCAGGCGTCCCATATCAATGGCCGATCCCGCGTTTTCATCTGGCGAAGGCAGCGCCTTTAGCGTATCGGCTTCGTAGAAGGCGGCGGGCAAGCCGTCTGGCTTCAGCGGCAGCTGGCCCAGCGCGTCGAGCGCCGAGGCGATCCGGTCATCGAACTCCGCATCGGGGATAATGGCGAGCTGTTTCGCCGCGATAGCCGCAAGCAAGTAGCTGCCGGTGCTCCACAGGCTGAGCCAGGGCTTATCCGCTTCGGCATTCACCAGCCCGTTCGCCTGGGTGTTATTAACAAAATATTGCCAGGCGATACGCGCCCAGACCGCCTCGTCAAAGGTCAGCTCACGCTGCTGCGGCAGAGGCGGGAACGACTTGCTGAGTACGATGCCGTCTGTGCTCTCAACGCGCGTCGGCATCTGTCGCTCGACCCACAAAACAATGGCGAAGCCGATCAAAAAGCCGATCAGAATGGTGAGATAGCTGCGCGCGCTGTAAATGCCCGATTTCAGGCTCATTCCGCTTCCGCCTCCTGCGTGGCAGGCGGCGTCCACATCGCCGCCATAATCATGGGCATCATGGCGGCGATATTGACCGCCCCCCAGAAAATATTAATGACATAGCCCGAGGGATCGTCGACGTTGCCGCGCGCCACCTGAATACCGCCCCAGATCAAGCCGAGCAGCGTCAGCGCCACGATAGCCAGCTGCGGCTTCACCAGATAGAGAAACCGACCCGACTGTCGCTCTTTCGGCGTGACGTGAAACTTTATTTTCTCGCCGCGCAGCACCGTGCCCAGGGCGCGCAGGTTAACGGAGAAAAAGGCGAGGTAGGACGATCGTCCGTCCCAGGCGGAAATGCCCCAAGTACCGAACATAAACGCCAGCTCCGACACGATAAAAAAGGGCAAAAAGTGCAGGTAGAACGGAGTCGAATAGGCGGAGACGGGGGGAATGCCGGTAAAGAGATAAACAAGCGGCGAGATCAGGAAAACGGTATTCCAGATACAGGCGAGATAGGACCAGAAGGTGGTGCCGTACATCAGGGTCTGGCCGAGGCTGAGCTTAAAACGGCGGCGGCTGAATATTTTGTCATGGAACAGAATGTCCAGCGAACCCGCCGCATATTTAAAGCGCTGAATCATCCAGGTCAGCAGATCCTGCGGCGAAAGCATTTTGGACTCGATGCCGGGATGCATAACCGAACGCCAGCGGCGTCCGCTGTCGCCGTGCAGCACGATAGAGGTGTAGATATCTTCCGAGACGTGGAACTTGTAAGGCGTCAGCTCCGTATCGGCAATAACATGCGGGCGCATCGCCTGGCTCAGGGTGGCGCGCATCTCCTCATCGCGGATATCGCGCGTATGGCGCGATATCTCCTCTTCGACGCTAAAAACATAGCTGCGCAGCGCCGCCTGCATTACCGCTTCGCGGCGGTGCACCGAAGCCGCGCCGCAGCAGAACGCCGCGTTCGCCCAGTTGCGGCGGCGCAGGATAACATCGTAAAACATGCGCGGATCGTTGAAAAAAGGGTCGTTGCCGATGGTCAGCCGACCAAACAGGCCTTCTGTCGCGCGGCCGATAAGATAGCCCGGCAGACCGGCGCGGCGGCGCAGCCAGGCGGAGAGGCGTTCCCCTTCAGGCAGATCGTAAAACCACTGCGGCGTCTGTACCCAGGCGACATCCGGATCGCGGAAATAGCCCAGCGTATTGGCCAGCAGGCTGGGAAAAACGCGGGTATCCGCATCGCAGATCACCAGGAAATCGCCGTCGGTCTGCTCCATACCGTTGCGAATGTTGCCCGCCTTAAAGCCGATATTGTTTTCACGGGTGATGTAATTCACCCCTTCCTGCTCGCAGACTGCGCGCATCTCCGGTCGACGGCCGTCGTCCAGCACATGGATAGCGAGATCGAGCGGCGTGGGATAGGTCAGCTTAAGCGCATCCCGGATAGAGAGACGCACCAGCTCAGGATCTTCAGAGTAGGTGGCGATAAAGAGATCCACCTTCGGCGGCCGCGGATCGGTGCGGTCCTGTTCAGGCAGGCACTGATTAATCTCCTCGGGCGGCGCCGGACACGGCGGATCTTTCACCTGCCAGATATTAATGGTGAAGAGCAGCGTGCCGAGCCAGGCGAGCGTTTCCGCCAGCGCCAGCGGAACGGCATACCAGAGCGCGTCCATATTAAGCGACTCCATCCAGCGCCAGCGGATGTAGTTCGCGCCCAGTATCAGGCCAGTAACGGCCAGCACTTGCCAGAGCCTCATCACCCAGAGCGGCGTATGAAGCGGGGCGGGCGGACGGCGATGTTCAAAGCGTGAAAAGTAATAATCCATGGCGTCTCGTTTCGATAGCGGAAGCGTCTGTTGGTTATCTTTTCACCTGGATGCAATAATCAATTCATTAACTTAACAAATAACAATAAGTAAATAATTTTTATGGTTATAACTTGCCGCTTACGCCGAAAGATTAACAGCTTTACCATCAGTCAGCTTGTTTAGATTTATATAGTATTAAATTACAGGTATTTACAAGGTGATTGAGAATTTTTTCATTTCGGCGTGACTTAAACGGCAACAGCGCTAAACTTCTTCTTACAGAGTAAAGATCTGTTTAATTTAACTAACAAGAATACTTACATCACTTACGGTAATGATTTATGGCGGATGTGGCGTTTGAGCCTAAAGCGGTAAGCGTCGACTGGCGTGCGTGGCGCTATGCCGTGCCCGGCAAGCGCGATCTGCGTGTCGATATGCTGCGCGGCATTGCGCTGGTGATGATGGTGGTGGCGCATACCGAGCTGCTGTCGCTGATTAATATCTTTACCTGGGAGCGGTTCGGGCTGACCACCGGCGCGGAAGGTTTCGTTATTCTGTCGGGCTTTATGCTCGGCATGCTCAACCGTCAGCGACTGCAAAAAGAGGTGCTGTTAACCGTAAGCTGGAACCTGTGGCGGCGAGCCGGGAAAATCTATCTGGTCAATCTGACCATCATCTTTATCATGCTGCTGCTGTCGCGCCTCCCTTTTATCAACACCTTTGAAGTGACCCACTTCGTCGATCGCTATTCCGGCACCGTCTGGTCGCTGTTTCCCACCACGCCGCAGATTAAAGAGACCTGGTTCAATATCATTCTCTATCTGCAAATCGGACCGCATCAGACGCAGATCCTCGGACTTTATATCTGCCTGCTGCTGGCCAGCCCGCTTTTTCTGGCGCTGCTGCAGAGCCGTCGCGTGGGATGGCTGCTGCTGGCCTCCCTTGCGGGTTACGTCAGCTATCACCTCTGGCCGACGCGGCTGACCGTCGCGGAGTTCGAGTTTGCCTTCCCGCTGCTCGCCTGGCAGTTTATCTATGTGCTGGGAATGTGCTGCGGCTGGTACAAGGATGAACTGATGTCGCTGGCGCGCACGCCGGGCGGCTATATCGTGATGGGTCTGATGGTGATCTACGCGCTCGTCATGATGTTCGTCGCGCAGAACCATACCAACCCCTTTATGCCTTCGTTTCTGCTGCTGCACGTTATCCCGCCCGCCGATTTCAACTGGTTTTATTACCATCTCGCCAGCAAAAATGCGCTCGGGCCCTGCCGCGTGCTGAACGACTTCAGCCTGATGCTGCTGGTTTATCTGGTGCTGACTTTCTGCTGGCGGCCCATTGAACGCGCCTTCGGCTGGTTTCTTATTCCGCTGGGACAGCACTCGCTTTACACCTTTATTTTGCACGTCTTTGTCGTGATGGCGGTCAGCCAGTTCGTCCATTTCGACCTCTGGCACCAGGCGTGGCTACGCAACACGCTTATTCATATGGCGGCCCTTGGGCTGCTGTGGTGGATGGCGAAAAAAGAGATTGGCGGTCGTTTTATCCCTAATTAAGCGAGGAGCGCTGCATGATTCACCCTGGGCTTCCGGCCAGAGGAGCAGGATTGCTGATGATCGCCTTCGTCGCCAGCGCGGCGATGCCTGCCTGCGCCGCCTCGTCCGACAGCGGAGCGGCCGCAATGCATGATGAGTCGGTACCGGCGGCGGCCGTCTCAAGCCGCTGGGGACGTCTTTTTGCCGGCAACAAAAATAAATTTTCCGGCGCGCTGAGTTTTTCCAGCGGATTAAAAGATCAGTGGCTGTCGATCCCTAACGGCTCAGAGAGCGCGGAACAAAAGAAAAAGGTTAATCAGCTGCTTAATCTCAGCCTGCAGTATTCCCCTTACAGTTTCTGGTTCGCCAACATAACGATGCGCGCGCCGATCACTAACTACTCGAAGTACGATACGGATTTTCATTACAGCTTTGGCTACGACGACTGGCATCCAAATACCTTCAGCCTGGTTTACAGCAACTATGGCGAAAACCGCCTGTTTCCGTCAGGCACTGCGCGCCGCACCTACCTTGAACAGGGCGCTTTAACCTTCGCCTATAAATTTTCGCTGCCGAAGGATCTGGAAAAGCATCTGCTCATCAACAAAGGGGACGCGCTGACCTGTCAGCTCGGCGTCAGCTGGGTGCCGCGCTACTACTCGCTGGCGGATAACGACCTGCGTTCGAACAAAGAGGTCGGGCTGGGCGGCTGCGGTTACACCTTTAAGCAGCACTTTTTTATCCGCGCCACCGCCTTCTGGTTTCCGAATCATGAACAACAGCAGCCCTGGAACGGCGACTACAGCTACAGCTTTGGCTATGCAACCTATACGCCGGGATCTTTCTCTATCCAGTACAGCAACTACAGCGGCACGCGCTTTCCCGGTCGGAGCAGCGCCAATGCCAAATTTCGTGAGGGCACAATCTCGCTTATCTGGTTCCTTCCTTTCTGAGGTTTTCTATGGATGCGCTTCAGCCTCAATCCGTATTAATTGTTGATGACGCACTGCTCTATCGCAGGCTGCTGGCTGGACTGCTACAGCAGTGGGGCTATCAGGTTTTCGAAGCGGAGAATGGCGAGCAGGCGCTGGCGCTGCTGGCGCAGGAAACGGTGAGCCTGGTGATTAGCGACTGGGAAATGCCGGTCATGGATGGCCTGACGCTTTGCCGTCAGATCCGTCAGCAGCTACAGGATCGCTATATCTACATTATCGTTCTTACCGTGCGCGACAGCGTGGAGGATCTGCGCGTCGGTTTCGCCGCCGGCGCGGATGACTTTTTGCGCAAGCCGGTTAATCAGGTCGAACTCCAGGCGCGACTGCACGCGGGCGAACGTATCCTGCGACTGGAGGCGACGCTGGCGAGCAAAAATCGCCGCCTCAGCGAGGCGCTGGCGCAAATCGAACAGGATTTACAGGCGGCTGCGACGCTACAGCGCAGCATTCTGCCGCCGCATCATCTGCGCCAGGGCGACTACTTCGCCGACTGGCTGTTTATGCCCTCCGCATGGGTTTCCGGCGATCTGTTTCATCTCTTTCCCCTTAATGACCATACCGTGGGATTTTACTGCGTCGATGTCGCCGGGCATGGCGTGACGGCGGCGATGATGTCGGTGGCGGTGGCGCGCCAGTTTCTGCATGGCCGCACGGTCGATCCCTTCTTGTTCGACGGCGCGGCCATCACGCCGCCGTCGCAGGTGGTGCGCATTCTGAACGCGCGTTTTTGCGCCCAGCATCCCGAGGTCACCAGCTATTTCACCATGGTTTACGGCGTGATCGATCGCCGCAGCGGCGAAGGGCGGCTCTGTCAGGCGGGGCATCCTACCCCTTTTATCGTGAGCGGCGAGGGCGAGGTGCGTGAAGTCGGTGAGGGCGGCCCGCCGGTCGGGCTGCTTGAGCATCTGGACTGGGACGAGAGCGCCTTTCATCTTGCGCCGGGCGAGCGGCTCTGTCTCTACAGCGACGGCATCAGCGAGTGCGAAAATGCAGAGCAACAGATGTTTGGCGCTGCGCGTCTGGAAAAATTACTGGCTTCGCTTCATAAGCACGCGCTGGTGGATCTGCTGGCGGCGGTGGAACAGTCACTTAATCAGTGGCGCGGTCTGGCATCGGACGAAGCCGTCTCCGCGGCGGATGATATCTCCTTGCTGGTGATTGAGCGGCAGCAAGGCTTAACGGGAGAAGCGACATGAAATTTGAAACTGAAAAGCTCGACAACGCCTTTGTATTCACGCCGGTGGTGCGACGACTCGACGCGTCGGTGGCGCTGCGTTTCAAAGAGGCGGTGGCGGGGGTGATCCAGCAGGGCGAAACCGCGCTGATTCTCGACTTTTCGCGCGTAGACTTTATCGACAGTAGCTGCCTGGGCGCGCTGATCTCGCTGCTGAAACTGCTGAGCGGAAAGGGACAGCTCGTGATTTGCGCGCTCAACAGCAATATTAAAGCGATGTTTTTGCTGACACGCATGGATCGGGTATTCACCCTCTGCGCTGACCGCAGCGAGGCGCTCGCCGCGCTGAACGGAGGATGAGCAATGTCCGAACACACCCAGCAGAAAGCGCTACGGCTGCCTGCCACGATTAATAGTCTGACGACGCTCGGCATCGCGCTGCGTCAGTTTCTGGCCGGGCTGCCGGTGACCGAGGTCTGGATCTATCCGCTCGATCTGGCGTTATGCGAGGCGGCAAGCAATATTATTCGTCACGGCTACCATGACGATGCGACGGCGCACTACCGGGTCTGTCTTAGCCATGACGGCCGTGAGGTAACGGTAACGCTCTATGACAGCGGCGTGCCTGTGCCAGAGGAGAAGCGTCAGCCGCCGGTAATCGATCCCGACGCGCCGTTAACGCTGAAGAACCTGAGCGAAGGCGGCCGGGGTATGCAGCTTATCTTCTCCGGCGTGGATCGGGTCAGCTACCGCGAGGGCGAGGATGAAAACCAGCTGACCCTGATCAAAACGCTGCCTTAATTCTCCGGGCGGAACAGCTTCTGTACGAACTCAATATAGGCCGGACGCCAGACATCCATCTCATGCCCCAGCGCAGGGTAAGTATGCCAGTCGCTGTGAATGCCGCGCTGGTCCAGCTGCGCCTTGAGGCCGGTCATATCGCGCCCGGTAATGATGTCCTCTTCGCCGCTGACCAGCGTCAGCAGTTTTAGCTGACGGTTGATGGCGGCGGGCTTTTTCAGCTGCGCCGCCACGCGAAAATCGGGTACGGATTCGGTGGTCACGCCGCTGAAAATCCCCAGCCAGGCGAACTTATCGAGATGCCGCATACCGCTGACCAGCGCCTGATAGCCGCCCTGCGACAGCCCCGCCAGCGCCTGACTTTCGGCCTCTTTCCGCACCGGATAGCGATCGGCGACGAGCGGTATAATCTCCTCTGTCAGCTCTTTGTCCGCCGCCTGTGCATTGCGCGGATAGAACGTTTCGCGACGGGTGCCCGGGGCGAAACTTTCAGGTATCGCCCCCGCGGCGTCGGTTTCAGTATCCGGCATCACGACCAGCATCGGCACGATTTTCCCCTCGGCGAGCAGGTTATCCATAATTTGCGGCACCCGTCCCTGAACCAGCGCCGAAAGGCCGGTATCGCCAAAGCCGTGATAGTAATAGAGCACCGGCAGCGGAGGAGAGTCGGCGCGCGTGCCGGGCGGCACCCAGACGGAGATACGCCGTTCGCGGTTCAGCGACGGCGAGTGCCAGGTCAGGGTATGGATCTCGCCGTGCAGCACGTTGCGCTCATCCAGCAGGCTGCCGGGCACCAGAATCAGACTGGTATTCACCTGACGCTGCGGTTTCGCCAGCGCGTTACCCGTGTCGACGCTGCGAAAGCCGTCCACATTAAAAAAGTATTCATATAAGCCGGGCTGCATGGGTCCGCTGGTAAGCGACCAGATGCCGCGATCGTCTTTAGTCATAGGATGCGAGACGTAACGATCGGGCGTAGGGCCGGTCACTACCTCGACCGCTTTGGCGGCAGGCGCCCATAACCGCCAGGTTATCGTGTTGTTATCATTGGCCTGACTGGTATATTGCTCCGGCGGCAGGCTCTCGGGCGGGCGCTGAGGAAGCGGAATAGCCAGCAGTGAATGACTCCATACCGCCAGACTCAGGCCCAGAAAGAGGCAGCGAAAATTCATCAGATATCCTTAACAGAATGCAGGTCCGTTAAGTGTGGCATAAGCGGGGAAAAATGAACTGCCGCCCGTGAATTTTGCTGCCTCTCTGGCGCTGCGTCAGTTGAGATCGCGCCCGTTGCTGGCGATCACTTTTTTATACCACCAGAACGATTTTTTACGTGTGCGCGCCAGGGTGCCGCCCCCCAGATCATCTTTATCGACATAAACAAAGCCGTAGCGCTTGCTCATTTCGCCGGTTGAGGCGGCGACCTGATCGATGCAGCCCCAGGTGGTGTAACCCATCACCGGCACGCCGTCGTCAATTGCCTGCGCCATCGCCCGGATATGCTCGCGCAGATAGCTGATGCGGTAGTCGTCATTAATGCTGCCGTCCGCTTCCACCTTGTCCTGCGCGCCCAGCCCGTTCTCCACCAGAAACAGCGGCTTTTGATAGCGGTCATACATCATATTCATGGTGATGCGCAGCCCCAGCGGATCGATGCCCCAGCCCCAGTCGCTGCGTTTGATATGCGGGTTGGTCAGAGACTTCACCACGTTGGCGGCGCTGCTGTTGCGCTCGTTCATCTCCGCCGAGGCGCAGCGCGACGCGTAATAGCTGAACGACACGAAATCGACGCTGTTTTTCAGGATGTCGGCGTCTTCGCTCGCCATCTCAATGGTGACGCCTTTCTCCCGGAACAGGCGGGCGGCATACGTCGGGTAGGCGCCTCTCGCCTGCACATCAATAAAGAAGAGGTTCTCGCGATCCTTCTCCAGCGCCGCCCAGACATCTTCCGGCCTGCAGGACCAGGGGTAAAAATTGCCGCCCGCCAGCATACAGCCCACCTGGTTGGCCGGGTTGACCTCATGGGCGATACGGGTCGCGAGGGCGCTGGCGACCAGTTCGTGATGCGCGGCCTGATACTTCACCTGATCCTGATTTTCTCCCTCTTCGAACACCAGACCGGCGCCGGAAAAGGGGCTGTGGAGCAGGATGTTTATCTCATTAAAGGTCAGCCAGTATTTCACCAGACCGTCAAAGGCTTCGAAGCAGGTGCGCGCATAGCGAGCGAAGAAATTAACCATTTTGCGGTTGCGCCACGAGCCATACTCCACCACCAGATGCATCGGCACATCAAAATGGCAAAGCGTGACCAGCGGCTCGATGCCATATTTTTTACACTCTTCGAACAGGCTGCGATAAAAGGCAATGCCTTCCTGATTCGGCTCTGGTTCATCGCCGCGCGGATAGAGGCGGCTCCAGGCGATGGAGGTCCGGAAGACGCCGAATCCCATCTCCGCCATCAGGGCGATATCTTCTTTATAGCGATGATAAAAATCGATCGCCTCATGGCTGGGGTAATATTCATCGTCGCGCAGGCTAAAGCGCTTCTCCAGCCCCAGCTTTACCGGCATGCGCGCGGCGCCGTGCGGGATCATATCTACCGTTGTCAGGCCTTTCCCCCCTTCCAGATAGCCGCCTTCAGACTGATTCGCGGCTAATGCGCCACCCCATAAAAAACCTGCTGGAAATGTCAGTTCCGACATAAATTACCTCAATGATGAACGGCTGCCTTAACGGGCTCGATCGATTCCGCCTTTGCGGGCGAGGCGCTGGCCTCGGGCGCGCTTTCCGGGATATCTTCAAAGCCTAAAATCAGAGTCAGAATAAATGAGAGCACCACAGAGAGCGCCATCACCGCCACCACCCAGACGATGCTCATGGGGTTAGCGGGATCGAAGAACTGCACGCTGGTAAAGAGTCCCGGCGACGCCATCGAGTGGCTGGCCAGCCCGCCGACGCCCGCCACCGCGCCGCAGATAAAGCCACTAATCAGGCAGGCGACCAGCGGACGCTTCAGGCGTACCGCCACGCCGTAAAGCGCCGGTTCGGAGATGCCAGCGACGATAGCGGAGGCCGCGGCGGCGAGGGCGGTCTGGCGCAGCTCGCGGTTTTTGGTTTTGAAGGCGACCGCCAGCGAGGAGCCGCCCAGCGACAGGTTGGCACCGATTTCCGACGGCATCACCATACCCTCTTTGCCGCTCTCGGCGATGGTCTGAATAATGGTCGGCGTAAAAACGCGGTGCATGCCGGTCATTACCAGCAGCGGCCAGATGGCGCCCATAATCGCCACCGAAAGCCAGCCAAGATAGCCGTGTACGGTATAGACCACGGCCGAAATGCCGCTGCCGATCCAGATGCCCAGCGGGCCAATCAGCAGGATGGCGATCGGCGCGGCGATCAGCACAATCAGCATCGGTTTCAGGAAGTTTTTCGTTACCGCTGGCGTAATGCGATCAACGATGCGCTCGATATGGGACAGGATCCAGGTCATCACCAGCGCCGGGATCACCGTGTAGGTGTATTTCACCGGCGTGACGGGAATCGAGGCGAAGTCAACCGCCTGGCCCTGCGCCGCTTTCGCCATCAGATCGATAAAACCGGGATGCAGCAGCACGCCCGCGATCGCGATCGCCAGCGACATATTGGTTTTGAACTTGATTGAGGCCGACGCGGCGACCATGACCGGCAGGAAGAAAAACGCGCCGTCGCCAATGACCGTCAGGATAGTCAGCGTAGAGGAGCCTTTCGGCAGAACGCCGCTCATCTCCAGCACCATCGCCAGCAGCTTCACCATCGAGCCGCCGATAATGGCCGGAATCAGCGGTGACATGGTGCCGACCAGCGCGTCGAGAATGCCCGCGCCGATACTTCTCAGGGTAATTTTGCGTTTTACCACCGCGCCGCCAGACGCCTCAGGCGTGCCGAGCGCCAGGATCGCCTGATAGGCTTTGCCAACGTTGTTGCCGATAATGACCTGACACTGCGTATCGTTATCGACCACGCCCATCACGCCGGGCAGCGCTTTGAGCGCGGCGCTGTCGACTTGCGCGCGATCTTTTATAACAAAACGTAAGCGGGTCATGCAGTGGGTGACGGATTCGATATTCTGCATTCCGCCCAGCGACTGCACGATGGCGCGAGAGACTTCTGCATAGGGATTAGGCATGGTTTTGCGTCTCTGTTGTTATGGGTAGAGTGTTTTACCGGCGGCTGGCTGTTGTAGGGACAGATTGTGCGCTGATTCACGATGGCGACATAAGACGCCATAGGAAACCGGTTTCACAAAATCATGAACAGTTGCAAAATTGATAACAAGATGGCGGAAGCGGTTATTTTTCAAACCGTGACTGGCGTCACTTTCCAGGTTTATGCTTATCTAGGCGCGTCTGAGGTTGAGTAGACTGCACAGCTGATTGAGGGAGAAGGGAAAATTTATGGCCACCATACTTGAGGTCGCGAAAAGGGCGGGCGTCTCTAAGGCGACGGTTTCCAGGGTGCTGTCGGGCAACGGCTATGTCAGCCATGAGACGCGGGAAAAGGTGATGCAGGCGGTGGCCGAAACCGATTTCCGGCCTAATTTGCTGGCGCGCAATCTGTCGGTAAAATCGACCCAGACCATTGGCCTGGTGGTGACCAACACGCTTTACAGCGGCAACTACTTCTCCGAGCTGATGTCCCATTCCGCCCGCATGCTGGAGCAGCAGGGCCGTCAGCTGATCCTGGCCGACGGCAAACACAGCGCAGCGCAGGAGCGTGCGGCAATCGACTTTCTGCTCGATCTTCGCTGCGACGGCATCATTATCTATCCGCGCTTTCTTACCGTTGACGAAATGGACGAGATTATCGCGCAGCGCAAACAGCCGGTGCTGGTAGTAAACCGACGGTTACGACAGCATCACAGCTACTGTATTTATGCCGATCAAAAGCAGATCAGCGCGATGGCGGTAAAAGCGTTAATCGATCTTGGCCATCGCGATATCGGCTTTATTACCGGCTCGCTCGATTCGCCAACCGGGGCAGAGCGCCTTGCCGGGTATAAAGCGGCGCTGCATGAGCGCGGCATACCGCTACGCGAGGCGTTGATCGCAGAAGGGAAATGGCATGCGCAGAGCGGCGCGCAGGCGACAGCCGCCCTAATCAACAGCGGCTGCGCCTTTAGCGCGCTGGTCGCCAGCAACGATGAGATGGCGATCGGCGCTATCAGGCATCTGACGACGGCGAATATTGCGGTACCAAAGCAGGTGTCAGTGCTGGGCTTCGATGATATCCCCCTGGCACCCTATATCGTTCCTGCGCTTTCCAGCGTCCGCATTCCCGTTACCGACATGATTCAGGAGGCGATTGCCCGGCTGTTAGCCATGCTGGATGGCGGCTCGTGGCACGAGGCGGAGGCTTTTGCCGCCAGCCTGTCGCTACGCGAATCGGTGGCGCCCGGTCCGTTCGCGTCCTAGCTGACGCTGGCGGCTAACCACTTTTCCAGCTGCGCCAGCTCGTCATACTGAGCGGGAAATGCCGTTTGCAGTCGCGCGACCGCGGCGGCCAGCGCATCCGGGCGATAGGCGACACCCTGAAGTCCGGTCTCCAGCGCTTCCAGCGGTGTAGGGTTAAGGCTGTCGGTAAAAATCTGGCAGCGGCTTATTACGCCGCGTTCGACATCAAAGTGGATCTCTACGCCGCCCCAGGCAAAACGCGTATCAAGCAGGTGAGTAAAGTCGGGCGACTGGCCAAAGTTCCACTCCCAGCTGCTCTGCCGCGCAAACTGTTCGGCAAAACCAGGCAGATCGGGCAGCGCATGCGGCGATATGCGTTCCGGCTGGCAGCGTGCCTGATAATAGTCGAAGAAAGCTTCGGTGACAGCGTCACATATGACGGCATAATTGATATCTGGCGAGAGTTCGGTCAGGTTCGCCACGCGCGAGCGCACCGAGGTAATGCCTTTGGTTTGCAGCTTTTTGATGTCCGGGTTGAGATAATTCGCCAGCCGCGATAAATCGGCATCGATCAAAAAAGTGCCGTGGTGAAAGCCGCGGTCGGGCGTTTCATGATAGGCGGAACCGGAAATTTTCCGCACCTCGCCGCCGCGCGTCACGACGATATCGTTGCGTCCCGACGCCTCCGCTTCGATTCCCAGCGCGCTCAGCGCGCGCAAAATAATGCCGGTCGACACGCTTTTATCGTACTCCGGCTTGCCCGCCATAAAAGTAAAACAGGCGTTGCCTAAATCGTGAAACACCGCGCCGCCACCGCTGCTGCGCCGCGCCAGCTTAATGCCATCCTGCGCCATGCGCCGCGTGTTGCACTCTTTCCAGGGATTTTGCGCCCGCCCGATAACCACGGTTTCAGCATTGCGCCAGAGAAATAACACCTTTTGCGTAGCGGGCATCTGCCGGTAAATGCACTCCTCTACGGCGAGGTTAAACCAGGGATCGTTTGATTCTGAAAGCAGTAAACGCAGCGTGGTCATCTCTTCTCCTGAGGCATTGAGCAAAGCGGCTGACAATCTTAACGCGCTTTGCAGCCGGTAAAATGATAGCGCGTGCTCTGATTAAGGCGGCTTAAGGTTTCCCTAAAGTTAACAGGGCATGCTGCTTTCTCCTGTAAACAGATGGACTGCAAGCATGTTTTTCCCGCTCAATAAAAGACCGACGCTAAATCGGCTCTCTTTTCTGTTGCTCTTTTCGTTTTATATCGCCGTATTTCTTAACCTGGCTTTTTATCACCAGGTTATTGCCGCCTTGCCGCTTGATAGCGTTCGCAACTGGCTGGTCTTTCTCTCTATGCCGCTGGTGGCGGTTTCCGTCATTAATATTGTGGTGACCATCGCCTCTTTTTTGTGGCTCGATCGGCCGCTCCTGGCGCTGTTTATTCTGGTCTCCGCAGCCGCGCAATATTTCATCTGGAATTATGGGGTGATTATTGATCGGTCAATGCTGGTTAATATTCTCGACACCACGCCGTCAGAAAGTTTCGCCCTGATGACGCCGCAGCTGGTGATTACGCTGCTGCTCTCCGGCGTGGTGATGGCGGGCGTGGTTTTCTGGGTTCGCGTGCGTCCTACAAGGCCTTTCTGGAAAAGCGCGGTCTATCGCCTTATCAGCGTGGCGGCGTCGGTTATTTTTATCCTGCTGGTGGCGTCGTTGTTCTATAAGGATTACGCCTCGCTGTTCCGCAATCAGAAAGAGCTGGTGAAATCGCTCAGCCCGTCAAACTCCGTTGTCGCGACCATCTCCTGGTACAGGCACAACCGGGATCTCAATCTGCCGCTGGTTAAAATCGGCGAAGATGCGCACCTGTCGCCAGCGATGCAAAACGGCAAAAAGAACCTGACCATTTTGATCGTCGGTGAAACGTCGCGGGCGGCGGATTTTTCTCTGTCAGGCTATCAGCGTGAAACCAATCCGCTGTTGAAAAAAGATGACGTTACGTATTTCCCGCATACCGCATCCTGCGGTACGGCAACGGCGGTTTCGGTTCCCTGTATGTTTTCCGGTATGCCGCGCGCGCATTATGATGATGTGCTGGCCGGTCATCAGGAAGGTCTGCTGGATGTGATCCAGCGTGCCGGTATCAAAGTCTTGTGGAACGATAACGACGGCGGCTGTAAGGGCGCCTGCGATCGCGTGCCGCATCAGGATGTCTCCAGCCTGAACCTGGCGGGGATGTGTATTAAGGGCGAATGTTACGACGACGTGCTGTTTCACGGGCTGGAGGATTATATCGATCAGCTACAGGGCAATGGCGTTATCGTTCTGCATACTATCGGCAGCCACGGCCCCACTTACTACAATCGTTATCCGCCGCAGTTCCGCCGTTTTACGCCAACCTGCGACACAAACCAGATTCAGGATTGTTCGCAGCAGCAGCTGGTGAATACCTACGATAATACCTTGCTGTATGTCGATTATATTGTCGATAAGGCGATCAAGCTGCTGCAGTCGCATCAGGATAAGTTCACCACCAGCCTGGTTTATCTCTCCGACCATGGCGAATCGCTGGGCGAGAACGGCACCTATTTACACGGTATGCCTTACGCCATCGCGCCGGAGGTACAGAAGCACGTGCCCATGCTGATCTGGCTGTCGCCGGATTACCAGCAGCGCTATGGCGTGAATAAGAGCTGCCTCGATAAGCTGGCGGCGGAAGATAACTTCTCGCAGGATAATCTCTTCTCCACCATGCTGGGGCTGACCGGCACAGCGACAAAAGTCTATAAAGCGGAAGATGATATTCTCACTTCCTGTCGTAAAAGCTAAACGCGAAAGCCCTGCAAATGCAGGGCTTTTTTTGGTTAGCGTTTTAACGTCGCGCCACGATTGTTAATGACGTCGCGATACCAGTAGAAACTCTTTTTACGGCTGCGCTTCAGCGTGCCTGAGCCATCCTGATTGAGATCCACGTAGATAAACCCGTATCGCTTAGCGACCTCCGCCTTTGAGGCGCTAATCAGATCGATAGGGCCCCAGTAGGTATAACCCATCACCTCAACACCATCATTAATCGCTTCCCAGACCTGCACCAGGTGATCGTTAATGTAGCGGATACGATAGTCGTCGTTTATCTGGCCATCGGCGTCGGGCTTATCCTGCGCGCCCAGGCCGTTCTCAACGATAAAAAGTGGTTTCTGATAGCGATCCCACAGCGTGTTAAGCAGCGTGCGCAATCCGATCGGATCGATCTGCCAGCCCCATTCTGAACTCTCAAGGTGCGGATTGGGCACCATATCAAGAATATTGCCGCGCAGCTTCTCAGCCTGGCTCACATTGGCCGTCGCGCATCCAGACATGTAATAGCTGAATGAGATGAAATCGACCGTATGGCGCAGCGCGTCAAAGTCCGCCGGCTCGGTCTGCAGCTCAATGCCCTGTTCGCGAAAGTCGCGCTTTATATAGCCAGGATAGCGGCCGCGACACTGCACGTCGCCGAAAAACTGCCAGCGTCGATTCTCCTGCAGGGCTGCAAACACATCTTCAGGTTTACAGGTAAGGGGATAGATTAAGCCGCCAAGCAGCATATTGCCGATGCGCGCATCCGGAATAAGCTCATGACACGCCTTGACCGCCAGACCGCTGGCGACCAGCTGATGATGAATAGCCTGATAAATATCTCCCTTCGTGCAGTCGCCTTGTAGGCCCACGCCCGTTAACGGCGCATGCAGCGACATATTGATTTCATTGAAGGTCAGCCACAGTTTCACCTTGCTGCGATAGCGCGTAAAAACGGTACGCGCATAGCGCTCAAAAAAGGCGATAAGCTTTCGATTACCCCAGCCGCCATAGTTCTGCACCAGACCCCAGGGCATTTCATAGTGTGACAGCGTCACGAGTGGCTGAATGCCGTGACGTGCCAGTTCGTCAAACAGCTTATCGTACCAGGCCAGTCCCGCCTCGTTCGGCTCCAGTTCATCGCCCTGCGGGAAGATGCGCGACCAGGCGACAGAGACGCGCAGGCAGGTAAAGCCCATCTCACGAAACAGCGAAATATCGTTGGGATAACGATGATAAAAGTCGATAGCGATATCTTTAATGGAAAAGTCGCCAGGCCTTCGTTCTACAACCTGGCCGAAAATACCCTCAGGCAACATGTCGGAAGTCGACAACCCTTTGCCATCTTCCCGCCAGGCACCTTCAACCTGATTGGCTGCCAGCGCGCCTCCCCATAAAAAATCATCCGGGAACTGAGTCTTCATTGACGTCTCCTTTTGTCGCAGCGCTTAGTCGGCGCGCTGTGGCTGTGGTAAGCCTGCTATTACTGTCAGCAGGCAGGCTAAAATCAGGGAAAGAGCGGTGCCGCCGATAGCGCCCCAGACAGAGTTATCGATCCCGGTTGAGGGGATGATCTGCGCAAGGGTAAAAATACTCGCCAGTCCGAACGAGTAAACCTGGCTATGGCTTAACGCGATGATAGCGCCGCCAAGCGCGCCGCCGATGCAGCCGAAAATAAAGGGGCGACGGTTAGGCAGCGTAACGCCATATACCGCGGGCTCGGTAATGCCAAACACGCCTGAAATAGCGCTGGAGCCCGCCAGCGTCTTCAGGCGCGCATCGCGGGTTTTCAGGAAGACGCCCAGGGCTGCGCCGACCTGCCCGAAAACGGCAGGCAGCAGAATCGCCATCATGGGATCCTGTCCCATCACTGCCATGTTGTTCATCATGAGCGGGATCAGTCCCCAGTGTACGCCAAATATCACGCAGACCTGCCACACCGCGCCGAGGATACCGCCTGCGAGCCAGGGCACGGATTGATAGACAAGCTGGAAGCCATCCGCCAGCAGTTCGCTCAGCGTGGTCGCCAGCGGCCCGATAGCCAGAAAGGTCAGGGGAACGGTAACGGCAAGACAGATCAATGGCGTAAAGAAGCTTTTCACCGACGCGGGCATGATCCTGTCGCACTGACGCTCCAGCCAGCAGCAAAACCAGGCGGAGCAAATGACCGGGATGACCGAAGAGGCGTAATTAATAAAAACGATCGGCACCCCGAGAAAGGTAAAGGTTTCGCCTGTCTCCGCCGCCTGGAAAGCGGCCTGTATATTGGGGTGAACCAGCGCGCCGCCGATAATCAGGGTCACAAAGGGATTGCCGCCAAACTTTTTCCCGGCGGTATAGCCGAGCACCAGCGGTAAAAAGTAAAACAGCGCGTCAGCCGTAGCGAATAATATTTGCCAGGTGCCGCTGCTGTCGGTCAGCCATCCTGCCGCCTGGCAAAGCGCGAGAAAGCCTTTCAGAATACCGCAGGCCGCCATTACGCCGAGAAAGGGGGTGAATATACCGGAAACCACATCGATAAAGGTTGCCAGCAGCGTCTGCTTTTCCTTGCTCTGCTGCGGCGCGGCGCGCTTTTCGTCATTCAGTCCCGCCTCCTGACAGATCGCGGTGTAGACATCATGAACATGACTGCCAACCACTACCTGAAACTGTCCGCCGCTTTCGACTACCATAATCACGCCTGGATTGGCTTTAAGTTTTTCCGCGTCCGCCTGACTGCTGTCGTTAAGTTTGAAGCGCAGTCGGGTGGCGCAGTGTACCAGACTGTGAATATTCTCTTTCCCGCCGACATGGCTGAGTATGTCCTGCGCGAGCGCCTGATATTTCATATTTATATCCGCAATGGTTCAAGATTTAATAAAACGCAAAAAAAACCTGAGAGAACTTATTACAGCGTTGCTGTCACAAGCCTCTCAGGTTTTGCCTGTTGTCAGTAACAACCCCGAAACCCTATGAAATTAACAGCCAGGGGAAAGGGAGTCCAGCGCAAGCGGGAGCGGTAATTGTGATATCGCTCAATAAAAACTGCATTAAACCTTATTTTGCCGCAAGGAAAGAATATTTAATTACTTAAATGATTAACGTGAATTCTTATTTGGAGCTATATGACGGGGTGCGGCTTTGACCTTCTTTTTACATGAATAGCCAATTAAAACGAACTATTTTATCTCATTCGGTTGAATCTTTACTGGCGCATCCGGCATCAGAAAAGATCGGGCCCCGCCTTTGCTGATGGTTAATCGCGGCTACGCTACTGCGTCTGTTTTATGGCAGGCAATCGTCTTATTTAATTTAATCGGTACCGGTAATGCCTTTGGCTGGGCTGATGCGTAGAAACGATAAAACGGGTAGGTTTTATTTCACGAGGGAAAAAAATAATGAAAGGGCATTCGGATTTCGTCAGGCAGCGGTTTGAATTCGTATTGAATTAGCGCTCAGCACATCTGTTATTTCGATTAAATACTTACGCGCATGGCTGAGCCTGACGGAATATGAAGAGTAAAGCGGCGAGATGACGTGACAACGTCACGAGAAAAGCTAACTTCTGAACCAGATAGCTAAGTAGCTTATTACACTTAAAAAAGCGATCAGCAGCGCCAGGTATTCGTCGCGTTTAAAAGACAAAACAGATTTCATTTTACTCTCCTCAGTAACTGAGTAGAGTTTTACACTTTGCAGCTTAGTGAAACCTTAAGTCTTCATATTAATGATACTGAGAGCCAGAGACAGAAGCGAATAAACCGGCCCTGAAAACAGGGCCGGCAGCCTGTTAGCGGTTAGCTTTTAACGTGCCTTTTAAGCCATGCGGCTCTGAACGCAGATATTGCGGCGGCGCGCTCGCCTGGTCGCCCAGCTCGGCAGCGGCATGCCATGGCCAGCGCGGATCGTAAAGTACCGCGCGCGCCAGCGCCACCAGATCGGCAGTGCCTTCCTGCAACACCGCTTCCGCGTGTTTCGGTTCGGTAATCAGGCCAACGGCGATGACCGGAATATTGACCTCTTTACGGATGTCGCGCGCAAACGGCAGCTGATAGCCCGGACCGACCGTAATCGACTGCTGAGGCGCAAGGCCGCCGCTCGATACGTGCACGTAATCGCCGCCTGCTGCCTCAATCTGCTTACTGAATTCAATCGACTGATTATTATCCCAGCCGCCTTCTACCCAGTCGGTGGCAGATATGCGCACGCCGACCGCAATGGAATCAGAGACCGCTTCACGCACCGCGCGGAAAACTTCCAGCGGGAAACGCATACGATTTTCCAGCGAGCCGCCATAGTGATCTTCGCGATGGTTGCTCAGTGGCGACAGGAACTGATGCAGCAAGTAGCCATGCGCGGCGTGCAGTTCAATGAGTTCAATCCCCAGTCTTTCGGCGCGCTTAGCGCTCTCGACGAACTTCTGTTTAATACGCGCCAGGTCGTCGCGATTCAGCGACACCGGCGGGCGTTCGCCATCATGAAAGGCTTCCGCAGAAGGCGCTACGGTTTCCCAGCCGCCCTGATCAAGCGCAAGCTGATGACCGCCTTGCCATGGCGCCGCGCACGAAGCTTTGCGGCCAGCGTGCCCCAGCTGGATACCAACAGGGACCGGCGAATAGGCACGGACATCTTCAAGGACGCTGCGTAAAGCCGCTTCTGTGTCATTGTCCCACAGGCCAAGGTCGCCCGGCGTGATACGGCCGATTGCCTCAACGGCGGTGGCCTCAATAATCAGCAGCCCCGCGCCGGAAAGCGCCAGCTGCCCAAGATGAATGCGATGCCATGCGGTGGCTTTACCTTCGCTCGCGGAGTACTGACACATGGGCGCAATAACAATGCGGTTTTCCAGTGCCAGCTTACCAATGTGCGTTGCGCTAAAGAGTTGACTCATGAATACCTCATTTCCATGTAATAACTGCCCCGAATCACAAAGTGTAATCGACTACTGGCAGATCATTGGCTTAATGCAAAAAAATAGCATAAAGGCGGAGCGCGAAAGTTTACATTTGTGGCGGAGCACAGGATGCGACAGCAAGAAAAGAGCGTCATGGTGACTAATTAACCCATCCAGGCACAATAATTAATCAAAATATAAATCGATCGCGCTACGTGAATTCTGTAGGAAAAGCAGGGGAAGAGTACTGCAGAATTAGCGTAGCGTTGCCATTTTGCCGTACATAAAATAACCGCAAGCCGCTATATAACTTTATATAATGTCTATTATATAAAGCCAGGAAGTTAAAACAGGTAGGGTGTTGCGGAGACAACCGGGCGCCCGACAATTATGTCCGGCGCCCGGCTGTTATTACGCCGTAGTTTTACGGTTCGTCAGTAATGATTTCACCGTTTCGGCCGCACGTTTGCCCGCGAGGAAAGCGTGGTCAGAGTTGTAATATTCCCATTCGCTGTAGCGACCGGAAAGGTGGATGCCCTGCGCCGCCAGCCAGTTACGGATCAGCGCCACGTTCGCTTTACGCTGATGATCGTACACCACATAAGCGTAAGGCATATCGACTTCATTGGCCGTGACAATCACATCATCTTCGCGAATGATGCCGACGCGTATGCAGTCGTCAATGCAGCGCTGAATCAGCGCGTCGCCCTCATAAGGCAGAGGCTGATCGGCGCGATAGGTGATTTCGCACGTCAGGCCGAAACCGCCTGGCGGATTACACTCTGGACTGGCATTGCCCTGCAGGAAAATCCGGTGGAACAGGGTATCGCCAGGGTAGTAGATCCAGTGCTTATCGCTCAGATCGGCGCGGCCAATTCCCAGATTGACGCAGCGTACTGAAACGTGGCGCAGCAGCGAGGCGGCTTTCTGCACCGCTTCCGGCGCGCGATTGCCCATCAGGCGCACCAGCTCAGGGAGCGGCAGGGTGCTGATCATCTGATCGTAATGGTAATGGCGGCCATCTTTCAGGGTCACGCTGCGGGTTTGCGGCTGGATTTCAGCAATCTCTGAATGTGTCTCAAGCGCACAGGAGAGATGCGGCAGGAAACCATTCATCAGCGCCTGAAAACCGCCGCGTTTAGGATAGCCAAAACGGGCATTGGGGCCGACCGGCTTATCCAGCGGCGCCAGTGCGCCGGAGATGATCTGTTGAAGATCGGGTAACGGAACGCGGCCGCCAAGCCAGGAGGTCTCCATATCGGCGAGCGGCGTTTTCCACAGTTTGCGGTTGTAAGGAACGGCAAAATGGTGAGCGATGCCTCTTCCCCAGGTACGGAAGATAAAGTTTTCAAAATCCTCTCCCGTTTCATCAGCACCCGCAGGTTCTGTCGCTTCAGCGCCGAGCACGCCGTCGGCGCAGCAGTCGCGACATTCTGTATTCGCCGCCTGGCGTACCGCGCTCAGCGGTGCCGCCTCCTGCGTTCCCGTGACACCGTAACGGGCTTCAATCGCGCCCAGCACGCACTCGCCGATCACCTCTGCCGGCAGGCCATGCAGCGCTGACTGGAAGGGATAGCGCGTAAACACATCGTGGCTGTAGACCCAGGCTTCGCGCGTCTGCCAGTGCAGGTTATCGCCAAGCAGTTTGTCATAGAGCTGAAGCACATAAGGATCGTTAGAGAACATAATGTGGCCAGCGTAATCGAAGGTAAAACCTTTATCTTCAATTGAGCGGCACCAGCCGCCAGGCTTTTCATTTTTCTCCAGCACGACCGCGCCTTCGCCATAGTGATAGCCGGCGCTCAGGCCGGTCGGCCCCGCGCCAAGAATTAAACACTCCATCGGACGCAACGTTACCGCGCGTACGCCTTCAGCCGTCTCCGGCACTTTAGCGGCGGCAGCGGGCTGGACGAACCTGTCGCGCAATGCCGCGATATGCGTCTGCATCTGCTCAGCCGTATGGTCCCAGGACGTATCGGCGATAATCGCCGCCATCTGCGCCGCCTGTTCGCGACGCTGTTGCTCGCTCAGCTGTAAGGCTTTTTCGCACGCCTGAATAAAGCCCTGCGTGGTATCAGCAATGCTGACCACGTCGCTAAAATGGCGCACTACATCCGGCACCGCCGTACTCACAATCGGCAACTGCGCCGCCATATACTCCAGCACTTTGGTCGGGCTGATAAAGCGGGTAGAGGCGTTCAGCGCAAAAGGCATCAGGCAGACGTCCCATCCGGCCAGGAAATGGGGCAGCGCTTCATAAGGCTGCTGACCGAACCAGTGCAGATTGGGACGCTGCGGCAGGCTGGCGGGATCGATCTTCACTACCGGGCCGACCATTGCGATTTGCCATTCGGGATGGGCATCGGCCAGCGCGCCAATCAGCGTGACATCCATACGCTCATCAATCACGCCGTAATAGCCCAGTCGCGGTCCGGGCAGATTTTCCTGCAGCGGATGACCGTTGCTGCGATCGAGCGCCTGCTCGAAATGGGCAGCATCAACGCTGCTGGGGAAACAGTAAACGTTTTGGTGGCGGTGCTTTTTCGCTTCATACAGGCTGGTGCCGCCGGTAAAGACCACATCGGCGCGGCTCAGCAGCGCGGACTCGCGCTGTTGTAGCTGGCGCGGCGCCATCTGAAAGGCGGAAAGTTCATCCATGCAGTCATAAATAATGGCGCTGGGATTGAAGCAAGCCAGCAGCGGCAGCGCCATCGGCGTATTGAACCACACCAGCGGCTGTTCATCTTTATCCAGCAACGTGGCGAGCAGAGGCTGCAATACGGCGATTTGGCTGTCGTGAAAGCCCGGCGCGTCAACGTCGGTATGCGGTTCAATTACGGTGACGTTGGGCGCAGGAGAGCTGAGCTGCAAACCTGCCTCGCCAGGCCGATAAACCGGCTCTTCAATAAACAGCACGCGATGATGCTGTGCAAGACGCGACAGTAAATGCTGTGGACGTTGAAAGACAAAACCCCAGCGAAGATGACTAAATACCACCAAAACGGACTGTTTCATATGGAACTCCTGTGGCGCGCTGACCGGTGACAAAAGGGCATGAAACCGGTGTAGCGAACGTTGTGATTGCCGCAACGCTGCGGCGGTAGGCTGGTGTAACAGACGCGTAAAATCAGGGGCGATGTCCCAGAGTCCGCTGCGCGGCCAGTGATGGGGATCTTCCCAGAGAGGACTTTCAATAATGGGGTAGATACAGACGCCGAGGATGTCGCAGCCAGCAAGCTGCGCCTGAGCGATCTGCGCGGCGATATGCGTCATCCAGGCGGGACGTCCGCTGCCGACATGGCTGGTCTCCGCCAGCAATACCGGTCGCTGATAGCGCTGCGCTAAAGTTGTCAGCATCTTATGCAGCGGCATTCTTCGTCCATCACCCAGATGCCACGCCAGCCGCTGATTAGAGTTCGTTTCCCACTGGTTAGCGTGATAGTAGTTAGCGCCAACGATATCGAGATAGCGAGGCGCGCCGCCCAGTTCAGGCTCGCGCTTGCCGACCAACATATCCCAGGCCTGAAACTGTGAGGCGTTAAGATCGGCGGTGCGCTGGTAACAGGCTTCGCTCTCTTCATCGGGAACCAGATAGATAATGGGATCGCAATGAAGAAAGCGCGCCCGCGGATCGGCCAGCCAGATCGCATCGCAGCCCGCTATCGTCGCGCGCACCAGCTGGCGTTTAATGGCATCCGGCTCCGCATCGCGATGGTTGCCGAACAGCCCGACCGAGAGTCCCCAACTGAGAAAAGAGATCTCATTCATCGGCGAATAGACCGGCGGAGAGCTATACCACGGCGCCAGGAAGGCGGCGAAGCGCTGGCAAAAATCTGCAAAGCGCGGGATAAAATCGTCGGCAAAGAGATCAAGATCGTCCGGCCAGCCGTAGTGACAAAACGTCCAGTTGATCTGTATGCCCAACTCTTGCGCCGCCTGCATTTTGGCCCGCACGATGGCGTAAGTCTGTTCAGGATCCTCTTCCGCCTGACGCCAGCCGATGCTCTCGCGTACGGTGCGAATGCCAAACTGCTGTAAAGCGGCGTAGTCGCTGCGGAACTGCGTTTGATGGTCGGTCAGAGCATCCATGACCAGTCGCTGGCCTGCCGTATTAATATGGTCGGCGCCTTCGTACCCGGCCTGCCAGAAGCTAGAAAAAGGCAACATCGTATCCTCCTGTTTAAAATTCAGGATAAAAAGAGTCCATGCTGTCGCGCAGGCAGGGGACTCCCCGGCATAGCAATCAGGATGGAACAGCTAATGAGGTCAACGTTGCTGTTGTGAATTCCGTGTCTGGAAATAAAGCTGATCGCGACTGGCCAGGCCTGGCCGCAGTAAAAGCGTTATCCCGCACGCAGAGAAAAGGAAATAGAAGGTTGTTATTTTCAGTGAGCAATCACTGCTGATCGAAGTATAACCCCGCGCTGTCTTCTCACAAGTAATTGAAGAAAAAGAAAAAAGCAAAGCGGCAACCTGAAGAGTAAATAAAGTGAGAAAACCCGTATAACTTTCTGAGATTAAAGGCCCTGCGTTTACGCGCCGCCGCCGCGCTGGCTCTGCGTCAGCGTATGCCGTTTAGCACCACAGAATCGCAGAGTCCGGCGGCGCTAAACCGCCTCGCGACAGTGGCGACAAAAGTGGCTCTCGCTGTCGCCCAGCACGCGACGTAAGAACTCCTGTGTGCGCGCTTCCTGAGGCTGCAGCAAAATGTGCTGCGCGGGTCCTTGTTCGACAATCTGCCCGCTATGCAGAAAACAGACGCGATCGGCAACCTCACGCGCGAACTGCATTTCGTGCGTGACGACAATCATTGTCATACCTTCCTGCGCCAGGGTGCGCATGACCTGCAGCACCTCGCCGACCAGTTCGGGATCGAGCGCTGAAGTAGGCTCATCAAAAAGAATCGCTTTTGGCTGCAGCGCCAGCGTGCGCGCAATCGCCACACGCTGCTGCTGCCCACCAGAGAGTTGAGCAGGCCAGGCATTGATTTTGTCCGCCAGCCCCACCAGCGCCAGCAGGGATTTGGCGCGCTTTTCCGCTTCCGAGCGCGACTCGCCGTTTACATGAATCGGGCCTTCCATCACGTTCTCCAGCACGCTGCGGTGCGGGAAAAGGTTAAAGCGCTGAAATACCATACCGATCTGGCGTCGCAGATCGTTAATGCTTTTATGGCGACTATCGACGCGCTGTCCCAGCACGCGGATCTCGCCGCCTTCATAGCTTTCCAGCCCGTTGATGCAGCGCAGAATGGTCGACTTGCCGGAGCCGGAGGGGCCTATCAGGCAAACCACCTCGCCAGCGTTAACGGTAAAACTCACGCCTTTCAGCACTTCAACGCGGCCGAATTTTTTATGCACCTCGTCGATTTCAATCATCTCAGGCTCCTTTCATTTGACGTTTTTCCAGCCGTTTGGTCAGGGCCATCAGCGGCATACATAGCAGCAGATAGAGCACCGCCACCAGCGTATAAACGGTAGTGTTGTCAAAGGTTGAGGCGGCGATCAGCTGTCCCTGGCGGGTCATTTCCGTGACGGCGATAGTGGAAGCGAGCGCGGAGTCTTTCAGCATCATTACCAGCGTGTTGCTGTAGGGTGGCAGCGCAACGTGAAACGCCTGCGGTAAAATCACGCGACGCATTGCTTTAGTAAAACTCATGCCCATTGAGCGCGCGGCTTCAAACTGGCCGCGATCGACAGACGCAATGCCGGCGCGAAATATCTCAGCGATATAGGTCGAAAAACAAAAGGCGATGCCAGTGACGCTGGCCTGAAACGAGGTCAGGGTTATTCCAATGTCAGGAAAGACAAAGTAGATATAAAACAGCACCACAATCATCGGCAGGCCGCGCGTAATATTAATTATCGTCGCAACCGGCCAGGAAATAATTTTCCATGGGCACATCTTTGCCGCCGCAAATATCAGCCCCAGCGGCGTACTGATCACCAGCGACAATATTGTGATGGCGATCGTCATTTCGGCCCCTTTCAACAAAAAGGGCAGGTAGGTGTGGAGGCTGCTCCAGTCCATCTTAAGCTCCTGATCGTTCCGCACAATGCGTGTCGGGGCAACGCTATTTCATTATAATGAATATCGCTGTTGGCAAAGCGCTGTCAATAAATACTCAGGCAAAGGAGATAGCTATTACTTATTACCCCTATAAGAAACAGCTATAGATGGGCGAAAGGGGGAAAGCAACGGCTTTATCCGCAATATGTGAGATATGGCGTTTTCACAAAATAAAACGTTGACAGCGGCAACATTAATTTCATTATAGTGAAAAAGACGTTCGCCCTTTTCATATCGATACAGGAGTGAGTTATGTCTGTTGCCCCTAAAAAGCGCCTGCTAAATCTCTTTATGGCGATGAGTATGGCTGCCGCCGTCAGCGTGAGCGCTCAGGCGGCCACGCTGACGGCGGGTTCGCCTCCCTCCAGCGCGCCGACCACTTTCCTGAATACGCAGAACGGCAAAATTGAAGGTTTTATGCCTGACGTTGCGGCGGAAGTGGCCAGGCGCCAGCATCTGGAGATGAACTTTACCGCCGTGCCGTTCCCCACGCTGATTCAGTCAGTCATCGCGGGAAAGATCGATATGATCGTAGCCGGTATGACGCCGACGCCTGAGCGGGCGAAACGCATCGGCTTTTCGCAGCCGGTTACCGCCTTCGGCGCAGGGCTAGTGGTGCGTGACGACAACACCAAAAAATATGCGTCGGTGCAGGATCTGAAAGGCGAAATCGTAGGCAGCATGGCGGGCACGGACTATACGCAAAGCCTGATGCAGAGCGGTATCGCCAAAGAGGTGAAGGTCTATGATAGTCCCGCGGATATGACGCGCGATCTCTCGCTGGGCCGCATTGCGGCGGGCATGAACGACTATCCCATTCTGAAAGCACAGGTGAAAGCGGGCGGACTAAAAGGGATGCATGTTGTGGAGGGTTATAAGCCTGAGCATGTCTCTCCCATGGCGTTCGGTGTGAAAAAAGGAAACGATAAGCTGCTGGCGGAAATTGACAGCGCCTTAACCGCGATGAAGCAGGACGGCTCGCTTCAGGCCATCAAAGAGAAGTGGGGCATGCCTTAATTAAGCGCAGGGCGACCGCCAGGCGTGACGGCAACGGAAGATCATCAGATGAAGAATGCAACGCAACATCAGGCGGAACCTGGCGCCGCCGAAACGGATATCGGGTCGCGGCTGAAAACCCTGCGCAAGGCGCGCAATCTGACCATTACCGAACTGGCATTGCTGGCGAACGTTTCCGCTGGGGCGATCAGCCAGATTGAACGCAACCTGACCAATCCCACCGTTCGGGTGCTGGAACAGCTTCGACAGGTGCTGAAAGTGCCGCTGACGGCCTTTCTGGAAGAGAGCGACGTATCACTGCGCGGCGCGGAGCATTACGTCCGCCGCCGCGCGGAACGGCCGCACTTTAACGTCGGCAAACGCGGCATCGCCAAAGAGATGCTGTCGCCGTCGGGCGATCACGATATGCAGTTTATGGTGATTCATCTCCCTGCGGGCGTTCGCTCCGACGAGATACTGATTGGGCAAGGCGAGAAGGCGGGCATCGTACTGGAAGGGGAACTGACGCTGGAAATCAGTGGCGACACTGCGCGCCTGATGACCGGCGACAGCTTTCAGTTCAAAAGCCACCTGCCGCATAACATTTTCAACCATACGGACAGCGACGCCAGAGTGTTGTGGATTATGCATATCCCGCCTGAGCAGCATCTCTGAACGCCCTGAATATAAAGGTTCTTCTATGCGCATAAAAATCAATGCCGTTACGGACAGCCCGACCTTTCCTGAGCAGGTTGACGTTATCGTTATCGGCGGCGGCATTATCGGCACCTCCGTCGCTTACGAACTGGCGAAGCAGGGCGTTTCCGTGGCGCTGTTTGAAAAGGGCGCGATCGGCGGTGAGCAGTCCGGACGCAACTGGGGCTGGGTAAGGCAGCAGAACCGCGATCTTTACGAACTGCCGCTGGCGATGCGCAGTCTGCAACGCTGGGAGGAGCTGGGCGGCGAAATCGGGCTGGATCTCGGCTTTCGCCGCAGCGGCATTCTTTACGGCACGCAGAACGAAGCGGACGTCGCGCGCTGGGAAAAGTGGGGCAAGCAGGCAAAGCAGATCGGTTTCGTCAGCCAGCTGCTTTCGCCTGAAGAGGTGCGTGAACGGCTGGGCGATCAGGCGCGCTGGGCAGGCGGCATCTGGTCGCCGACCGACGGGCGCGCCGAGCCTTCGCTGGCCGCGCCCGCTATCGCCGTCGGCGCGCAAAAGCTAGGCGCCTCTGTTCATCAGCGCTGCGCAGTGCGCGGGCTGGATATCAGCGCCGGACGTGTTTCCGGGGTCTGGACCGAGCGCGGCCGCGTGCGCGCCAGCCAGGTGATCTGCTGCGGCGGCGCGTGGAGCTCTCGCTTCTGCAAGCAGTACGGCATAGAACTGCCCAGCGCCAATATCCTCGGCACCGCGTTTAAAACCACGGCGGCGCCGGAGGTGATTCAGGGCTGTCTGAGCATGCCGGAGCTCTGTATCCGTCGTTGGCTGGACGGCAGCTATACCGTGGCCATTCCCGGTCGCGGCCAGCTCGATCTCGCACCGCAAAATATCCGCTACGCGACAAAGTTCTATCCCATGTACCGCAGCAAGATCGCCAAAAAGCTCAAACTTCGCCTGAACGGCTCCTTTTTTAACGGGCCGGAGGCAGCAGGCTCCTGGTCGAACAACGCGGTTTCGCCGTTCGAGAAAATTCGCGTACTCGATCCCAAACCCGATCGGCACATTCTGGACGAAGCGCTGCGCACGCTGGTTAAGGCTTTTCCTGCGCTGGAAGGTATAAAAATCGATCACGCCTGGGGCGGCTGGATAGATACCACGCCGGATCTGGTGCCGGTTATCGACGAAATGCAGCGCGTGCCCGGCCTGTTTATCGCGTCAGGCTTTAGCGGACACGGTTTTGGCATCGGCCCTGGCGCGGGCCTGCTGTGCGCGCAGCTAATGACTAACCATCAGCTCTTTACGGATATTACGCCCTATCGGCTGGCGCGCTTCGCCAGAGGTAATGCGATCCGCGAGCCGCAGATGATGTAAATGCAAAAGCCCGCCGTAGCGGGCTAACACGGACTACTGACGCAGCGGTTTCCCGCGCACCGGCATCTCGCCAGCGACAAAGTAACTAGCCGTCGAGGCGGGAAGCGGCTGGCGACCGCGAATATTATCCGCGATTTTCTCGCCGATCATAATGGTCGTCGCATTCAGGTTGCCGGTAATGATCAGCGGCATAATCGACGCATCGACAACGCGCAGTCCTTCCATACCATGCACGCGTCCTTCCGCATCCACTACCGCCATTTCGTCGCTGCCCATTTTGCAGGTGCCGCACGGATGGTAGGCGGTTTCCGCATGGTTACGCACAAACTCATCCAGCTGCTCGTCGGTTTCGCACGCCACGCCGGGGCTGATCTCGCGGCCGCGGAATTTATCCAGCGCAGGCTGATTGATAATCTCGCGCGTAATACGGATCGCATCGCGGAATTCGTGCCAGTCCTGCTCGCTGGACATGTAGTTGAACAGAATGGCCGGATGACGACGCGGATCGCGCGATTTGATACGCACATGGCCGCGGCTCGGCGAGCGCATTGAGCCGACGTGACACTGGAAACCGTGGGCGTTGACCGCGTTCGAACCGTTGTAGTTAATGGCGACCGGCAGGAAGTGATACTGAATATTCGGCCAGGCGAACTCTTCGCGGCTGCGGATAAAGCCGCCCGCCTCAAAGTGGTTGCTGGCGCCGATGCCGGTGCCGTTAAACATCCACTCTGCGCCGATCTTCGGCTGGTTCCACCACTTCAGCGCGGGGTAGAGCGAAACCGGCTCTTTACACTCGTACTGCAGATACATCTCCAGATGATCCTGAAGATTTTCGCCCACGCCGGGCAGGTCGTGTACCACGGGAATGTCAAAGGATGCCAGCAGGTCGGCGGCGCCAACGCCGGAGCGCTGCAGGATTTGCGGGGATGCGATGGCGCCAGCGCAGAGCAGCACCTCACGCCGCGCATGCGCCTGATGCGACGTGTTGCTCGCGCCCAGCAGATACTGCACGCCGACGGCGCGCTTGCCGTCGAACAGAATGCGATCGGTGATGGCATGGGTAACGATTTTCAGGTTCGGCCGGTTTTTCGCCTGGTCGAGATAGCCGCGCGCGGTGCTGGAGCGGCGTCCCTGCGGCGTAACGGTGCGATCCATCGGGCCGAAGCCCTCTTGCTGGTAACCGTTAAGATCTTCGGTGCGCGGATAGCCCGCCTGGACGCCCGCTTCAACCATAGCGGCGAACAGCGGATTGTTGCCAGCCTTCGGCGTCGCCACGCAGACGGGTCCATCGCCGCCATGGTAGTCATTCGGCCCGATATCGCGCGTTTCCGCTTTGCGGTAGTAGGGCAGGCAGTTGAGATAACGCCAGGACTCCAGGCCCGGCGCCTCCGCCCAGCCGTCGAGATCCATCGCATTGGCGCGGATATAGCACATGCCGTTGATCAGCGATGAGCCGCCCAGCCCTTTGCCGCGGCCGCACTCCATGCGGCGGTTGTTCATATAGGGTTCCGGCTCGGTCTCGTAAGCCCAGTTGTAACGTTTTCCCTGTAAGGGGTAAGCGAGCGCCGCAGGCATCTGCGTGCGAAAATCCATACGGTAATCAGGGCCGCCCGCTTCCAGCAGCAGAACCGTGACGTCGCTCTCCTCGGTCAGTCGGGTAGCCAAAACGTTTCCTGCGGATCCGGCTCCGATAATGATGTAATCAAATTCCATTCGTCGCTCCTCAGGTTTAATCATTAATCAAAATACAGACTGAAAACGGCTCAGCTCGACCTGCACAGACTTCACCTGGGTGTAGTTCTGCAGGGTCATCAGCCCGTTTTCCCGGCCGACGCCGGAGTGCTTATAGCCGCCAACCGGCATCTCTGCGGCTGATTCGCCCCAGGTATTGATCCAGCAGATACCCGCTTCAATCTGGTGAATAACGCGGTGCGCGCGGTTGAGATCCTGAGTGACCAGACCGGCCGCCAGGCCATACTCCGTCGCGTTGGCGCGGCGCACCACTTCCTCTTCGTTCTGGTAAGTCAGAATCGACATCACCGGCCCGAAGATCTCTTCGCGCACGATGGTCATCTCATCGCGACAGTCGGTAAAGACGGTGGGTTCGACCCAGGCGCCGTTGTCGAAGTCCGCGCCCTGCATGCGCTTGCCGCCGCACAGCAGGCGCGCGCCTTCCGCAACGCCGCTCTCGATGTAGCGCATAACGTTATCGCGATGGCTGAAGCTCACCAGCGGACCAAAATTTGTCTCTGGATCGTTCAGGTCGCCAGCGCGGATGCGCACGACGCGCGCCAGGATTTTCTCTTCAAACGCCGCCTGAAGGCTGGTCGGTACAAAGACGCGCGTGCCGTTGGTGCAGACCTGGCCGGAGCTGTAAAAATTGGCCATCATGGCGATATCGGCGGCCAGATCGAGATCGGCATCGTCGAAAATAATCAGCGGCGACTTCCCGCCCAGCTCCATGGTGACCTCTTTCAGGGTCGATCCTGCTGCGTTGGCCATCACTTTTTTACCGCTGGCGACGCCGCCGGTAAAAGAGACTTTATCGATGCCGGGGTGCCCGGTCAGCAGCTGGCCGGTGACCGCGCCGCTGCCCGGCAGTACGTTGAAAACGCCGTCCGGCACGCCAGCTTCGCTGTAGATCTCCGCCAGTTTCAGAGCGGTAAGCGGCGTCACTTCGCTCGGCTTAAAGATCATCGCGTTGCCCGCTGCCAGCGCCGGCGCGGATTTCCACAGCGCAATCTGAATCGGGTAGTTCCACGCGCCGATGCCCGCGACCACACCGAGCGGCTCGCGGCGCGTATAAACGAAAGAGGTGTCGCGCAGCGGGATCTGCTGCCCCTCCAGCGACGGGATCAGACCCGCGTAATACTCCAGCACGTCTGCGCCGGTGACGATATCCACGCTGGCGGTTTCGCTCAGCGGCTTGCCGGTATCCAGGGTTTCCAGCGCAGCCAGCTCGTCGTTGCGCGCGCGCAGAATATCCACCGCGCGGCGAAGGATGCGCGAGCGCTGCATGGCGGTCATCGCCGCCCAGACTTTCTGGCCTTTACGCGCCGCTGCGACGGCGCGGTCGACGTCAGCGCGGCCCGCTTCATGAACCTTCGCCAGCACTTCGCCATTAGCGGGGTTGATCGTGTCAAAGGTGTCGCCAGCCGCTGCGGGGACATAAGCGCCATCAATATAGAGGTGCTGCTCTGCGAATCGGGACATGGTTTCTCCTTATCAGGAATGAGTGTTGCCAGCTAACTGCTGGCGAATGAACTGAGTAGTGAGCGAACGCGCAAGCTGTAAATCGAACGGCTTGCCGCCCAGCGCCGCGCGCAACCAGAGGCCGTCGATCAGGGCCGCCAGCCCGTAAGCGGCGGTCCGCGCCGCCTCGCGCGGCAGCTCGCGACGAAACTCCGCAGCCAGCGATGAGAAGAGACGGCTGCTGCTGACGCGCTCCAGCCGGTTAAGCTGGGGTTGATGCATGCTGCTCGACCAGAAATCGAGCCAGGCCTTCATTGCCGCCTTATGCAGCTGGCTTTCGTCAAAGTTGCCCTCAACGATGGCGCAGAGACGGGCTTCGGTGCTGGCACCTGCCAGCGGCTTCAGCCTGCTCGCTACCGCGTCACGCAGCTGGCGCGTCACATCGCGCATAGCGGCTTCCAGCAGGCCGTTTTTGTCTTTGAAGTAGTGACTGATGATGCCGGTCGATACGCCTGCGCGCCGCGCAATCTGCGCGATAGTGGCGTCGTTGATCCCGACTTCATTAATCGTCTCCAGGGTTGCATCAATCAGCTGCCGACGTCGTATCGGCTGCATTCCCACCTTTGGCATGACAAGCGCTCCGCCCTAACACAAGTGCACTATTAGAACTTTTATTGATTGAACGTTCAATATAAAAAAGAATGTTGTTAGGATACTGTTCCTTGATTGTTGCAAAGCGCAACGTATCGCTTCACGCTTTACCGCTACGCTTAACTGTCAGGAGGAGAAAAATAAAGGAGACGCGTTAACACGCGGAGGACAATATAACCTGTTGAATTTATTATAAACCAGAGGTAACTGATGATTAATCCACCTGCAAGTGAAAAGGACAGAATCAATCCCGTAGTGTTCTATATTTCGGCCGGGCTGATTCTGACATTTTCACTGGTGACGATTCTCTACAGCGAACAGGCCGGCGCATGGATCCAGACGGCAGTGAACTGGGTATCGTCTACGTTCGGCTGGTATTACATGCTGGCCGCTACGCTTTACATCGTATTCGTGTTGTTTATGGCCTGTTCGCGTTTTGGCGCGATTAAGCTCGGCCCGGAGCAGTCAAAGCCGGAGTTCAGCCTGCTGAGCTGGTCCGCCATGCTGTTTGCCGCGGGCATCGGTATCGACCTGATGTTTTTCTCGGTGGCGGAACCGGTAACGCAGTATATGCAGCCCCCGGAAGGGGCAGGCCAGACTTTTGAAGCCGCGCGTCAGGCGATGGTCTGGACGCTTTTCCACTACGGGCTGACCGGCTGGTCGATGTATGCGCTAATGGGCATCGCGCTGGGCTACTTCAGCTATCGCTACAACCTGCCGCTTACCATCCGCTCGGCGCTCTATCCTATCTTCGGCAAACGTATTAACGGCCCCATCGGACATACCGTCGATATCGCCGCGGTGGTCGGTACGATATTCGGCATCGCCACCACGCTCGGCATCGGCGTCGTACAGCTCAATTACGGCCTGAACGTGTTGTTCAATATTCCAGAGGGGCTGGGCGCGCAGACCGCGCTGATCGTGCTGTCGGTCGTTATCGCTACTATTTCGGTCACGTCCGGCGTCGACAAGGGCATTCGCATTCTCTCCGAACTGAACGTGGCGCTGGCGCTCGGCCTGATCCTGTTCGTGCTCTTTTTCGGCAAAACCGATTTTCTGCTTAACGCGCTGGTGCTCAACGTCGGCGACTATATCAATCGCTTTATGGGCATGACGCTCAATACGTTCGCTTTCGATCGCCCCACGCAGTGGATGAACAGCTGGACGCTCTTCTTCTGGGCATGGTGGGTCGCCTGGTCGCCGTTCGTCGGCCTGTTTCTGGCGCGCATTTCACGCGGGCGCACCATTCGCGAGTTCGTGCTGGGCACGCTGATTATTCCCTTTACCTTCACGCTGCTGTGGCTGTCGGTATTCGGCAATGCCGCGCTCTATGAGATCATTCACGGCAACGCCGGATTTGCGCAGGAAGTGATGGCGCATGCGGAGCGCGGCTTCTATCTGCTGCTGGAGCAGTATCCCGCCTTTAAGCTGAGCGCTTCGGTGGCGACCATCACCGGGATGCTGTTTTACGTCACGTCGGCGGATTCCGGCTCGCTGGTGCTCGGCAACTTCACCTCTAAGCTGAAAGATATCAACAGCGATGCGCCGAACTGGCTGCGTATCTTCTGGTCTGTCGCCATCGGCGTGCTGACGCTGAGCATGCTGATGACCAACGGCATCTCCGCGTTGCAAAACACCACGGTGATTATGGGTCTGCCGTTCAGCTTCGTGATCTTCTTTGTTATGGCCGGTCTTTATAAATCGCTGAAGGTGGAAGATTATCGCCGCGCCAGCGCCAGCCGCGATACGGCGCCCTATCTGGCGGCCAGCAGCGATCGCCTGAGCTGGAAAAAGCGCCTGTCGCGTCTGATGAACTACCCTGGCTCGCGCTATACCCAGCAGATGATGGACAGCGTGATCTTCCCTGCGATGCAGGAGGTCGCGAAAGAGCTGGAACTGCGCGGCGGCCGCGTCACGCTCAATCGCATGGAGACAGAAGATAACGCGCTGGGCTATATCGATTTGCGCGTAAACCTGGGCGAAGAGCAGGATTTTGTTTATCAGGTGTGGCCGCAGCAGTATTCGGTACCGGGCTTTACCTATCGCGCGCGCAGCGGTAAATCGACCTATTACCGGCTGGAAACCTTCCTGCTGGAAGGGAGCCAGGGCAACGACCTGATGGACTACAGCAAAGAGCAGGTGATTATCAATATTCTCGATCAGTACGAGCGTCACCTGAACTTTATCCATCTGCATCGTGAAGCGCCGGGCAACAGTGTAACCTTCCCCAGCCTGTAACGCCCTGGCTGGCGCTACAGGCCACAGGGTAAACTGTCGCGCAAAGGCGCGCAGGAGAAGCGAGCAGGGATGCCGCTTTTACCCGCAAATCATTCGCGCGCTGCGCCAGCGGTCATAGTAGATATGCTCCGCCTGGAAATCCGCAGCGCCCGCTTTGCCGGTCAGGCGAACGGCCAGGGTAAAAGCAAAATCGAAGGCGACGCCCAGCCCTCTGCCGCTGAGCAGGTTGCCATCCTCAACCACGTCCGCCATCACATACTCGCCATCCTCGTAGTGCATCCAGAGCTCGCCGGAGCAGGTATAACGACGTCCCTTCAACAGCCCATTACCCGCCAGCACGCGCGCTGCTGCAGAACAGATGGGCGCAATGAGCTTGCCCGCCTCGTCGTGGCGCTGGATAAACGCGCTGACTGCCGGATTCGCGGCAAGGCTGGTGGTACCTTCCGGGCCGCCGGGAATAATCACCGCATCGAACAGCGGGTGCTGCTTTTCTTCAAGCAGCAGATCGGCAAGCGTGACCACGCCGTGATAGCTGACCACCTGACGATCGGGATGGCAGGCAATGGTCTTCACCTCAATCCCCAGGCGGCTAAGTATATCGAGGGTAATAAAGGCCTCGGCTTCTTCAAAGCCAGGCGCCAGTAAGAGTGCAGCTTTCTTTGACATCCTCTCTCCTTGCAACTGTCATCTGGAACGGATCAAATAAAAGTAAAACAGCGTTTCATTTATATCCTGGTTATCCCGTAATTGACAGTATCCCTGGCCTGAGGAAAGGGCTTTCCTGAAACCGAGCCAGAGGCGAAGCGGATTAATGCGAACGCATTCCAGCGTGATGCTCTCTTACTATGGCAACAAAATCATTCACATAGTCGATACCGGACTTTTCAGGCAGCGCCGCCAGCCATATGTCGGAAAAGAGCCCGCGCTCGGTGATAGGTAAGATCGTCACATAGCCTTTTTGTGCATAGTTCGCCACGGCCCAGACGGGCAGGGTTGCGATCCCGCGCTCGCTGGCAACCTGCTGAACGATGGCCATTGTCAGCTCCGTTGTTTTACGGCGAACAGCCATGCCGGCTGGCTTAAGCAGCTTTCTGATGACATCAATACGCTCCTCCGGCACCGCATAGGTAATCAAGGTTTTATCAGCAAAGTCTTCCGCTTCCAGCCAGGGCCGGGCGGCCAGAGGGTGGTTTACCGGCAGAACGCCCAGCATCTCGTATTCAAACAGATGGTGGTGAACCAGATTTTCAGTCTCTTCAACCTCGTCCACGATGGCGACATCGGCCCGATCTTGCAGCAGTAGCCCCACAGGATCGGACTGAAACCCTGAGACTATTTCTACTTCAACGTCATGCCATTTTTTTCGAAACGCATCCATCACCGGCATTAGCCATTCGTAGCAGGTGTGGCACTCTAGCGTAACGCGCAGCACACCGCGCTGGCCGTCTGCAAACTGATAAAGATCGCGATCGGCCGCCTGCAAGGCAGGGACGACATGTTCCGCCAGCTGCAACAGGCGTTTACCGGCAGGCGTGAAGATAACCGGCGATGTTTTTCTTAAAAACAGCGTAATGCCGTAGTGATCTTCCAGAAATTTTATCTGCTGTGACAGTGCAGACTGCGTAACGTGCAACGCCATCGCGGCACGCGTCAGACTGCCGGTACGCTTAAGGGCCAGCAACGTGTGCAGATGCTTTAATTCAATCGGGGTATCAGATGCCATGGTTAACCGAAGCAAGGTGCCTGTGCGCCCAGTGTATCTAACAGAGCTGTGCGGATACAGAAAAGCGCGGGCGAGGAGGGTGAAACCCTTATTAAAAAATAAGGGTTTCCGCTAGCGATTAGATTACGGCAGCGAAGCGTTAAGTCGCTGGGCTGCTTTTAGCAGGTTATCTTCAGAAACGGTGACATAAGATAACCGTAACGTTGATTTGTCAGGATTATCACAGTAGAAGAATTCCCCAGGCACATATACCACACCGTTTTGCAGGGTCGATTTTAACCATTCAGTGGTATTAAATTCATAATTAAACGTGGCCCACAAAAACATTCCGCCAAGCGGACGATGGAAGCGAATACGCTCGCCCATCTCAGACTGAAGCGCCGCGCAAAGCGCATCGCATTTCTTTTTATATTCCGTACGGATTAAATCTATCTGCGACGTTAATCTGCCGGTTTCTAAATAGTGACGCGTAAGAGACTGTGACAGGGAACTGGTATGTAAGTCTGTCGCCTGTTTAAGGATGACCACCTGCTGTTTCAGCCAGTCGGGCAATGAAATCCAGCCAACGCGTGCGCCTGGCGCCAGGATTTTTGAGAAGGTCGAGGTATATATGACGCGATCGCTTGCCTTCATCTCTTGCGCAAAAGATTTGAGTGGCCTGAACGTTTCGTTGGTGAAGTTAATTTCGCTGTAGGGATCGTCTTCGAAGATAATAAAATCGTGCTCTTGCGCTAACGCAACCAGCTTCTGACGGCGGGAGGCGGAGAGGGTCACCCCGCTCGGATTGCCAAAAGTCGGCACAATATAGACGGCTTTAATCTTTTGCCGTTTCACCAGCTCTTCGAGTTCGTCAACGATCATCCCTTCGCCATCGGTGCCGACAGAGGCCAGACGGGCTTCGGCCAGCTGGAAGACCTGGAGCGCGGCCAGATAGGTTGGGCGCTCAACAACGATTGTATCGCCTGGGTTGATTAACGCTCTCGCCAGTAAATCCAGCGACTGCTGAGAGCCAGACGTCACAACGATATCATCGGGCGTCGAGTCGATGCCGCGTTCAGACATAATCTGAGCGATCGCCTCTCTTAATTTCGGATCGCCTTCACTGAGTCCATACTGAAACGCGTCGCGCCGCTCTGTTGTCATCAGGCGGTCCATCGCTATCTGTAGCCCCTCGGTATCGAACAGATCCGGATTGGGGATACCGCCGCCAAGGGATATAACGCCTTCCATTTTGCTGTGCTTCAGCAGCTCGCGTATTGCAGATGATTGCAGGTGTTTAACTCTGTGGGCCAGGTTGTGCGACAACATAGATGTTACCTTTTTCTAAATTTAACCCTGTTTAGATAACACAGTTCATTGATTCTGATAATGGCTTTCTGCTCTCTATCCGCGTAACCCGGCATTAAATTTTCCACTATTACTGCGGTTAATGATGACCCGCGGTTTTACTTACGTTATTCGATTAATTCATCGTCAACAGGGGGGTACATTTATTTCGGAGTGGGATAATTGCTTATAGAAAACATAACCACATAAGCCGCACGTTATTTCACCTGCTATTAGGTAGCGGGAATAAGGTCACTTAACGAAAAGAGTGTAATAAGGCGTTTTACAGGCGTTATTAGCCAGGGAGGTGCATTTGACTGCAGAGGCTAAAGCGCCTCCACGCGTGCCAGCCAGCCGAATGCGCAGGCGATCCGTTTGTAGCGCGTGATCGCCTGGAAGTCATTACATGCTCAGCAGTGCGTAGCCCTGGTTTTGCAGCGTGGTCACCGTTGTGAGCGCCGAAAGAGTGTGGATCACAGGCTCGGCAATCCAGTGCGGGTCATAGCGGTGCCAGGCCAGCGCCTGGTCGCATACGGTGACCTGAACGCCCTGTTTTTTCAGTTCAGAGATAAGCGGGAGGTTGGGGTTATCCATACCAAAACGCGCCTTAAAGTGAGCGTTATCCAGCATCGCCGGGGTTGCCTCGCCGTTTACCGCCACCACAAATTTCAACTGCTGCACCGGTACGCCCGCCGCTACGTAGGTATTCACCACTTGCGCAACCTGCTCCAGCGCCGGGTTAACCTGGTCTCGCTTTTCCGCACCGCGGCTTACCTTGAAAACCACCTTGTTGCTGAGCGCGGCGTTCGGTTGAAACGCGGCGTTCGCTTCGTAGTGGATTTTGCCATAGCCGCTCACCGCGGGCGCCGTCCAGCCCAGATCCGGATCAACTGACCTCGACAGCGTCGGCTTTGCAGGCCGCAGCATATCGCTTTGGGTCAGAGCTGCCCCAGCAATGCCGCCTGCAACGGCAACGATCGCGCTAATGACAACGGAACGCATTCTGTTCTCCCTGGATTTTGTGAAAGCGCTTTGCGGCACTGCGTGGCCGGAGACGCGCGTTTCAGAATAGTGGTCGTTCAGATAATTTTTAACCTGGTCTGAAGTCCATATCACCCTTTTTGACGCGCTTTACCACTTATTCAGATTTGTTCTAACAATATAATGAATTTTTCTTAGTAGCCGTTTTTCTCCATGATCAGTGGACAGAGGAGAAGATATGACTACTTTAACGCTACATAAATGCCAAAACGGGTTAAGGCATGTTGCCCCCGGTCTGCTGCTTACCGCGGCTATCGCCCTGATTACGGCCTGGCTTGGCAACCTGCCGTCTGTGGCTCAGCTGGGGCTGGGTGCGCTGACGCTGGCGATCATCGGCGGGATTATCCTCGGTAATACGCTTTATCCCGCTCTGCATTCGCACTGCGATGAAGGCGTGCAGTTTGCCAAACAGAAGCTGTTGCGCCTTGGGATCATTCTGTACGGTTTTCGCCTCACCTTTCAGCAGGTGCTTGATGTGGGTATCAGCGGCGTCATCATTGACCTGCTGACCCTGACAAGCACCTTTATGCTCGCCTGCTGCCTGGGCCGCCGGATCTTAAAGCTGGATCGCGAAACCGCATGGCTTATCGGCGCCGGAAGCAGCATCTGTGGCGCGGCTGCCGTACTGGCTACTGAGCCGGTCATTAAAGCCGCCGCCTCAAAAGTTGCCGTCGCCGTTGCGACGGTGGTTATTTTTGGTACCGCCGCCATTTTTTTGTATCCGTTTATCTGGCATCAGGTTGCGCCGCTTCTGCCGGGCGTCAGCCTGACGGAATTTGGTATTTACACCGGTTCAACTATGCATGAGGTCGCGCAGGTAGTGGCGGCAGGCCATGCCATTAGCGGTGAAACCGAAAATGCAGCGGTGATTACCAAGATGCTGCGCGTATTAATGCTGGCGCCGTTCCTGGTGATTATCGGTCTGATGGTGCGTCGCGGTTCGTCTGCGCAAAACGGCGCAAAACAGCCGCTTATTTTCCCGTGGTTCGCGCTCGGATTTATTCTGGTCGCGCTGTTTAACTCTGCTCATCTGATTTCAGCCCCGACAATTGCCGTCATTAATCAAGCCGACAATGTGCTGCTGGCGATGGCGATGGCGGCGCTGGGTTTGACGACCCACATCAGTCAGCTGAAAAAAGCAGGGCTGCGCCCGCTGCTTTTGGGCCTGATGCTGTTTATCTGGTTAATCCTGGGCGGGGGGCTGATTAACTTTGCGGTTCACCACTTTTTTAGCTGAGCACAAATGAATAGAGGCCAGGCGGAGTAGGTGCGCCCGGGCTGAGAAGTCCGGGCGCAAAGCATTACCAGCTGTAGCTGAGCGTCGCGAACAGCGTCCGGCCGGAGCCGTAGAAGCACGCTGTCGTGCCGCTGCAGGAAGAGACGTAGTGCTTGTTGGTCAGGTTGTTGACGTTGAACTGAACGGTAGTGCCTTTCAGAGCGGAGCTGGCTTCGCCCAGATCGTAGCGGGCCATCACGTCATACAGGGTATAGGCAGGCACCTTGAACGCTTCGGTATTGTCGCCGTAGCTGGTGCCGGTGTAGCGCACGCCGCTGCCCAGGGTGAAACTTTTCAGAGGCCCTTGCTGGAAGGTGTAGCTGCCCCAGAGCGAGGCCATATGGCGCGGGATCGCGGCGGGCGCTTTACCGATCTGAGCGGTGGTATTGCTCTCTTTGATTACCGCGTCGGTAAAGGTGTAGCTGGCTATGACGGCGATTTCTGGCGTCAGCTGCGAGTGCAGTTCCGTTTCCACACCCTTTGAGCGCGTCTTCCCAATCTGCTCGTTATAGCCGGTCACGCTGTTGTACGAAGTAATGTTCTTCTGATCGATGTCGAACAGCGCCAGGCTCAACACCGTGTCGCTGCCTCTCGGCTGGAACTTCAGGCCCACTTCCTTTTGTTCGCCGGTTGTCGGCTTAAACGCCGCGGAACCCGGCGCGCCTGAATCGAGGTTAGGCTCAAACGAGGTGCTGTAGCTGACGTAAGGCGACAGGCCAAAGTCAAAGGCATAGAGCAACGCCGCGCGGCCGGTGAATTTATTGTCGTTTTGTTGAGACAGGCTACTGTCGGTGCGATCCAGGGTGCGGACTTCGCTCCAGTCGTGACGTCCGGACAACAGCAGATTCCAGTTTTTCCACTCCAGCTGGTCTTGCAGGTAGAGACCTATCTGGTCGAGCTTTTTCACGCTGTCGGTGGTTTTGGAAAGCTCGCTTTCATCGACAGAGATACCATAAACCGGGTTAGCCCAGTCGAAGTTATATTTATCTCCCCCTGCGCGCCACAGTTCACTGGTGCTTTTATTCCACTTGTAATCGAGCCCGGCGACAAGGTTATGGGAGAGGGCGCCGGTATCAAATCTGGCGTTCAGGTGATTGTCGAAGGCGAGCTCATCGGTACTGGTTTTTTCACGCTGGGCGCGGCGGCCGATATTGGTGTCGGAGATTTCCGGGTTGTTCCAGGTGTAGACCAGATATTTGTATTTACTGTTTATATTCGAATAGCGCAGGTTCTGCACCAGCGTAACGTTTTCATTGAAGCTGTGCTCAAACAGATAACCCACCGACGTTTGTTCGCGCTTCGACTGATTCCATGAGGGATCGCTAACGTTCATATCATAGGGAATATACTGACCGTTAGCGGACGCGGTGACGGTGCCGAGGGAAGGCAGGAAGTTACGGTAGCCCGCTTTAGGATCGTTCTGGTAGCTGGCCAGCAGGGTAAAACTGGTATCGCTGTTTGGCAGCCAGGTCAGGGCGGGAGCAATCGCCAGCCGCTGTTGTTTATAGTCCTTAACGAACTGGTGCTGGGTGCTGGCGATCCCGTTCAGGCGGTAGAGCAGGGTGCGTTCATCGTTCAGCGCGCCGCCGAAATCAAACGCCGCTTCGCCGAGATGCTTATTACCGCCGCGCACCTGAATTTTGTGAATTGGCTCAGCGGTTGGGCGTTTGCTGGTCATATTGATGATCCCGCCCGGATTAACCTGGCCGTAGAGCACAGAGGCTGGGCCGTGCACCAGCTCCACGCGCTCAAGCAGCCACGGGTCGATGTTCCCGGTTGTGCTGCCCTGACCAGCCAGCCCGTAGCTTAATCCATCAAGAAATTTTGGGGCGTAGCGAAAGCCTCGCACTATCACCTCATCGTTGCGGTTGGAGGAGCCACGGTAATTGGTGAACACGCCGCTGGAATAGTTCAGCGCATCGGCAACCGTTTTGGCGCCCTGCGCATCCATCTGGTCACGCGTCACAACCGAAATGTTCTGCGGCGTTTTGACCAGCGGGGCCGCCATTTTGGTGCCAGCGTCGCTGCTTTTGGCGACGATGCCCTTAAGCGGCGCGGAGGGAACCTCAGACGAAGTCGCCGTCACTACCAGCGTTTCATCCTGCTTATCGGCTGCGTACAGAGGGAAAGAGGAAGCCAGCAGCGTGGCCAGCAGGGTAAAACCACGCTTACTGGTGTAGGGCGAGGCGCTTGCCGCCGCCAGCTGTTTGTTTTTTATCATCATCATTGTCTCTTGAAGTATCCGTTTCTGAAGAAGCTCTAAAACTCAGTGCGTAATGATGAGTCGGCGGGGCTTTTTTGCCGCTTCTCTGAGCGAAACCAATCGGTAATGCATTGAACTGAAACGGCGCTCCTGTCCGAAACGTCAACAACCATATTGTAAGAGTAAATTATTATCAATATCATTTGCGTTATTATCTGGTGCCAATACATTCGTTATTTAACACCGACAAGTAACGCGTTTTGCAGACATAGCAGGAGGGAATATGGTGCCATTTTCAGCTGGAGCGGCCGCCGCTTTACTGGCAGAAAACGAGGCAGGAAGCCAGGCGTGGTGGCAGTTGATAGCGGAGATCGGCACGCCGATTGTAGAAGAGACGTCAGATGCATCACGCCTGAAGCTGACCTTTTTCTGGCGCGATCCGCAGGGCAATAAAATTGCCTCTTCCATTTGCCGGGTCTACCTCGATATAAACGGCGTAACAAATCATCACAGTTTTTCGCCCGTTAGTCTTAAGCGTCTGCCCGGTAGCGATATCTGGACCGGGTCGGTTCAGCAAGCCAGTGACTGGCGCGGCAGCTACAGCCTGATTCCGATCGGTGAAGCGCAGCTTCCGCCGCAGCCGAAGGGGACGCCCGAACAGCAGTGCAACCAGCAGCGCGCGTGGTGGCGCTCGCTTTTTCCTTTCGCAATTGCTGACCCGCTAAATCCTTGCGCGCCGCATGGCAACGCTCGCGGGGTGCGCTTGTCCGGCATTCATCTGCCTGAGGCTCTCAGCCAGCAGGCATGGCTTGCAGTTGATGCCGGGCGCGCGCCTGAGGTTGATGAAAAACGTTTTCGCCTTGAATGGAACAGCACGCGGCTGGGTAATCGGCGACGCTGCTGGCTCTGGCGACCCGAAGAGGCAGAAGAGGCAGATCTGCCGCTGGTAGTGGTGCTGGACGGGCAGAACTGGGCAATCAGCATGTCGCTGCTTCCGGTGCTGGAACAGCAAACCCGGCAGGGGGATCTGCCTGCGGCGGCGTGGCTGATGATTGACGCTATTGACGACGTCACTCGTTCCCGCGAGCTGGCCTGCAACGCTGATTTCTGGCTGGCGGTACAGGAAGAGCTTCTCCCTCTTGCCAAAGAGATCGCTCCCTTTACTGACGATCCCGCGTCAACCGTGGTGGCCGGGCAGAGCTATGGCGGTCTCGCTGCTCTGTACGCCGGGCTTAACTGGCCGCAGCGGTTCGGCTGCGTGCTCACTCAGTCAGGTTCTTTCTGGTGGCCAAACATGAAGTTTATGACCCACTACGAAGCGCGCGAGCAGCACGAGAAAGGTTATCTCACTCAGCAGGTTTCACGGCGGCCGAACGCCGTTCCGCTGCGCATATTTCAGGAAGCCGGGCTGCTTGAGCAGGACATTCTTTTTGTGAATCAGCAAATGCGTCAGGCGCTGCTTGAGGCCGGGCATAAAGTACATTACCGCAGCTACCACGGCGGTCATGACGTGCTGTGCTGGCGCGGAGGCTTAACTGATGGCGTTTGCTGGCTGCTCGGACAGCATCTCATGCAGACGCGCCAGCCGGATCCTAAGGCCGCTGCGTTCAACTAAAGGGTCGCTTTACGCGGGCGCGGCCGGCTTCAGCCATGCTGTTCGACGACGCGCAAATCAGGGCTTTGTGCCGAACAAAGCGTTCATCCGGGCAATAAGCCCCATCGCGCTGTAATAGTCGAGGCGGAACGTTTCCGATCCCATGGCGTAAACCTGTTTAGCCTTCACCGCGGGCTGGTGGGCGAGCAGGGGGCTGGCGAGCAGGGCTTTTTTATCGCTTTCGTCAGCGGCGAACAGCAGCAGCGTTTTTCCGGTCAGGCCGTTGACGAGACTCTCTCCCTCAAGCTGGACGATATCCTGGCGTTTACCCTGCGTGGCGCGCGGCTGAACATTTTCCGGCAGCGACGCCAGTTTGAACCCCGCCTTGATCAGGAACTGCCCCTGCGCTGAATCCGCTGTAAAAACCCTGGTCGACTGTGTTATCTCATCCCAGACCATGGCGTTTACCGGCTGCGCAGGCAGGCTAATTTCCTGCTTCATTTTCTCAAACGCTTTTTCTGCTTCCTGAATGCGCTGCTGCGCCTGCTCTTCATGGCCGGTGATCCTGCCCAGCTGCATTAAGAGCTGCTGCCAGCTTTTATCGTCATACCTGACCACCAGAACCGGGGCCAGGGCTGCCATCTGATCGTACTGCGCCTGCGAAGAGTCGCCGCCCGTGGCGCTTATCAAGATAAGATCCGGCCTTTGCATCGCAACTCTTTCCACGCTGATTTCGCCCCAGCCAAGCCTGGCGACTCCGCGCTGATGCGCAATATCTCCCCACTGACGGAAAAAGCCCTGTGGGTCGGAAATCTGGCTGGAAGGCGTAGTGGACGTGCTGGCGACAACCGGAGCATCAATGGCGAGCAGCGAGCCGGTCAGGGTCTCGCTCGTTGAAACAATACGCTGCGGAGCCTTTGTCAGGGTATGGGCGCCGTGGCGATCCTGAAACTGACGCGGCCAGGCTTCATCCTGGGCAACGGCGTTATGAATGAAAAGCAAACTAGTGAGGAACAACAACCAGCGGCGGGCTAAAACTCTGCTCACGGCAACATCCTTATTTTGTTGAGTAATGATTCTCATTTTCATACTGAGGTAGTCAGGACGCAAGGATTAATCTGGTGCGGCTGCAAGGCGTTTTGCTGATGTGAAGCTTAATATTAACGGCTATCCTTAAGAGTGGTTTCGGATAGCTTAAGTGCGCATAATCATGATTATGTTAAATTAGATATCAGTAATACGTAGCGTGGGCTGTTCTGGATACTTCCTTCTCTCCTTTTCTCCCTGAACGATTAATAGCACTATATTTTTATTTTCATGTACTAGCGGTACCGCTGCATGAGATGTGTTGGCTTTCGCTACAATGAGGCGCGGCTGTTCAGACCAGGCTTATTTTCAGACGTAATCGGTATACCTTTTGTTCCCAGAGTAAACTAGGTGTCGCGATCGTTTGGGGTTAACGGCATCGCCTGAGCGATCTGCTTAGAAAGTCCTGATTTGAAATAAAGGGCCGACCAAAACTTATTGCATCACTGGTTCCATTTATTAGGGTCTGCTCAGCCCGGGTCACATACAAGAACTTTAAGGGAAACTGGCTGGCCGAGGCAGATTTCAGAACCGGCCAGCAAATCTAAGTGACGGTAAAAAAGAGCAACTGCTTTTCCTCTTCCATAAAGATCGGATTGCTGACCAGGATTTTATCAATAAGCGATTACGGGACAATCACCTTGACTTGTAGTAATTACATACGACTCAAAACTATTCCTTTCAGGGATAACATATATACTTCTTGTCACCAAAAAACAATTTTAGCATTTCTCCATTTAATAAAGATCATAACTCAACTTCTTGATTAAGATATGGAAAAAGAAGATTACATGTTGATAAATCCTCGCCATGTCCGATGTGGAAATATTTTCCCTCCCCACATTTAAATGTGGCGCTGGATCAGTATGCGTGTTCCTGATGAGAAAAGCAGAACCAAAGATCCTATCCCCACCGTAACTCCGGTAAATATTGACTACTTAAATTCATGGAGTTCATTCTCAGTAATCATTTAACTTTATTCATTCAATTAGAATCATAATCTTCATATTCCCAAAAACTAATGCGGCTCAGTTTTTGTGTTATGCCAAGCCAATCATCTGCACAGCTATTACTGATCTGTTGTTTTATAAAAACAATAATTTTATCAAAATTATACTCATCGATAATAATTGTTCCTTTACCTAAAAAAATGCCATTTCTTTCGACTTCACCTTGTAACCATTTGGGCGTACAAATTAACATATCAAAAAACTCGCCTCCCTCTTGATCATCTGGTCCAATAATTGCTCTGATCCAGCTACCGAAAACTTCAGGATCTTCTGGCCAATAATTAATAAGAATATCTTCTATTTCTAATGATCGGATTTCTTTTAAGATCGCTTTCATTGAGTTATATCCAAATGACCGTTACTGATGGGACGTTTCCCGGTTCAATTTTTTGCTCAAAATTTGCCTGCATTCCTGTTGTAGCTTTAGTACTGTTTGGTTTAGCTGAGGGCAGTCGATAGATTCTAAGTCCATCAACATTGACCCATGATGTTCCGTCTTTTGATACTCTATACCCAGGCCCAACCCTGCCTCACCAAGAGTATTTGCTTCTTTAGCCGTAGCACTTCCTAAACCAAAATTACCTTTATTACTTTTAGCTGCATCACGTAATATCCCTATCTTTTCTGCAATAGTTAACCCCTTGCTATTGTTAGTTACTATAACTTTACTGGCTGCTCCCTGCACACTCCCGTCATCATTCAATACTCCGGTTTTCATCGGATTTATTGGAATGGCTTTTCCCGAGCGGTTGCCATGTTCCCGCTGCAACCCGTCGCCGTCGAGCTGATGACCACACCGTTCAGCTGCGTGTGCTTACCGGCCTTCACGTCAAAGCAGTCCCTGCCTGCAAAATACCGGTCTGCTCCGCCACGCTCTACCAGTTGCTGTGCATCTTATCCCGGCTCACGTTCACGTTCGCCGCCCCGGTCATCAAACCGAAGGTGAAGCTGCCGCCCACGCTGGCGCTCTGTCGTAGCGGTCACTGTCCTGTTCTGAGGGCAGCGTCAGGTTGCGGCCCGCGTCAACCTTCACGCTTCCGCCGTTTGCCTGCGCGCCCGTGAGCGTCGTGTCGCGCCCGCTGGTCAGGCTGAGCTGGTTGCCCGTATCCAGCGTGGTCTCGCTGTGTGTCAGCCTGTTGCCTTTTTCACTGCCCTTCGCCGCGTTGACGCTCGCCACCCGATCCCACGCCGATACCGATGCCGACACTGCCGCCCCTGCTGCTGTTGGTGTGTTGGTGCTGTCGGTGGCGGTGATGATAAGGTTAATAAAATAGCGGCCCTTATCAGGTAACTGACTGGTTATAAAGCAAAACCGAGCCGTGGAAGCTGGGCTTTCTATTAACAAGATATTATTGTTGGACTAACAGAAGACAGTACTTCAATAACATCATCACCTGTAACTATTAAGTAATGATTTATAGAACCCTCATCATGGATATTGGCGCTTTGCTCATTAAACCATGATAAATAATGAGATCCTTCTACTGTATAAATTCCTGTAATCATCTGACCGTTCAGGTCATCTTGCATTTTTAGCAAGTCGCCTTCATCTGTTACACGAAAAGAGTGTATCCATTCAAAAGTAACCAGAAAATCACTTTTAACACCCCCATCAAATAAGGAAAAAGTCAGCTCGAGCGCTCCAGAAAAATACTTAACATCCTTTAAATAACTATTTTTAAAGGAATGAACTCCGATATCAATACTTAAAATTTTCTCAGTCATATGGCATCACTCATCATATCTAAACTTAACTCTATTCTTACCAGATTGTATTTCCAAAGTGGGCCTACCATCTGTACTACGCTCTCTGACAACTACAGTTCTTCCATCAGTAAGTTTACCAACTCGGCCACCAGGAATATCTTTAATTTCAGTAGGTCTTAACAGATCGAACTCTTTGTTAGCAGCTTCACTCCCACCTGTTCTTTCAAAAAGTTTTGATCGACCTGTCGTTTCCTGACCTTTTGATGATGAAGACATCAGCTCATCAACAGTCGTCTTTTGTTCATTATTTCTCGCATTCTCCTCATCCTGAGGTTCCCAGCCGCCCGGCGTTCCCGATCCTGAACCGCCCAGCTCCGCTTTTTCTGCGTCAGTCAGATCTTTCGACACATTCGGATCGCGGGATTTTGCAGCTTCATCGCGCGCTTCAACGATCGAAGGGCCATCCGTGATCGGCGGCGTATCTGCCTTCGTTCCCGTTCCTTTCAGCGCCTTATCCAGCTCCGATGCGATGTTGTTATTCGCATCCTGAACAACTTTATCGCCTGGACTCAGCGGGAGCCCCGGAACAAGTACCGGCGCTGGCCTTAGTAATAAAAGGTTGTTGTTTTACAACGAATTTTTACCCGCCTGCGCTCCGGCAACCGCATCCGCCATGCTGTCTCCGGCAACGCCGCCTGCCAGACCCGCCGCCAGCGTGCCCAGCGCACTTATCGTCTGCCGCTGCTCCTCGCTCAGGTCTTCCCGCTTAACGTCTGGGTAAAGCTGCTGCGCGATATACTCGCCCATTACTGCGCCCGATGCACCCGCCAGCGCTGAATTTCCTGCTGCATACGCCGTGACCGCACCCACCACCGCGTGTGCCATCAGGTTCGCTTCGGTGTTCACCACCTCTTTGCCGTCCGGGCCTTTCGTGGTGGTCATGTTGTGAATGACTTCGGCAAGATAAGGCGCAGCCGCGCCGGTCACAGCCTGCCCAATATTACCACCCGCCAGACCCTGCACCGCCGACGTTGCCGCCTGAATACCCCTTTGCAGGGCACTGCCGGTACCGCTGCACGAGGATATGTTTTAGTTTTCACTACAATAAGTCGTTGCTGTTCAGGCCAGGCTTAATTTCAGACGTAATCGATATACCCTTTTGCACCCTGAGTAAACCAGGTGTTGCGATCGTTTGGGGTTAGCGGCATCGCCCGGGCGACCCGCTCTGGAAAGTCCGGGTTTGAAATAAAGGGTCGGCCAAAGCTTACTGCATCACCGATTCCCTTTTTCAGAGCCTGCTCAGCCCGAGCGACGCTAAAGTCTGAGTTCAGGATTAAGGGGCCGCGAAAATAAGGTCTCAGCTCCTCAGCCAGCGGAGGCTGCTCCCCCACGCCGAAGGTGCCATCAACCGGTGGTTCCCTTAACTCAAGGTGAGCAATCCCTATTTCTGAAAGCATGCCCAGCGCCATGCGAAAAAGTGGAACAGGATCGGAGTCGCGTATGCCCTGAGTCTCGCCATTGGGGGAAAGACGTACGCCAACGCGGTCTGCGCCAATCTCATCTGAAACACTCTGCGTAATTTCGGCCAGCAGGCGAATGCGATTCTCTTTTGAACCGCCATAGTTGTCTGTTCGGTGATTATCACTGTCGCGTAAAAACTGATCGATAAGATAGCCATTCGAGGCATGAAGCTGAATGCCATCAAAACCCGCGTTTATGGCATTTCTGGCTGCCTGTCGGTACTGGTTGATAATCACCGGGATTTCGCTGAGTTCGAGCGGGCGCGCCTGTTCATATGCCGTGTTTCCTGAATAGGTATGAGCATGTCCGGGCGCAGTGGTGGCTGACGCCGAAACAGGTTGTTCCCCACCCATGCTGGAGTGCACCACGCGGCCCATATGCCAGAGCTGCGCAATGATCCGCCCGCCTGCGGCATGCACTGCTGAGGTGACGCGCTGCCAGCCCGCTATCTGTTCCGCATTCCATATGCCTGTGGCATAGGGCCAGCCCAGACCTTGCCGGGAAATACCAATAGCTTCGCTGATAATCAGACCAGCAGAAGCGCGCTGAGCATAATAATCGGCCATTATCGAGGTGGGCACGTTATCTTCTGTGCCACGGGCGCGCGTCATTGGCGCCATGATGAAACGATTCGGTGCCATAATGGCGCCCAGCTGCAGAGGCTCAAAAAGCATACTCATTATTCTCTTCCTCCTGGTTAAAGGCTGGTCGGCTCAGACGAGTCGCTGTCCACCATCGATATGCACTACTTCGCCATTCATAAAAGGGTTCTGCATCAGAAACAACACGGCGGCGCCCGCCGCATCTGCGGAAACAATTTGCTTTAAGGGAAGCTGCGCACTTAAGGAAGCGATGTAACCGTCGCGCGCTGCACCGAGCGTACGCCCGAGCAGAACAGTATTTGTGGTGCCTGGTGAAAGGGTATTAAAGCGGCGTGGCGCTAACTCCAGGGCAAGACCGCGGGCAAAGCCTTCCATAGCTGAAGAAGCCGCGGCTAGCACAGCGGTGCCCGCTGCGTTGGGGCGGTCAGCCAGGACGCCGGAGATAAACGTGACGGATGCAGTTTCGCTGAGTTGGTCGCCAAGCGCTCGAAGAATATCGACTGAGGCCCAGATGCGCTCGTCAAAAGCGCGGCGCAAATAGTCGGGTTCGGCTTCCATTATCTTTCCTGCCACAAAGGAGCCTGCCAGAAGTACCAGATGATCAACAACGTCAACGTCTGACAAGGCTGCGTTGACGGCCTCCCTGTCGGTAATATCCGCACTGCGCCAGTTAAAACCATATTGCATCGCGACGCTGGCAGTACGAGCAGGATTTGAGCCGATGATGGTGACTCTTGCTCCGGCATCTTTTGCCTGAATCGCTGTAGACAGGCCGATGCCGGAGCTTCCGCCAAAAATCATTACGTGACTACCTGTGATGCCGTTTGGTCTGGACGTGACGGACAGCGCTTCTGTTGTGTTCATGATTAACTCCGGGAAAGTTGGATTCGGTAAATGACCGTTCACGAACATACTAGGGGATTTCATTTGCTGATTTAATGGCGCTAATGCTCACTCTGTAAGTGCCATGATGGAACAAATAACAGCAAAAGCCTGGAACTTTCAGGTAACAAAGCAGAGAGGTCACTAAAAAATTGCAGGCTTACAGGCTGACGTGTTTAGTAATCATCGTGAATCTCACTTTCAGCATGGCAGCTATGCAGCTTTAGCGTGGCGGGTTTGTTATTTCTTCCACTGTTTTCAGGTCATTCTCCCAGGGTGTCGGGGAGGCGAAAATTTCGCTCAGCATATCGATAAATACCCTCACGTTTATGCTGTTACGCCGGCTTTCAGGCCATAAGGCGGTGATCCAGGCGCGATTGAAAGCAAAGGCTGGCATCACAGGAACAAGGGTTCCGTTTCTTACATGCTGCGCGCTCATATAGGTGGGCAAAAATCCGATTCCGCCGCCCGATATGACAACGCCCGAAACGATCTCGCTGGCGTCCGCCATCATCCAGGCATTAACGGGATATTCCTCTATTTCATTATCGATACTGAATGCCCAGCGAAATACCTGGCCTGTGCTTTGAAAGCGGAAATTAACGCAGTCATGATCTTTTAGCTCGTCAGGATGCACAGGCGTGCCTTTACGTTTCAGATAAGAGGGAGAGGCAAATGCGCAAATACGGTGGTGGCCCAGTCGTCGAGCAATTAACCGTGAATCCGGAATACTCCCTACCCTGAGAGCCACATCAATGCCCTCTGCCGTCATATCGCTGACCTGATCGTTGATACGAATATCTATAAAAATATCTGGATAGCGTTCATGAAAAGCGGGGAGAGCCGGGGCAAGGATATGGACTGCAATGGGCCAGGGCGCCGTCACTCGCAGCAAGCCAGAGGGCCGGCTTCTGGCAGAAATAACTGCCTGCTGAATATTTTCGGCCTCCTGCAAAAGCTGCAGGGCTTTTTCATAGAGTACTCTGCCCTCCTGAGTCAGATGCAGGGAGCGCGTCGTGCGGGTAAAAAGCGACAGGTTCATCTGCTTTTCCAGCCGGGCAATGCTTTTACTGACGGCTGAAGGAGAAATACCCAGGGCTTTGGAGGCTGCGGAAAAGCTGCCAAGTGATGCCGCGCGAGTAAAGGCTATAAGGCCTGTCAGTCGCTCAATAGATATCTGTTCCATAAGGGCATCTGTGCAGTGAGGATTCAGGTTTTCAAATCATATAAAAATGAATCATTGCTGAACAGAGCAACGCTCTTTAATAGATCTGGCCTTACGTGGGCATTAGATACAGGAAGCGTAATACGTTAATCAGCCCCTGTCATAACCCCCGCCTCTGGTACAAAGCGGGGGATAGGCCCCCCTTCCCGTTGTAAGGCGGGGTAATCACCCGCCAGACGAGTCAGATTGCTACGAGATTTCTCACACCCTCGCTTTCCATATCCTCGCCTCTCCCTCGCTGGATAATTTCTCCCCGCGACATTACCAGATAGCTATCTGCCAGATCGGCTGCAAAATCGTAAAACTGCTCCACGAGCAGAATTGCCATATCGCCTTTTTTTGCCAGCTGGCGAATAACTTCACCGATTTCTTTGATAACAGAGGGCTGAATACCCTCTGTAGGCTCATCCAGAATAAGCAGCTCTGGTTTTCCGGCCAGCGCACGACCAATGGCAAGTTGCTGTTGCTGACCTCCGGACAGATCCCCTCCCCGTCGCGCTTTCATCTCCCGCAGCACCGGGAACAGCTGATAAATCTCTTCCGGCACTTTTTTAGCCTCTGAGCCGGAGAAGCGTGCCAGGCCCATCAGCAGATTTTCTTCTACCGTCAGGCGTGGGAAAATTTCGCGTCCCTGCGGAACATAGGCAATGCCTGACTGCATGCGCTGGTGCGGCTTACGGCTGTTAATCACCTTATCCTGCCAGCGAATCTCACCCGATTTAGCCGGGATTAGCCCCATCAGACATTTTAACAGGGTCGTTTTGCCTACGCCGTTGCGTCCGAGCAGACAGGTAATTTCGCCTGGCTTCGCCTCAAAAGTGAGACCACGCAGAATATGGCTGCCACCATAATATTGATGCAGTTTTGATACTTGCAGCATTTCAGCGCCCCAGATAAACGTCAATAACCCGATCGTCCGCCTGTACTTCGCGTAACGACCCCTCAGCCAGCACCTGGCCCTGATGAAGTACCGTGACATGATCGGCAATGGCTTCCACGAAGCCCATATCATGCTCGACTACCATTAGCGAATGTTTGCCTGCAAGACTGCGAAATAGCTCGGCTGTGTATTCGGTTTCCGCATCGGTCATGCCAGCAGCCGGCTCGTCGAGCAGCAGCAGATGTGGCTCCTGCACCAGCAGCATGCCGATTTCGAGAAACTGCTTCTGACCGTGAGACAGCAACCCGGCTTTGCGCTGGCGTTCGCCGCCGATGCGCAGCAGTTTGAGCACCTCATCAATGCGATCCTGCTGCTCACCATCCAGCCTGGCGCGCAGGCTGGCCCACACAGACTTATCGTTTTTCAGCGCGATCTCCAGGTTTTCAAACACCGTTAACGCCTCAAATACCGTGGGTTTCTGGAATTTGCGGCCGATGCCGGCACGCGCAATCTCGACTGACGACATTCTGGTCAGATCCTTGTCCTGGTCATAGATCACCAGCCCGCTGTCAGGACATGTTTTTCCGGTGATCACATCCATCAGCGTGGTTTTGCCTGCGCCATTAGGCCCTATCACACAGCGCAGTTCGCCAACCCCGATCTCCAGTGACAGATCGGTCAGCGCCCGAAAGCCATCAAAAGAGACGTTAACGTTGTTCAGCTGTAAAACGGGGTCTGTCTTCCCCCGATGACGATCTGCCGGGTGAGGTTGAGTAAAAAGTTTTTCAGTCATTACGCCTCCGACGCAGCAGGCCAATTACCCCACGCGGCAGGAACAGCGTGACAAGGATAAACATCAGGCCAAGGAAGAACAGCCAGAACTCCGGGAAAGCCACGGTGAACCAGCTCTTAGCACCGTTCACTATCGCCGCGCCCAACAGCGGACCAATCAGCGTGCCGCGGCCACCGAGCGCAACCCAGATGGCCGCTTCAATGGAGTTGGTCGGCGACATTTCGCTGGGGTTGATGATGCCGACCTGCGGTACATAGAGCGCGCCAGCCAGCCCACATAACACCGCAGAGAGTGTCCAGACAAAAAGTTTGAATCCTCTGGGGTCATAGCCTACAAACATCAGCCGGTTTTCTGCATCACGTACCGCTGTCAGCACGCGGCCGAACTTGCTGCGCGCCAGGGCAAAGCCAATACCGAGACTGAACAACAACAGCAACAGCGTGGCGATAAACAGCCCAATGCGTGTGCTGGTGGCGGTGACATTAAAGCCGAGCAAGGTTGTGAAACCGGTAAAGCCATTATTGCCGCCAAAGCCGGTTTCATTGCGAAAGAACAACAGCATGCCCGCATAAGTCAGCGCCTGCGTCATGATTGAGAAGTACACCCCTTTGATTTTCGAGCGGAAGGCAAAGAAGCCAAACACCAGCGCCAGCACGCCAGGCACAAGGATGATCAGACACAGTGCCCAGGCAAAATGCTGAGTACCTGCCCAGAACCACGGTAGCTCGCTCCATGACAAAAAGGACATAAAAGCGGGTAAGCCCTCGCCCGAAGCCTGACGCATAAGGTACATGCCCATGCCATAGCCACCCAGCGCGAAAAACAGACCATGTCCGAGCGACAGTAAACCGGCGTAACCCCACACTAAATCCAGCGCCACGGCAACAACCGCATAGCACAGTATTTTGCCGAACAACGTCAGCGTATAGGTTGAAATAGCCAGCGGATGCGCGGCGGGTAACAGTGCGCAGAATGGCAGCGCCAGCAGCAGGACGGTGAAGGCTGCGCCAAGGCTGATGCTCAGGCGCGGCATTTTACGCGCCAGCGTTAAGGTTATGGGTTGGCTCATTAGTCAGTTACCCTCCCTTTGAAGGCAAACAGGCCCTGTGGGCGTTTCTGAATAAACAGCACAATCAACACAAGGATGAGGATCTTTCCCAGTACCGCGCCAATCTGTGGCTCCAGTATTTTGTTAAGAATGCCCAGCCCAAAGGCTGCTACTACGGTGCCCGCCAGTTGCCCTACGCCACCCAGAACCACCACAAGGAAAGAGTCGATGATGTAGCCCTGGCCGAGTTCAGGCCCCACATTACCAAGTTGTGACAGTGCCACGCCGCCAAGCCCGGCAATTCCTGAACCGAGGCCAAATGCCAGCATATCAATGCGTCCGGTCGGGACGCCGCAGCAATCCGCCATCGCCCGGTTTTGCGTTACGGCCCGGACATTGAGGCCCAGGCGCGTTTTATTCAGCAGCAGCCAGGTGAGCGCCAGTACAGCAAACACAAACAGGATCACCGCAATACGGTTATACGGCAGCACCAGGTTGGGCAGCACCTGAAGCCCGCCAGAGAGCCAGCCTGGATTGGCTACCTCAAGGTTTTGCGCGCCAAACAGCATGCGCACCAGCTGGATCAGCATCAGGCTGATGCCCCAGGTGGCGAGTAGCGTTTCCAGTGGACGACCATACAGATGCCGGATAATGGTGCGCTCCAGCAGCATGCCCATCCCGGCGGTCACAGTAAACGCCACCGGAAGCGCCAGCAGCGGATACCACGCCAGCCACTCAGGTGCGAACTGCTGGAACAGATGCTGGACAAACCAGGTGGCGTAAGCCCCCAGCATTAACATCTCGCCGTGAGCCATATTGATCACGCCGAGCAGACCGTAGGTGATGGCCAGACCGAGCGCAGCCAGCAGCAGAATGGAACCCAGTGAGAGGCCGGTAAAGGCCTGACCAAACAGCTCACCCCACATCAGTCGGTGCCTGATTTGTTGCAGGCTGTCAGCGGCAGCGGCGCGCACCCTGGCGTCAGGTTCGTTGCTGGTCTGGGTCAAACGATTAAGGCTGGCCTGCATAGTGGGATCGGTAGATCCGCCAAGCAGCGTAACGGCTCTGAGACGCACTGCCGCATCGGGGCTGGCAAGTTGCAGGTTAGCGGCTGCCATGATCAGCGCACTATGCACCTGCGGGTCTTTTTCTACTGCAAGGCGTTGTTCAATCAGCGGCAGCTGATCGGCAGCGCCGTCATTCTGTAGCTGCTGTGCGGCACTTAATCGGATTGCAGGATCGTCACTCACCAACTGGTGTGCGGCCAGAGCGCTGGCAATCAGGAGACGCAGCCGGTTATTCATAAACAGCTTTTTCGTATCGCCGCTGGGTTGCAGAGCGCTGTCCAGCGGAATAAGCCTGCCGTCTTGTTTGCTGAACGGCTGCTTGTTCTGGTCAATTACTACGCTTTCTTTACGCAGCGCCTGTAACAGCGGCAGGCGATTGGTCTGAGGCGCAGCGGCCCACTGTAGCAGTAACGTTGCCTGCTGCGTGCGGCTGGCGGCGGCAAAATCAGCGCCATCGCCAGCGTGAGTAAGCCAGGGAAGGAGCAGGAGCAGCAAACAACAGATGTAGCGTTTAAAATTCATTATTGCGGCCTTCTGTGTATGGCTCAGTGCCCCTCAGGATCCTGAGGGGCATCATTTTAATTCGACGTCTTCACCGGATAATCAGGCTTCTTATCATTACCGGCGATGTACGGGCTCCACGGCTGAGCGCGTACTGGCTGTTCGGTCTGCCACACCACATTGAACTGGCCGTTCTCTTGCACTTCACCAATCATTACCGGCTTATGCAGGTGGTGATTGACCTTATCCATGGTCAGCGTGAAGCCATCTGGCGCATTGAAGGTTTGTCCGGCCATCGCCGCCCGCACTTTATCCACATCGGTCGTGCCTGCCTTCTCGACTGCCTGTGCCCACATATGCAGCCCTACATAGGTCGCCTCCATCGGGTCGTTGGTCACCACCGTATCTGCATTCGGCAGGTTATGTGCTTTGGCATAGGCGCGATAATCAGCAACGAACTGGGTATTCGCTGGATTATCGATTGATTCAAAGTAGTTCCATGCTGCCAGCTGACCGACCAGCGGTTTGGTGTCTATACCGCGCAACTCTTCTTCACCTACCGAGAAGGCGATCACCGGAATGTCGGTAGCTTTAATGCCCTGGTTGGCCAGCTCTTTATAGAAAGGTACGTTGGAGTCTCCGTTGATGGTGGAGATCACCGCAGTTTTACCACCGGCTGAGAATTTCCGGATGTTGGACACGATAGTCTGGTAATCGCTGTACCCAAACGGGGTATAGACTTCTTCAATATCTTTATCCTGAACCCCTTTGGTATGCAGGAAGGCACGCAGGATCTTATTGGTGGTGCGTGGGTAGACATAATCGGTCCCGAGCAGGAAGAAACGTTTCGCGCTGCCACCCTCTTCGCTCATCAGATACTGCACCGCCGGGATCGCCTGTTGGTTTGGCGCGGCGCCGGTGTAAAACACATTGGGCGACATCTCTTCACCCTCATACTGCACCGGATAGAACAGCAGTCCGTTTAGCTCTTCAAACACTGGCAACACCGACTTGCGTGAAACTGAAGTCCAGCAGCCAAACACCGCGGCGACTTTATCCTGCGTAAGTAGCTGGCGGGCTTTTTCAGCGAACAGTGGCCAGTTAGAGGCCGGATCGACCACTACCGGTTCCAGCTTTTTGCCCAGGACACCGCCTTTAGCATTGATCTCATCAATGGTCATTAAAGCCACATCTTTCAGCGGTGTTTCCGAGATCGCCATGGTGCCGGACAGCGAAGACAAAATGCCCACTTTGATGGTGTCGGCAGCCTGCGCGCCAAAGGTAAAGCCAAGAGTGGCCAGGGTAGCAGAGAGCGCTAAAGCTTTAAGCAACGAACGTCTTTCCATTATTAACTCCCTAAGTGTGTTGGTTTTTTTATTCAACAGGTTGAAGTCGGGCCTGCTGCAACATATGCAATGTGATCTTTCTGACCTCTGCCTTACTTACGGCAATGTGGCTGGTTAAAATGCGCTGCGCCTCCTCAGTCTGTTGCTGGAAAACTGCCTGTAAAATTTGAGCGTGTTCCCGGTAGGTCGCATCGATACGATCGTCACGCGTAAAATCGAGACGGCGGATAATGCGGATCTTTTCAGTTAACTCAGTGTGGATACGCGCCATTTCCTGATTGCCAGCGGCCGTTACCAGCGCTATGTGAAATGCTTCGTCCTGTGCCGACATCGCCTGGCCATCCTCCAGCCGTAGCGCGTCAATCCAGAACCTTTTCAAGGCGGCAAGCACTTCGGCACAGGCGCTCGGTGGCAGTGCGCACAGACGGCGTACCGCTTCCCGCTCCAGTACGGTGCGCAAGTCGTACAGTTCCTCAAAATATTCGAAGTCAAACGGCTTCACCTGCCAGCCACTGCGGAACCACACTTCCACATAGTTTTCTCGCTCCAGCCAGAAGAGCGCCTGGCGTACAGGCGTGCGGCTCACCTCCATCCGCTCGGCGATCTCGTTTTCACTGAAGCGATCGCCCGGCATTAAACGGAACGCAAAAATGTCCTGTTTCAGTGCCTGATAAACCTTTTCCGCCAGTGCTTCCGGACGGTTTCTGCTACGTGGCCCCTGCTTCATGCACCCCCCTGTTCCAGCCACAGCAAGGTGTCGCCCGGGCTGACGGGACGTCCGGCCTGACAGGCGATGCGTTTTACTGTGCCGGCTTGAGGCGCAACAATTGCCAGTTCCATTTTCATGGCTTCCACGATGATCAGCGTCTGCCCCGCTTCCACCGTATCGCCCGGCTGAACCAGCACTTTCCAGATGTTGCCGTTCATGTCAGCGCACACTCCCTGCGCATCTTCATCCTCGTCAACGGCCACCAGCGTCTCTGTAGCAGAAGGTGGCGTGCTCTCTTCTTCCTGCGCCCAAAGCGTGACTTCCTGCTCAAACGCAGCGGCCTGGCGCTGTCGAAAGGCAGCAATTGAGTCGGCATGCTCGGTGAGAAATTGCTGATGTGCGGCGAAGTCGAATACCGTTTCTTCAATGCGTATCGCTGCACGCCCTTCACGGAAGTCGTCGCGCAGCTGTGTGAGTTCTTCTTCGCTAACCGGATAGAAACGTACCTGATCGAAGAAGCGCAGCAGCCATGGCTCATCCGCCAGGAACTGATCGTTTTTGAGGAATTTATTCCAGATAGGCAGCGTACGGCCGACCAGCTGATAACCGCCCGGTGAGTCCATGCCGTAGATGCACATGTACATGCCGCCGATGCCCACGGTACCTTCCGCTGTGAAGGTTCGCGCCGGACTGTATTTAGAACTGAGCAGGCGATGGCGGGGATCGACCGGCACCGCGCATGGCGCGCCAAGATAAACATCACCCAGACCGAGGATCAGGTAGCTGGCATCGAAAAGGGTATCCCGTACGGCTTCCCGGCTCTCCAGCCCGTTGATACGCTGAATAAAATCGACGTTGTTTGGTAGCCATGGCGCGCTTTCGCGTACGGTTTCTTTGTAGCGTTGCACCGCGCCGAGCGTGGCGCTGTCCTCAAATGCCATCGGCATCCAGACAATGCGTGACGGTACTTTCAGCTCGCTGACATCGCCCAGCCCCGCCTCCAGCTCCAGCAGCAAGCGCATTAACTGTTGCTGGCTGAGGTGCAGGCTGTCATAGCGTACCTGCAGCGAGCGCACGCCAGGCGATAACTCCTCAACACCCGGAACCGCACGCGCGCGCAGCGCATTCATCAGGAGATGCACACGCAGACGCAGCGCCAGATCCAGCACGTTATCGCCATATTCAATCAGCACATATTTGTCACCGGCCTGGCGGTAAACGACGGCAGGCGTGGCGGCAGTAGCCGGTAAGGCAGCCAGCAAGGCGGCAGAGCCAGTAGGACTTGCGGTCAGCGACGGCACTTCAAAAGCGGGTACGTGGGTGCTGCGCAGGGTCTCCACGCTGTGCGTCTGCGCTTTCTCCAGCGCCACCGCTTCTTCAACACTGATGGGATGGAAACGGATGCGGTCGCCTGGCTTCACCTGACCGACTTTCCACAGTTCGGCTTTAGCAATGGTCACCGGACAGACGAAACCGCCAAGGCTTGGGCCATCATGCGTCAGGATCACCGGAAAATCGCCGGTAAAGTTCACTGCCCCAATCGCATATTCGCAGTCGTGCACATTGGAGGGATGCAGCCCGGCTTCGCCACCGTCGGCGCGCGCCCAGCCAGGCTTAGGCCCGACTAAACGTACGCCAAGTCGGTTAGAGTTGTAATGCACCTGCCAGTCGCTGGAAAAAAACTCATCGATAGCGGCCTGTGTAAAGAAATCCGGCGCGCCATGTGGTCCGTACACTACCCCGATGCGCCATACTGTGCCGTAATGGGGAACCAGCGCATCATCGAGCGCCTGCGGTTCGCTGACTGGCGCAGGCGTGGTGCAGGCAGGCAGCTGCGGCTGGGAGATCGGCAACATGTCGGCTACACGTAAAGTGCGTCCGGCATGGCCGCCAAACTGGCCAAGTGAAAAGGTTGAGCGGCTGCCGAGGTATTCTGGTACGTCAAAGCCGTTACGCACAGCCAGATAGGTGCGACAGCCACTTCGTGCGCGGCCTAATGTCAGCGTCTGACCGGCTTTGACTGTAACTGGCTGCCAGTAATGTATGCTTTCTCCATCCAGGTCAGCAGGGCAATCCGCGCCAGTAAGGGCAATTACGGCGTCGCTATGGAAACGCAGCGTCGGTCCCTGCAAAGTTAACTCCAGTCCGGCAGCGCTTTCGTGGTTACCGACAATGCGGTTGGCAAGGCGGAAGGCTAAATCATCCATCGGGCCGGAAGGCGGTACGCCAATATCCCAGTAGCCGAGACGGCCAGGGAAATCCTGAATAGTGCTGAAAGTCCCGGGTTGCAGCACCTCAATCACGCTGGCGGAAGGGGTAAAGCTGTCGAGGAAACGCGTCCAGACATCGCCTGTGTGGAAGGCCTCAGTGGCGACAACCTGGCGGAGGTAGTCGAGGTTAGTGGCGATACCGTGTAGCTGCGTGGCAGCCAGCGCCTGTTGCATCTTCTTCAGGGCAGCTTCACGCGTGTCGGCATGAACAATCACTTTGGCGATCATCGGATCGTAAAATGCAGAGACCTCGGTACCGGTGTCGATCCAGCTATCAATGCGTACGTCATCGGGGAACGTAACGTTGGTCAATACGCCAGGACTCGGCTGAAAATTTTTCAGCGGATCTTCGGCATAGATACGAACTTCAACAGAGGCGCCATTTGGGGCTTTTTGCAGGCGCGTCCAGTCAATGGCATCACCCGCCGCGACCTGAAGCATGCATTCAACCAGGTCGAGACCGGTCACGCATTCCGTCACCGGATGTTCTACCTGCAGGCGGGTGTTTACTTCGAGGAAATAGAAGCTGTCCTGTTCAGCATCATAAATATATTCAACGGTGCCTGCGCTGCGGTAGCTGACCCGTTCGCCGAGACGTACCGCGGAAGCCAGCAGCGCTGCACGCGTGGCCGCCGGAAGATTGGGCGCAGGGGTTTCTTCCACCACTTTTTGGTTACGGCGCTGTAGCGAGCAGTCACGCTCGCCCAGGGCGACCACCTTGCCGCGGCCATCACCGAAAATTTGCACTTCAACGTGACGGGCGCGATCGATACAGCGCTCAAGGAATACGCCGGCATCGCTAAAGAACTGCTCGCCCAGACGGCGCACGCTTTCCCATGCGTTGCGCAGTGCGTCTTCGTCCGCACAGCGGTTCAAACCAATGCCCCCGCCGCCTGCTGTGCTTTTCAGCATCACCGGATAGCCGATAATTTCTGCTGCGTTAATCGCCTCTTCTAGTGAAGTCAGCAGCGGTGTGCCTGGTGTCATGGGTACGCCTGCGCTGGCGGCCAGTTCGCGGGCGCGGTGTTTCAAACCAAATTCACCTATCTGCTGGGCTGTTGGACCAACAAAGGTGATACCCGCTTCTTCACAGGCGGTGGCAAAGGGTTGGCTTTCAGAAAGGAAACCGTAGCCCGGCCAGATGGCTTCCGCACCGGCTTCTTGAGCGGCGGCAAGGATCTTATCAATGCACAGATAGCTGTCGCTGGCTTTCTCCCCTCCGAGCGCGATCGCCACATCGGCCTCTTTGACGTGGCGCGCGTTGCGATCAACATCAGAATAGACGGCCACGCTTTTCACGCCGAGGCGCTTCAGGGTACGAATGGCGCGGCAGGCGATTTCACCACGATTAGCAATCAGAACGGTGCTGAACATGATTATTTACTCCCTTGTGAGACCAGCCAGTTGCGCCAGCCGCCAGACTCAGTAATTTCCAGCGCTTGCGACAGCGCCGCTGGCTCACAGATAAAGCCTTTTACAATGCGGCCATCTGCCAGCGTGAGTGAGCCAATGCCGAGCGGGGCCGGGATTTCCGCCACGAACTCGCCAAAACGCGCCAGGGGGATATCCCATAGCTCTACGGTAATCGCCGCGCCGCTATCACTGCGCAGCAGGCCAGGCTTCTTAATTGGGCCGTCGAGCAAGGCAAACAGGCGGTAATGGCTGGCCGTACATGTCTCTTCCAACAAAACGGCGTTGCGGCTGGTAAGCTGGAAATTAAGCGGCATGCCGGTGAGATGTGCGCCCACGACCGCTACACGCACATGATCGCTGGAATCGGGTAACGCGGCCGGTTGTGTGGGCTGTGGTTTGCCAGTCGCACCCAGAGGCAGTGCCATCTGCTGCTGCCAGCGCAGCCCAAAACAGGCCAGAGCACGATCCTGCCAGGCTGGCGCAATCAGCGTGATCCCGGCAGGCAGTCCATCGGCACGAAACGGGCCAGGCAATGCCAGCGCACTGAGATCGGCAAGGTTGGTGAAGTTGGTGTAGGTGCCGAACTGAGAGTTGTAGTAGACCGGTTCCTGCTTCATCTCTTCCAGCGTATGGATGGTGGGAGACGTTGGCACGACCACGGCATCAAACTGCGCCATCGTTTGCTGGATTTGACGCGTAAGTTCGGCTCGCAGGTATTCCGCCTGATAGGCCTCTACTGCTGTGTATTTCAGGCCGTTGCTGACGATGCCGTACACCACTGGGTCCATCTCTTCCGGGCGGTTGATCATCTCGCCTACCGCCACGGTGCGCTCGGCAACCCACGGACCGTAATAAAGCTGCTCAGCTAACTGATGGAAGGGAGTAAAATCGACAGGGTGCAGCGTAGCGCCGCTCGCCTTTAGCTGCTCGAGGGCGCTATACCAGGCGGCTTCAGCCTGCTTGTCACCAAAAAACTCCGGCGTTGCCGGGATACCAAAGTCTGGTTTTGTTTTGAAACTGGCGGGCGCAGTTTGCGGGTTATTGCGTGAATAGGCGTCATCGGCATCGTAGCCGCCTGCGGCAGTAGCGACAGTAAAGGCATCTTCTACCGTTAAGGCAAACACTGAAATTGTGTCGTTCAGGCGACAGGCGGGAACCACGCCCCTGGCAGAGAACCAGCCTTTCGTTGGCTTAAGACCGACAATGTTATTGAAACCAGCAGGCACACGGCCAGAACCGGCAGTATCGGTGCCGAGAGAGAATCCGACCAGCCCACGCGCCAGCACCGAGGCGGAACCAGAGCTTGATCCACCGCTGACATAGGCGGGATTAAAGGTATTGCTTACCTCACCAAATGGAGAGCGTGTACCGACCAGTCCTGTTGCGTACTGATCCAGATTGGTTTTACCGATGACGACTGCACCCGCTGCCTTCAGCTGCGCGACGACGAAGGCGTCCTCTTCTGCGGTATAGGCAAAAGCAGGACAGGCTGCAGTGGTGGGCCAGCCTGCCACATCAATATTGTCTTTTACTGCAAAGGGTACGCCAAACAGCGGCAGTGCAGCCGGATTGCGCAGGTAGTTCGGCAGTAAGTGCTCGATTTGCGCCTGCAATTGTTCAGGTGTAGCGAGGTAAATCCAGGCATTATCCTGCTGATCAATAGCGTCAAGATGTGCCGCCAGCAGTGAAGAAATAGAGTGCGGATCTTGCTGATAACAGCGTTGCCAGTCCTGAAGGGTAAAACCGAACGTGTAAGCCATGTATAAATTCCATCTGGTATACAAGATGGAATTCATAAGGCATAAAGCATGCCAAATGTATAATCACCTGTTTTATAAGGTAATTAATGAAAATTATTTTTTATTGATATTACGTATGATTGCTTTCAGTGCAAATATCGCACTGATTTAATGCAGCAGGTTGTAATTGAATTAATCGCATCTTAATAAATTAAGGAGGGTGAGAAAGATGCACGCTGATACTTCAGGCAAGCTTTTTATGGGCAGTTAATGTAATAAGCAGTTCCGTATATTAACGAGGAGACTTTACACATAATGAACAGAGATCTACATAGTGTAAGGCGAGCTTTACGTATAACGATGTCACCACAGAGAACGTTGCGAGAGGCCCTCTTTGTTGCCTTTTCATTAATACCAGGCAGAAGCTCTCAGCCGCGGTGATACTGCCTCTTGAACCTCAGAGAAGCTGAGAAGTGTGCATTAAACGGTGCGTAGCGATCTACTGTCAGCGAACCCGGCTACTCACGCGCCATCAACCGCGCCACTTTCTCCCGATCTTGCGACTGACGCGGGTTAAACACCACCAGACTCAACCCTGGCTTACCTTCTACCGCAAAGGTGCTGTATTCCAGTTCCAGTACGCCTTCATCCGGCAGCCACAGCGTTTTAATTCCTTCGCCATGCTGGCTGACTTCCTGCGATTGCCACAGCTGACGGAAGGTTTCGCTCATGTTACTCAGCTCCTCCACCAGCGCGCGCACATGCTCGCTGGCACCGGTACGCGCGACGTCGGCACGAAAATTGGCCACCATGTGTCGCGTCACGTTATGCCAGTCCGGCAGGCGTTTTTTCATGTTTTCATCGCGGAACATCATCAGCAAAATGTTGCGCTGCTCCGGCGGCAATTCAGCGTAATCAACAAATACTTTGGTCGCTGCGCGATTCCAGGCGACGACATGCCACTCGGCGGTTTTCACCAGCGCAGGGGTATGCGTCATGCAGTCGAGAACGCGCTGCAGCGAAGGCGTCACATCAGCACCCGCTTGCCAGGTCACGCCCGGCAGGCGATTTTGCGCCAGCAAAAACAGGTGATCGCGTTCGGCAGCACTTAACTCCAGCGCTCTGGCCAGACGTTCCAGTACCTCTTCCGATGGCGCGCCGCCTCTGCCCTGCTCTAACCAGGTGTACCAGGTCGTGCTGACGCAGGCACGTACTGCCACTTCTTCGCGCCGTAATCCCGGCGTACGGCGGCGCAGCAGCTGATAGCCAAGTTTAGCGGCGTCGAGTCGCTGGCGGCGCTCACGCAGAAAGCTGCCGAGCAGATTGTCGTCCTGAATGGTCATAGTGTGAGCCTGTTAGTGCGTATACCTGTATAAGATCTCGGCTGTTCGCCGCGCTCGCTTTTTATCATAGTGCTTTTACACCCAATGACAGGAGCACGAATATGCGAATTTTTGTGACCGGGGCGAGCGGCTTTATTGGCTCCGCCATTGTGAAAAAATTGCAGGCGCGCGGTTATGACGTGCTGGGTCTGGCGCGTAGCGATGCGTCGGCGGAGAAGCTGCAACAACAAGAGGTGCGGGTGATTCGTGGGGATCTTGAAGATACCGCCAGCTTGCGCAGCGCCGTTGAACAGAGCGATGGCGTGATTCATGTGGGTTATATTCATGATTTCAGTCGTATGGATCATGCTGCAGAGGTTGATGAACGCGCGATTCTGACGATGGGCGAGGTACTGGCGGGTTCAAATCGTCCTTTGGTAGTGACAAGCGGCACCGCGCTGGTATCGCCAGGTCAGCTCGCCGTTGAGCAGACGCGCCCCGCTATCGGCCCACATCCGCGTTCAAATTCCAATGTGGCTGCGCTGACGCTGGCCGATCGCGGGGTGCGCGTTTCGCTGGTGCGTTTGCCCCCCACGGTGCACGGCGCGGGCGATCACGGCTTTGTACCCATGATTATTAATATGGCAAAGGAAAAAGGCGCGGCGGTCTATATTGGCGATGGCGCAAACCGCTGGCCTGCGGTGCATCGTGACGATGCTGCCGAGCTGTTTTGCCTGGCCGCTGAACATGCCGCAGCGGGTACGATTCTGCATGCGGTGCAGGAAGAAGGTATTCCATTTCGCCACATTGCGGAAACCATCGGTGCCGGTTTAGCACTACCGGTAAAAAGCCTGACGCTGGAGGAAGCCAGAGAATGGCTGGGCTGGATGGCCTTCTTTGCCTCGATGGATAATCCGGCTTCCAGCGCATGGACGCGCCAGGCCTTTAACTGGCAGCCAGGCGGACCGGGACTCTTGCAGGATATGCGCGAGACGACCTACTTTCGCGAAGTCATGTAGTCCTCATAAAGGGCGCCACTGTAAAACAGCCTGATAAATCCGTCATCCCCGTAAGATAACGGATTTTTACAGGTCATCAGCGCTGTTTAACCGGGCAGCTCCGGTTTAAATAAGTAGCCTTAGCGAAAGTCGTGCCCAATGGCTGAGATAAAAAAGCCCCTTTTGGGGCCACTTTCTGCTGGGTGTATAACTGCTATCACAGCGCCTTCATGATTTACTCCTCTTGACGCCACGTCCCCCAACATACCGCAGGCAACCGCAACCGGTTAGCTGTCAGCGCGCCATTAACGTTCCTCAGTGAAAGTAAGTAGCCTGCCCGCATCTACTGCGCAACGGCCGGTGGTTGCCGAAAACGGATCATTAATGAGCGCCTGAAGGAAAGTAAGGATGAGTTACTGCTGCGCGGTGTTAACAGAACAGAGGTCATTTTCCGAAAAACAGCCTTTGCACGCGCGCAAAACGGTCATTCCCACAGAAACGGTCAACTTCGGTCATTAAGGCTGAGTGGGAAAACAGGTATGGTAGAAATGTGTGTTTGGCTCATCCCTTCAACTTTCCACTTTAAATTGATGCACCGATCACACATAGCTCTCTACTTCTCTGGGCGTTGCAAAAAACAAGGTGATTTAAATCACTCTTTTCCATGATGTTAAAAAGCCTTGTCACATTTCAGTCTGGTGCACATTTTACATTTCGTTAATCCCCTAATTTATTTACATCGGAGGTCATCATGTTACCTGTTGAGCGCCAAAAACAGATCTTGGAGGAAATAACACTTAATGGCAGAGCCCTGGTAAAAGAGTTAGTAAAATCCTGTCGTGTTTCACAAGAAACAATTCGTCGGGATTTATCTCAACTTGAGAAGAAAGGGTTAATTCAGCGTAGTCATGGCGGCGCAATACTGGCCCACAGGCATCAGGGAAACTTACCTGGCAAAAATAATAAAGCCAGTGAACATGAATCTCCCTTTCGTCTGAGAATGAATGAAAATACGCAGGCGAAAACCTTGATAGCCAAACGCGCGCTGAATTTTATCAGCCCCGGTGACTGTATCCTGCTGGACAGCAGCACAACCTGTTGGTTTCTGGCGCGGCAACTGCCTGATATCGAGCTGACAGTCTTAACGAACTCGCTGCGGGTGGTGCAGATACTGGCAGCGAAGAAAAACATCCGTACCATCTGTTTAGGAGGTGAATATTCAGATCACAATGAAGATTTCAACGGCGTTGTGGCAGAGCAACCGCTAAAAGATTTCCTGATCAATAAAATCTTTTTTTCCTGTAGCAGTTTAGGAAGCGATGGTTATTTGCGCGCCACAAATGAAAATAACGCACATTTAAAACAGCAAATGCTGCTGGCGTCAGAAAGGAAATATTTCCTGATTGATGCGGGTAAGTTCCTGCGCCCTTCTTTTGCGCGGATATGCCACTACCGGGATGTTGATTTTTTAATAACGGACACATTTAAGGATGAGGCTTTACGTCAGGAACTGGCATGGAACGGCGTCAATATTATTGACTGTTCTCAACGTCAACAAACGATGCAATTAATAAATCATCAGGAATCGTGATAATGAAAAAAACACTTCTCGTCTGTTCCCTGCTTGCCCTCTTCTCTACGGCTTCTCTTCATGCTGCTGACAAACTGCGTATGGGTGTGGTTGTTAAGGTCGGAGGCATTCCCTGGTTTAATGCGATGGAAGCGGGCATCAAAAGCGAAGCAGCAAAAGAGGGAATTGATGCATGGATGGTCGGGCCGACCTCTTCCGACCCGGCTTTACAGGTTCGTGCGATTGAAGATCTTATCGCCCAGAAAGTGGACATTATTGGCGTTGTCCCCAATGACCCAAAAGTGCTGGAGCCGGTTCTCAAGCGCGCCCGCGATGCGGGTATCAAAGTGCTGGTGCATGAGTCGCCTGATCAAAAGTATGCCAACTGGGATTTTGAACTGGTCGATGCCAAAACACATGGCGAAAACCATATGAAAGCGCTGGCTCAGTGCATGCATGAAGAGGGTAAATATGCCGCCTATGTGGGCAGTTTAACCGTACCGCTGCATAACGCCTGGGTGGATTCCGCAGTTGCTTACCAGAAAGCGCACTACCCCAACATGCAAATGGTGGGCGACAAATTTGGCGTCGGCGAATCACTGGATGACTCCATCAGAACCACCAACGAATTAATGTCCAAATACCCCGACCTTAAAGGCGTTATCGCCTTCGGTTCACAAGGCCCCATCGGCGCAGGCCGCGCTGTGCTGTCGCGTAATAAAACTAACGCGGTTTGCGTAATTGGATCTTTCAGTCCTGGACAGGGACAGATGTTAGTCAACCGTGGCGCGATCAAAGGCGGCTATATCTGGAACCCGATGACAGCAGGCGAAGTTTTTGTCCGTCTGGCCAGCATGTTGCAGAAAAACGAACCCATCACCAACGGTATGTCGATAGAGGGCCTCGGTCAGGTGAAGGTTGATGAAAGCACCCACACCATTCTTGGCAACAACACGGAAAGCCTGGACAAAACCAATCTGCCACGGCTGGTCAAACTGGGGCTGTAATATGCAACTTATTGAAGAAAAGAGGCTGATTGCTGTCGACAACCTCTCTAAAACATTCGCAGGCAATCGGGCATTAAGCAACATCTCATTAACGCTAATGGCAGGCGAAGTGCATTGCCTCGCCGGGACTAACGGCTGTGGTAAAAGCACCCTGATTAAAGTGATTTCCGGGGTGCATGCCCCGGACAGCGGTAGCGCTATTACGCTGGAGAATGGCGATGTGTTTCCGCGCCTGACGCCAAAACAGGCGCGCGATTTTGGCGTACAGGTGATTTATCAGGATCTGTCGTTGTTTCCCAACCTCAGCGTGGCCGAAAACATCGCGTTCGAACAGAACCTCGGTAGCCTGTTTGGCTGGTATAGCGCAAAAAAGCTGCGTGCAAGCGCAGAACGCATCATCAGCGAACTGAAGTTTGATCTGCAACTTGATGCCAGACTGGCAGAGCTGTCGATTGCCCAGCGACAGCAGGTAGCGATCTGCCGTGCGCTGGTGGCAGACGCGCGCCTGGTGATTATGGATGAGCCTACCGCATCGCTGACCCGTACCGAAGTGAACCAGCTTCTGCGCACCGTACGTTACCTGAAAGAAAAGAACATCTGCGTCGTTTTTGTCAGCCATCGTCTGGATGAAGTACTCGAAATCTCCGACCGTGTGACGGTGATCCGTGATGGCCGCAAGATTGGTACCTGGCCCGCCCGGGAAATGGACGGACATCGCCTGACTGAACTAATGACCGGCCTCAAACTGGATTACCACCTCAAAACCCCCTGCTTTAACCCCCAGCGCAAAATGCTGGAAGTGGAGAACCTCAGCCGTAAAGGACAGTATCACGACGTGAACTTCTCACTCTGTGAAGGAGAGGTGCTGGGCCTGTGTGGCTTACTGGGCTCAGGCCGTACCGAGCTTGCGCTTTCGCTGTTTGGCATGACGAAACCCGATAGCGGCAAAATCTGGCTCGACAGCAAACCGGTGCGCTTTCGCAATCACGAGGACGCGATTAAATCCGGTATTGGTTACGTTTCGGAAGACCGGCTGACTTTGGGGCTAATTCAGCAACAATCGGTGGCGGATAACATGGTGTTGTCAATTCTCGACCAGCTTCGCAACCGTTTCCACCTGATTGATGAATACCGAAAAAACAAGTTAATCCATAACTGGATCCAGCAACTCGGCGTCCGTGTCGCCGATCCAGAGCATGCTATTTCTACGCTCTCAGGCGGCAACCAGCAAAAGATCGTGCTGGCAAAATGGGTACTTACGAATCCGAAAATCCTCATTCTTGATTCCCCCACCGTTGGCGTTGACGTCGGCGCCAAGGCCAGTATCTACAGCCTGATCCACCAGCTGGCGCAAGAGGGCATGTCCATCATTTTGATCTCTGATGAGATCCCGGAAGTCTATTACAACTGCGACCGCATCCTGCACTTCCGGGACGGGACGGTCCACGCCGAATACCAGCCGCAGCTGGTCGAGCAGAGGCAACTGGCGGAGGTGATCAATGCTTAACCTCTCTTTCCTCAAACCCCGCTCCAGTCAGGGCTGGCTGGCCTGGGTTTTGCTGTTTTTTATCGTGCTGTTTTCCTTTACCAGCGATCAGTTTATGACGCTGCAAAACCTGCTCGATCTCACAGAAACCTATGCGGTGACGGGCATTTTCGCTCTCGGGCTGTTTGTGGTGCTGGTGACAGGCGGCATCGATATCTCTTTTGCGGCCGTGGCTTCAGTGGTGCAGTACATTATCGCGTCGCTGTTTATCCAGTTCGGTTTCGATAATGCGCCGCTCAGTATTGTGCTGGCTATCGCCTGCGGCATGCTGTTCGGGGTGATTAACGCCGTGCTGATCTACTGGCTGCGGATCGTCTCCATCATCATCACTATCAGTATGCAAGCGCTGCTGTTCGGCATGCTGATGTGGCTCACCGAAGGGCGCAGCCTCTATAACCTGCCGGAATGGTGGACAACGCTGCATAACGTGCTGCCCTTCAGCGTTGGCGGCCAGACTTACCAGGTTGGTTTGCCGCTGACCATCATGCTCATCATTGCCGCTTTCACCTGGCTTCTGCTCAACAAAACTCACCTGGGACGCCAGCTTTACGCCACCGGCGGCGATCAAGAATCGGCGCGCCGCATCGGTATCAGAGTAGGACTGATTCATATTCTTGCCTATGGCTACCTTGGCGCGCTGGCCGCTATTGGCGGTCTGGTTCAAGTCTATCGCGTAGGAGAAGTCGTGCCAAACGCCTTAGTCGGCGGAGAGCTGGACGTCCTGGCAGCCACTGTATTGGGCGGCGCCAGCCTGATGGGTGGTAAAGGCACTGTCACCGGTACGCTGATGGGCGTCTTTTTGATCGCCATATTGAAAAACGGCCTCAACCTGGTGGGTGTCTCCAGCTATTTCATGAACATCGTAATAGGCGTGGTGATCATGGTTGCTATCACCGTCACCCATTACAAAAAGCGCAAAGAGACCGATGTCAGCTTTGTCTAACGAGAGAGAGTGCCATGAAACTGAACCATTTGTTGACCAGCGAAAAGGCGCATCCTGGCCTGTTGCTGCTGATTGCGCTGGGGATAGCCGCCTTTAGCCTGCTGTTACCGGGTCGCTTTCTGACCGGCTCCACTTTTATGAGTATGGCATTTCAGTTACCCGAACTGGGGCTGCTGACCCTGGCCATGTTTATCGCCATCCTGAGCGGCGGCCTGAATCTGTGCATCATCGCCACTGCGAACCTGACGGCACTTTTTATCGCCTGGGTGCTGCTGCGGTGGATGCCTGCCGATGCCGGAACCGGCATGCAGTTGCTGTGGCTGTTTATCGCACTGACGGGCGCGGCCTTGATTGCCACCCTGATTGGCGTGATCACGGGTCTGATGGTAAGCCGGGTTGGCGCCCATCCCATTCTGGTGACGCTGGCGACCATGATGACGGTCAACGGCATCGGTATCTGGCTGACGCGCGGTGCGGCCGTCAGCGGCATGCCGGACGTGGTGCGCGCGCTGGGTGCAGATATCTTCCTTGGCATTCCTTTGCCGATGTGGCTGTTCTTTTTTACCGCCGGCGCGATGGCGCTGTTCCTGGGTAAAACCCGGGCCGGTAAATATATCTATATGGGCGGCAGCAATATTAATGCGACCTGGTTCAGTGGCGTGAACACCCACCGCCTGATGATTCTGGTGTATGTCATTTCCAGCCTGCTCTGTGTTTTGGCGGGTCTGGTCATGATGGCGCGCTTCAATTCTGCCCGTGTTGGCTATGGCGATTCATACCTGCTGATTACCGTACTGGCGATTATTCTGGGCGGTACCGATCCCAACGGCGGATTTGGCCGCGTCACGGGCGTCGTGCTGTCGTTAATTACCCTGCAAATCCTCTCTACCGGCTTCAACCTCCTGAACATCAGCCAGCATTTTAGTCTGGCGATGTGGGGGGCGCTGCTGATTGTGGTGCTGGGCCTGAAATTCTTTAAAACCCGATTTTTCCATTCCCGTGCAGTGCGTCGCAGTACCTTACTTGCGCGCCAGGCCGGCCTGACAAAAAAGAAGGAAGTCTGATGCGTACTCTTATATCTCCCTCTCTGATGTGCATGAACCTGATGGAAATCAAGCAGCAGCTGGCCGTACTCGACGCACGCGCTGACTTTCTGCATATCGATATCATGGATGGTCACTACGTTAAAAATCTTACGCTTTCGCCGTTCTTTATTGAGCAAATACGGCCTTTTACCCAGGTGGCGCTGGATGTGCATCTGATGGTGGAAGAGCCTACCGATTTTATCGAGGTCATTGCCAAAGCGGGCGCCGATTATATCTGCCCTCACGCGGAAACGATTAACCGTGATGCTTTTCGCGTGATTAACCAGATTCGCTCGCTGGGTAAAAAGGTGGGCGTGGTATTAAATCCCGCCACGCCGGTGTCCTTTATCCAGAGTTACATCCACCTGCTGGACAAGATCACGGTGATGACGGTTGATCCAGGCTATGCCGGCCAGCCCTTTATTGTGGAGATGCTCAAAAAGATTGAAGAGCTACGCGATCTTAAAAACCGTCACGACTATCGCTACCTGATTGAAATTGATGGCTCCTGCAACCAACGCACTTACAACCTGTTACTGGGCGCGGGCGCGGAAGTGCTGATTGTCGGGACGTCCGGACTGTTTAACCTCCATGAAAACCTGGAGACAGGCTGGGACATGATGGTGAATCACCTCGAACAGGCGAAAGGTACGTTACAGGAGTCAGCATGAGTGAAACCTGGCTGGGGATAGATATTGGCGGTACCAGCACCCGCTTGCTGACGCTTCGAGGTGATGAGTGGGGAGGATTTCAAAAAGTTCCTACCGCAAGCTGGGCGACGATGCCCGATGCGTTAGGTGCGCTGGCGGGCCTGATAAAAGCGGTACTGGCTGAGCAAAAAGTTTCTGGCGTGATGCTGGGACTGCCCGGCATTCTCAGCCGAAATCGACAGCAGGTGATCTCACTCCCTTTTATCCAGGCGCTAAATAACATTCATGTCGCAGCCCGCCTTAGCGAGATGACAGGCGTTCCGGTTGCGATGGATAAGGATGTGAATCACCTCATGCTGTGGGATCTGCTCCAGCTGGAGCAGATGCCGGATAACGCGGTCGGACTCTATCTGGGTACAGGAATGGGCAACAGCCTGTGGGTTAATGGCCAGTTTTATCATGGTGAACACGGCGGCGCAGGAGAAATTGGGCACATTCCATGGGCAGATAACGATCTGCCTTGCCCGTGCGGCAACCAGGGCTGCGCTGAAACATTGACCTCTGGCCACTGGTTGAGTCAGTGGGCGCAGCGCAACGTTCCCCATACCGATATGTCGCAATTATTTACGCTGTATGGCAATCATTCCGAGTTACAGCAGTTTGTTACCCGGCTGGCAAAAATTATCGGCAGCGAGATGAACATACTGGACCCGCAGTATTTGATTCTGGGCGGCGGCGTGCTGGCAATGAACGATTTCCCACTGGCGTGGCTGCAAAGCCAGATTGAGCGCTATCTGCGTCCACCGGTTACGCGAAGCGAGTTGAAAATTATCATCAGCCACGCCACCGACCAGACCGGGGGCCGCGGCGCCTGTCTGGCCGCCGCGCGCCGGTTCGGGAGGCAATAATGAAAGGAAAAGTGTGTGTTTTTGGCTCGTTTAACCTGGATATTGTCACCAAAATGTCGCGCTTTCCGCTGCCCGGTGAATCTTTAGTGGCCCATAGCAGTATGATGGGCCCCGGCGGTAAGGGTTCAAATCAGGCCACGGCCGCGCTGCGTGCCGGCGCCCGCGTTCATTATATTGGTAAGGTGGGCAATGATGATTTCGGGCAGTTTGCGCGACGTCATCTGGAGAAAACCGGCTTCGACGCTATCACTCTGTTTACCTGCAAAGAGAAGCCCACCGGCAATGCGATGATCTATGTGGCCGGCGACGATGCAGAAAATATGATTTCAGTCTATCCCGGCGCTAACCTCACCGTAACCACCGCCGAAGTTAACCGCTGTCAGCCAACCGTGGCCGCCGCGGATATTCTGCTGGTGCAGCTGGAAAATAACCTTAGCGCCATCCAGCGCATGGTGAGAAACGCGCGTCAGGCAGGAACCTATGTAATCGTCAATCCTGCGCCCTGGCAAAAAGTGAGCGCGGCGTTTTTGAAAAACATCGATCTCTTGACGCCAAACAGCACGGAGGCCTCTCAGCTTACCGGCATTGAGGTAAAGGATTACGCCAGCGCACAGCGTGCAGCGGAAGCGCTGCACGCAACGGGTGTCCGTCAATTGATCATTACCCTGGGAATGCAGGGCGCGCTGTTATCGACCGAAAAATATCTTGCCCACATTCCTGTTTATCCGGCGCAGCCGGTCGACAGCACCGGCGCGGGCGACTCCTTTAATGGCGCGCTGGCGGCAAGGCTTGCGGCCGGGGAGCCACTGGAACAAGCGGCACTCTTTGCATCCGCCTACGCCTCGGTCTGTGTTGAACGGGCAGGCGCGGCCAATGCGATGCCGCTCTACTCCGATGCGATAGCACGCATGCAGCAATATCCGGAACTGGCGGTTACCTTCGTTGAACAGGTTAGCGCCGAAGCAACGTAACAGCTGTAACGGTGCGCGCATCCGCCCTCACCCTACCCTATATAAATAAAAACCGGAGATAAAAATGAAAAGAATTGCTGCTGCCCTGATCTCTCTGACGCTATGCGGCCATGCGCTGGCAGCCGAACCTCTTAAAATGGGGGTAGTTGTCAAAGTAGGCGGCAACGCCTGGTTTAATTCCATGGAAGAAGGGATTAAAAAAGAGGCGGCAAAAGAGGGAATCAATGCCTGGCAGGTCGGGCCGACCGCACAGGATCCGGCGCAACAGGTCAAGGCTATTGAAGATCTTATCGCTCAAAAGGTCGATATCATCGGTGTCGTGCCTGTCGACCCGGCGGCGCTCGAACCCGTGCTGAAGAAAGCCCAGCAGGCAGGCATTAAAGTGATCACTCATGAGTCCCCGTCGCAAAAATATGCCGACTGGGATTTTGAACTCGTCGATGCCAAAACCTTTGGCGAACGACACATGCAGCTTATGGCGCAGTGCATGCATGAGCAGGGGCAATACGCCATCATTGTCGGTAGCCTTACCATCCCGTTGCATCGTGTATGGGCACAGTCGGCGATTGATTATCAAAAACAGCACTATCCCAACATGCAACAAGTGGGGGATCTCTTTGGTACAGGCGAGTCGGTGGATGAATCCATGCGCGTGACCAACGAGATGATGAATAAGTATCCTGATTTCAAAGGCATGATGGCGTTTGGATCGCCTGGCCCGGTCGGTGCGGGGCGTGCTGTGGCAAACCGTCGAGCCAAAGACAAAGTCTGTGTGGTAGGGGCTTATAGCCCAAGCCAGGCCGCGTCGCTGGTGCGCAGCGACAATATCAAAGGCGGCTATATCTGGAACCCCATGACAGCTGGTGAGTTGTTTGTACGTATCGGAAAAAGGGTGGCGGAAAACCAACCCATCCAGCAAGGCACTCAAATTGAAGGGATGGGCAAGCTACGTGTTGATAGCGCCAGCCATACGCTTTTTGGCGACAGCCTGGAGAGCCTGGATAAAAACAACATGAAAAAGTTGATAAAAATGGGCCTGTAAGGAGGCGATGTGAGCGCACGTAAAATCATTATTGATACCGATCCGGCGACAGGCATTCCCGGTACTGACGCTGATGACCCCATCGCCATTATGCTGGCCCTTCAGGATCCGCGACTGGAGCTGGTGGCAATTACCACCGTATTTGGCAATTGCCCACCGCTGCTGGGCGCACGTTGCGCCACGCGTATATTACAGGTGGCGCAACGGACCGATATACCGGTTGCCGTGGGCCAGGCGCTTCCCCTGAGCGGTACCTTGCCTGAACTGTTGCAAAAAGCGTATCAAGGCCCACGCGGACGCGAAGGAAGTATTACTCTGCCTGAGGCGGAAGCGTCGCATTGCGGTCAACATGCCAGCGAGCTGATTATTGACATGGTGCGCAAGTATCCAGGGGAGATCTCGCTGGTCTGCATCGGCGCGCAAAGTAATCTGGCGCTGGCTTTAATCAAAGCGCCGGAAATTGCGCCATTGATTAAAGAAGTCGTGATGATGGCCGGCGCGCTGGGTATGGATGCGACATGGGGGCGTGGCAACATTACCCCCGTGGCAGAATGCAACATTTGGTTTGATCCGCAGGCGGCAGATATCGTCTTTCGCTCCGGTATCCCACTTTCTATGGTAAGCCTTGATGTGACCAATGCTGCGACCGGTTTAGTACTGACGCATGAACATCTTGCCCGCGTTAAAGAAGATAAGCCGCTCAATACATTGTTTAAACAGGTTTGCGCCAGCTATTTCGACGCCCCAATGTTTGACTGGTCAGAAGGATGCGTCCTGTACGATCCGTTGGCAGTAGTCGTTGCAGCGGATGCGTCGGCTGGCGTCTTCGAAGAGATGGCGATCGGAATTGAAACAACCGGTCATTTAACGGTTGGCCAGACCGTTCCATTACGGAATAAGCCTGCTAATGTTCGAGTTTGCACAAACATTGATGGGCAAAGGATCGTTAATGACATTGTGCGCACCATTACACATTAATCCAGTGCCATGACTGACTCAGTGAATTTGAAATGATTATTTGAGAAGGAATCGAAGGGCCATTATAAAGCCAGTAATCACATTGCTCATAAAAGGTTAACCCCTGTAGCAATTGCTTTTCATGTCCTTCGAAACCCCTTCTCACTTTGCCCGTACGCAGCCGCGGCACACAGCGATGACAGGCGCTCTGTTTGATGAGAAATATCGTGTTTTAACGATATTCTCCCGGCCTGTCTCAGTCAGTGGAATGGCGGATGCCGGTCGGTTCTTTGTATCAAATCAGCATCGGCAGTGTCGCGCTGGCGGTCTGCTGGCTCAATGTAGAATACCGACTGTCGTGCGTCATAAGCTCCCGTATAAGCACCTCAACCAGCAGCATGGTCCCTACTTTGGCGCTCAGTGATCCGGCATTTAGCGGCCCTTCCGGCCTTGCAGCAACCAGCAGCATATCGGCAAGTTTCCCTAACGGGCTGCTCAGCGTATTACTCAACATCAGTACGCGAGCCTTTTGCTTGCTGGCAAGTTTTACCGCATACATCAGATCCTTCGTTGAGCCAGAGCTGGAGATGGCAATCACCAGGTCGCCTTCCTTCACAGTAGATGCATTCATTGCGGCCCGATGCATATCATTAAACAGCAGCGCGGATTTACCCAACCGGAGCAGCCTGTAGTGCAGGTAATCACCGGTAATCGCGCTGGCCGCGACGCCGTAGATTTGAATCGAAGAAGCCTGATGCAAAGCGAGGCCTGCCTGACGAAGCACCTCGCGGTTAATGAACTTTCCGGTGTCTCTCAGCGCCTGTACCGATTCTTCTACCAAAATATCAATGTTGTCGCCGCCATCAGGCGTGTCCGGATGGCTCTGCTGAATATCGAGCGCCAGCGCCATTTTGAATTCTGTATAGCCTTTACATCTCAGATGACGACACAAACGGGTAACGCTCGCCTCACTGGTTTCGCTCTCCTTAGCCAGCTCTGTAATGGTCAGATACAGCACCCTCTGCGGCTCAGTGAGAATAAAATCCCCAAGCTTTTGCAGCGTCGGGCTAAAGCCCGGCAGGCCTTGTCGCAGGTGCAGCAAGATATTCTCGTTTTCCGTCATTGGACCTGTCCCTATACCCGATATGCATTGCGCATAGTGTGCGTAAAGCCCCTCGTTTAAGCCAGAAGATTCCATTATAAGTAATCGCTATCACAATAATGATGATAATTTTCACCTAATAAATGTATTTGTGATAATAATTTTCATCACAACAATACATCGGGGAAATTTATGTCGATCTTCAGTGGTGCTTTATCAGGCGGCTGGTTCGAAAAAGCGCAGCGCTTTGGAAAATCGTTTATGCTGCCGATCGCGGTGTTACCCGCCGCAGGATTACTGCTCGGCATGGGTGGCGCACTCTCTAATCCCAATACAATCAAGGCTTATCCCTTCCTGGACGTGGCATGGTTGCAGGGGATCTTTACCATCATGGCGAGCGCGGGCTCGGTGGTCTTTGCTAATCTCGCGGTCCTGTTTGCTGTTGGTGTTGGTGTCGGTCTGGCGAAAAGCGATAAAGGCACAGCGGGTCTGGCTTCGCTGCTGGCCTACCTGGTAATGAACGCCACCATTAATGCCCTGCTCTCGCTGACAGGTGTGCTGGCGACGACGAATATCGGCGCTGTGGGCCAGGGTATGGCGCTCGGTATTCAGACACTGGAAACGGGCGTGTTCGGTGGTGTGGTTATTGGCCTAATCACGTCGTGGCTGCATAACCGTTATAACAAGATTAAGCTGCCACAGTTCCTGGGTTTCTTTGGCGGATCGCGATTCGTGCCTATCATCAGTTCACTGGTCGCAATTCTGGTTGGCGCAGCAATGACGGTGGTCTGGCCGCATTTTCAAAAGCTGATTTTCGGACTGGGGAATCTGGTCGATGCTACCGGCTACCTCGGCACCTTCATCTACGGCTTTGTACTGCGTATGCTTGGCCCGTTTGGCCTGCATCATATTTTCTATCTGCCATTCTGGACTACCGCGCTCGGCGGCAGCGAAATGGTTAACGGTCAATTAATTGAAGGTACGCAACGCATCTTCTTTGCACAGCTTGCCGACCCTGCTACGCATGAATTCTATATCGGCACTTCGCGCTTTATGTCCGGGCGTTTTATCACCATGATGTTCGGCCTGATCGGTGCCTGCCTTGCCATGTACCACACCGCCAGACCGGATAACCGCAAGCGGGTGGCCGGGCTGCTGCTGTCAGCTGCGCTGACGTCGTTCCTGACGGGTATCACTGAGCCTATTGAGTTTTCTTTCCTGTTTATCGCGCCGGTTTTGTATGTGATCCATGCTGTGTTTGACGGTCTGGCGTTCATGATCGCGCATATCCTCCATATCACGATTGGTCAGACATTTTCTGGCGGCCTGATCGATTTCATTCTGTTCGGCGTACTGCAGGGCGAGGACAAAACGCATTGGCTGTACGTGCCGTTGGTCGGCGTTCCCTGGTTTCTCCTTTACTACTTCACTTTCCGTATTGTGATTACGCGATTCAATTTCAAAACGCCGGGGCGCGAAGATGCAACAGCAGAAACAGAAAGCGCGCAGATGCAGACAGGAGAACGTCCTCAAAAGGTCATCACGGCATTGGGGGGCAAAGAGAATATCGCGGAGCTGGATTGTTGCGCCACCCGTCTGCGCATCACGCTGGTCGACGTCACGAAAATGAATGAAGTTGCTCTGAAAGAGACAGGTGCACGCGCTGTCGTTCAGCACGGAAATGGCGTGCAGGTAATTTATGGTCCTCACGTCACCATTATTAAAAATGAAGTTGAGGAGTTACTTGCGCTATGAAAGCAGACATGTTGGTTAAAATTAAGGGTCAGCTGATCGTTTCCTGCCAGGCGCTGGAAAATGAACCGCTGCACAGTCCCTGGATTATGTCGCGCATGGCCGTGGCAGCAGCTGAGGGAGGCGCAGCGGCTATCAGAGCAAACAGCCTGCCTGACGTTCAGCAAATTCAGGAGGCGGTTGACTTGCCAGTGATTGCTATCCTCAAGCGGGATTACAGCGGAAGTGAGGTATTTATTACCGCCACTCTTCAAGAAGTCGATGAGCTGATGGCGGCGAACCCACCGATGATCGCCATGGATGCAACCATGCGTCGGCGTCCGGGTGAGCTGCAGTTATCCGAACTGGTCGCTGCCATACGCGAACGTTATCCAGATTTGTTATTGATGGCCGATATCGCGACTGTCGCAGAAGCCCGCCATGCGGCATCGCTTGCCTTTGATTGTATAGGCACTACGCTGCATGGTTATACCCGGGAGACAGAGGGACAGAGCCTGGCGGACAAGGGCTATGCCTTTCTTCAGGAGGTTATCGAGGCCGTTAAGGTTCCTGTCATCGCAGAGGGTAATGTTGCGACGCCAGAGATGGCGGCGGATTGTCTGAAGCTGGGCGCGCATGCGGTTGTGGTTGGCGGAGCAATAACACGTCCGCAACAGATTACGCGCCGCTTCGTTAAAGCGATGTCCTCGCCAACGTGATGCCACCAGCAGGCTCCTTTTCTTCTGGAGCCTGCTTTAACCTTCCGGTTAAGAAGCAGCATGAATCGCCACGGATAATCTAGACACTTCCGAGCCGTTGATAATACTGGTTTTCATATTCTGTCGGTGACATCTGTT
>NZ_RYDU01000050.1:0-472 GCF_003970755.1 Pantoea sp. YU22 | reverse complement strand
ACAGATGTCACCGACAGAATATGAAAACCAGTATTATCAACGGCTCGGAAGTGTCTAGATTATCCGTGGCGATTCAATCCGGTATTTTTTACTTTGATTATTAATTTCAAAATTTGACTCTTCGACAAATTGCCACAAGGGGTCAATGAGGTCATTCACCGCAGCTGCTTTACTTTTCCACCCACCTTTAGGAACAGATTCATTGATCAAATAAACAAGTTTATCTTGAATTACTCGATATACTTCCGCTTTACTGTTCCCTCCTTCTTTTCCGGCCTTAGCTCTAACATGTGATAATTTTTTTTGGGTACTCACAGAAACATGAAACCATGACATACCAATACATCTATCAAATAATTCAGCTGACTTAATGAACGCTTTAATAGCAACACATTCATGAATCGCCACGGATAATCTAGACACTTCCGAGCCGTTGATAATACTGGTTTTCATATTCTGTCGGTGACATCTG
>NZ_RYDU01000049.1:0-509 GCF_003970755.1 Pantoea sp. YU22 | reverse complement strand
GCAGGTTTCGTTCGCACGACAGACGGGGGGCTTCAGTGCAGGTTTCGTTCGCCCAACAGCCGGGCAGTTTCATCCCGCCCTCTGCGGGCGACCGAGCAGGGCCGCAAGGCGTCGGCCCTGCACCCGCGCCCTGGGCCAGCTCTGCCGCCCGCTGCGCGGGTCCCTTCGCTTCGTCAGGATTTCTGACGGACCGGCTGGATTCGCCCTCCATGGCTCATGCCAGCCTCTTCGCGGCATCCCTGCCGCTCGTCCTGAAATCCCTCCTCCGCTCAGCGGCTGCGATGGCCCTCACCACCCTCGCTGAAAATTCTGTGTTTTTATCAACTGCCTTATTGCTGTAAGCGCGATCAGACAACGCAGTCGTTTATAAAAATGAGAAATCACAGGCGAGGGTGTAACAGAGGCATCTGACACGCTGAGGCGCGTATGGCGGCGAGGACGAAGAGTCCTGACTCCAGAAGACGCAATCTTATCGCTGCAAGCGCGCATCCTGCATACAGACAACGCAG
>NZ_RYDU01000005.1:0-257276 GCF_003970755.1 Pantoea sp. YU22 | reverse complement strand
CGCTTACCGCTCATGGGCACCTCTCTTTAAGCCATCTTAAATGACTCTGAGGTGTCTGTTAAACCCGTGGCGATTCAGATATCAACAATGAGCCCTGATGCGTTGGCAGATACCATTATAAAAAACTGGTCAAGGAATATTGAAAGTATCAAATTGGCTTTCGATAACACAGTTGCTAGAAAAAAGAAAGTCAAAGGATAAAAGCCCGTATTATTAATAGTTGAATTATCAGCACCCATTATGGGTGCTGATAAAGGATTCATCCTACAAGACGTATTCCCCTAACCCCACTATTCACGATGCTGCCGCTATCTGCTGCTTTAACAAAATCAGCCCACCACTGCATCATCGGTCGTCGTTGCTCAAGATAGTCACTTCGATTGTAAGCGCGACGAACCTCATTCTTATCCACATGAGCAAGTGCAGCCTCAATAACATCAGGCGGAAATCCTTCCTCATTGAGTGCCGTACTGGCGATAGAACGTAAACCGTGTGATACGAGTACGCCTCCTAAGCCAGCACGCTTGAGTGCTGCATTCACTGTTTGGCTGTTCATTGGCTGGGTTGGTTTGATGCGACTGGGAAAGATAAATTCTCGACCACCGCTAAAAGACTTTATCATTTCTAGAATAGCGAGAGCCCCATCAGATAATGGAACCGTATGATCCCGGTTCATCTTCATTCGAGCCGCAGGAATTCTCCATTCGTTGGCATCAAAATCGATCTCATCCCATCGAGCTTCAGCGGCTTCGGCAGGGCGAGTGATGGTGAGAAGCTGCCACATAAACAGGCATCGCGTGGGCAAACTTATACTTGCTGTACGCATCGTTTGCATTAATTGTGGTAGCTGATCCGGGCGGATACTTGGCATGTTTTTCTTCTGCGGTTTCTCGAATGCTTTCCCTATGTTCACGCTGGGTACCGCATCAATCAGGCCAGTGTTCTGCGCATAAATCATGACTTCGTTAATACGCTGACAAAGGCGTCGGACAGTCTCTAATGCACCTCTGGCCTGAACCGGTTGAACTGCTTTGACCAGAGTATGAGCCTTAATCTCAGTGACACTGATATCACCGATTGCTGGGAAAACATCCCTCTCAAGCGAGCGCCAGATATCGTCGGCATAGTCTTCTGTTACGCTGGCTTTCTTCACATTCCACCAACGCTCGGCAACTAACCGGAAAGTGTTGGTTTTGGCCTCTTGAGAATTTCTCATCTGTTCTTTCTGATGTTCCTGAGGATCAATGTCTTTTGCCAATAAAACTTTAGATTCGGCTCTGAGTTTACGTGCATCAGAAAGTGAGACGGTAGGGTAGGCACCGAAGCTCTGTTTGGTTCGCTGCTTGGTTAGAGGCCGATAGTAACGAAATTGCCAGAGCTTACTGCCGCTGGACTTGATTAGCAGAGTAAGCCCATCACCATCATACAGCTGGTAATCGGCATCTTTAGGTTTGGCGGCTTTGATTTCCGTATCGGTTAACGGCTTGGTTTTTCTTGCCATGGGAGTCTCCATGCGTTTAGGCCCAACGAAAACAATAGAGCTTTTCGTTGGGCCTATCAATGGGCCTAAAAGGTTCGGATTTAATTAGTTCTCTTCGGACTTCGCGGGACAAATTGAGGGCACAAAAAAGCCCGCAGGGCTTGCGCCGTGCGGGCTCTTAGGACTTCATCGGATGACTCTGGTAATCACCGATGGAGAATTTTGGTGGAGCTGGCGGGAGTTGAACCCGCGTCCGAAATTCCTACATCCTCAGTACTACATGCTTAGTCAGTCTTTACATTCGCCTGGCAGCTGCGGACAGACACGCCACTGACAGACTATCCTGATTAGATTTAACGCTTCAACCCCAGGCAAGGCATCCACGCGATCTCTTTTGGGTTTGACCTCTCTTGATCCCCGTCCTAAGAGCGGAGGCTAGGGAGAGAGGGCTCTAAGCAGGTTATTAAGCTGCTAGTGCGTAGTTTTCGTCGTTTGCGACTATTTTTTTGCGGTTTTTTAGCGAGGCCTACCGCACCTCGGCATGCACCTTGGGTTTCGCAAATCCCGTCGAATCCAGAATCAGCCCCAGGAACCAACTACTCTAGCAAAAAACTTTAAAACTATCCAGCGATTAGCGGTTGCGATTTTTCATGATGCGCGCTTTATCGAGCTTCCACTCGCGCTCTTTGATGTCGTCGCGTTTGTCATGCTCTTTCTTACCGCGCGCCACGCCAATCTTCAGCTTGCACCAGGCGTTTTTCCAGTAAAGCGACAGCGCAACAACGGTATAGCCTTCGCGGTTAACGCGGCCATAAAGCGAGTCGAGTTCGCGCTGGTTCAGCAGCAGCTTACGGTTGCGCGTCGGATCGCAGACGACATGTGTCGAGGCGACCGCCAGCGGCTGGAAGGTGGAGCCGAACAGATAAGCTTCGCCATCGCGCAGCAGGATATAGCTGTCGCTGATGTTGGCTTTACCCGCACGGAGCGATTTGACTTCCCATCCTTGTAGCGACAATCCCGCTTCGAACTCTTCTTCAATGAAGTATTCATGACGGGCGCGTTTGTTAAGGGCAATAGTGGCAGAACCGGGTTTATGTACTTTTTTCTTTGTCATAGTGCGGCGTATTTTACATCACTTAAGCGGCCATCGCACCCCTTGTCCAGCGGGGCACCGGGAAACGGGATATTCTAGCACACCTCTGAAAGCGGGGAATTTTTGTTTGATCGCTGGAAATGCTACAATTCAGCGGTTTTGTGATGAACAGGAACCATTATGGCTCAGATTAGTCGTTCGGCGCTGGTGCCCTTCAGCGCTGAGCAAATGTACCAGCTGGTCAACGATGTGGATGCCTATCCACAGTTTTTGCCAGGATGCACTGGCAGTCGCGTGCTGGAATCGTCTGAAAATCAGATGACGGCCTCCGTAGACGTCTCAAAAGCGGGCATCAGTAAGACATTTACTACGCGTAACACCCTAACCGACAATCAACGTATCCAGATGCAACTGGTGGACGGCCCGTTCCGCAAGCTTACCGGCGGATGGCACTTTATCTCGCTGGGCGATGACGCCTGCAAGGTAGAACTCAGCCTGGATTTTGAGTTCACCAATATGCTGGTAGAGATGGCGTTCGGTCGCATCTTCAAAGAGCTGGCAAACAGCATGGTGCAGGCTTTTACCCAGCGCGCCAAAGAGGTCTACAGTGCCTGAGATCTCCGTTGAGGTGGTTTACGCGCTGCCGGAAAAACAGTATCAGCGCGTGGTCACGCTGGAAGAGGGAAGCACTGTCGAGCAGGCAATCGTCGCATCAGGCCTGCTTGAGCTGCGCCGCGATATCGATCTCAGTCGCAATAAGGTTGGCGTCTTTAGCCGGCCGGTTAAGCTGGGCGACACGCTACAGGAAGGCGACAGGGTAGAAATCTATCGCCCGCTGATTGCCGACCCCAAAGAGCTGCGTCGTCAGCGCGCAGAACGCTCAGCCAGCGGCAAAAAATAGCGGCAGTCAGAACAGACAGGCCAGAAATGCAAAAGGCGCCAGCGGCGCCTTTTTTGTTGCGTGTTCGATCAGTCACTCGACGTTGCTAAATTCGGTTTATTGTCGATATTGGTCAGCACGCCGTTGCTGTCGAAGGTGAGCGTCAGCGTCTGCTGCTTCACGCTTTCATGGCCTGGTTCCTGACGGAACACGTAATACCAGACGTTGCTGCCAAACGGGTCACGCATCATCGGCGTACCGAGCGTATAGGCGACCTGCTGCTGCGTCATGCCGTTGTGGATTTTCGCCACATCGTTGGCAACCAGGTAGTTGCCCTGGTTGATATCTGGGCGGTAAACCACGCGCTCAAGGGTGGAGCATCCGGCGGTCATCATCAACATTACCACTGCCGCGGCAGTCAGCGTTTTACAGCGCATCTCTACATTCCTTTTCTGGGGCCAAACGCCTTTTCTCAGGCTGTTTTTTTGCCATCAAATTCTGAACTCTGCCTGCGGCAGGCTTTATTATTCAGGCGACATAAGTTGCCGATGATAATAAACCTTTTCGCTATTGGAAACCTCTACATCGACAGAGCAAGCATATGACCACGCAGCGGGAAGAAAGTGCGACCCTCACGCCGCTAAAAGTTCTTTCGCGTTCGCGAGGGTATTGCGCGTGACTTCGCTGCCGCCCAGCAGACGCGCCAGCTCCTGTAAGCGCGCACGCTTGTCCAGCGCCTGCATATGAGTTTCGGTCATGGCACCATCGGTCTCTTTGCTGACAAAGAAGTGCTGATGACCACAGCCAGCTACCTGCGGTAGGTGGGTAACGCACATTACCTGGGTCGATTCGCCCAGCTGGCGCAGCAGACGGCCTACCACGGCGGCGGTCGGGCCGCTGATACCGACGTCCACTTCGTCGAAGATCATCGCCGGGGTTTCCATTTTCTTCGCGGTAATCACCTGGATCGCCAGCGCAATACGCGACAGCTCACCGCCGGAGGCCACTTTACCCAGCGGCTGCAAGGGCTGGCCTGGGTTAGTGGTAACCTGGAAGTCGATACGCGTCGCGCCGTCGGCGGTCAGATGATCGGGATTGAACGCGAGCGCAATGGTGAAACGGCCATGCGGCATAGAGAGCTGATGCATGCTCTGAGTAATCAACTGCTCCAGCTCGGCGCCATACTGCTGGCGCTGCTGGTGCAGACGTTCAGCGCTATGCAGCGCAGCCTGATAGTGCTCGCTAACTAACGCCTGCAGACTCTCCTGGTCACTCTCCTGCTGCGAAAGCAGCTCCGCTTCCGCCAGCAGCTGCTGATGCAGCTCCGCCAGGCCTTCCGGCGCAACGTGGTGCTTACGCGCCAGCGCGATATAGCGGGAGATACGCTGTTCCAACTCATACAGACGATTGGGGTCGAGGTCGAGACGATCAACGTAGTGGCGCAGCTCATCGCTCGCTTCGCTGAGCTGAATCGCCGCTTCTTCCAGCATATTTAGCACGCCGCTCAGCTTGTCATCGAGCGTCACCACTTCCGTCACCATCTGGCGCGCGGTGTAAAGCAGGCTGTTGAGGTTGCTGTCGTCGCCGTCGGCGAGCAGCTGCAGCGCCTGCTGGCTGGTGGAGAGCAACTGTCCGCTGTTGGCGAGACGTTTGTACTCTTCATCAATCTGCTCATACTCGTTCGCCTGTGGGGCGAAGTCGTTGAGTTCTTTCAGCTGATACTGCAGCAGTTCGCGGCGCGCCTCGCGCTCCTGCGACAGCTGCTGATGCTGCGCCAGGTTGCGGCAGCTCTGATGCCAGGCCTGATAATCGTTGCGCATCTGCAGCAGCAAATCGTCATGACCAGCGTAGGCGTCAAGCAGGTGTTTCTGATGGTCAGCCTTCAGCAGAAGCTGATGGGCGTGCTGGCCGTGGATCTGAATCAGCAACTGACCCAGATCGCGCAGCTGCGACAGCGGCACCGCGGTGCCGTTGATAAAGCCGCGTGAGCGGCCGTCAGCGCTGATAACGCGGCGCAGCAGACACTCATTGCCGTCATCCAGCTGATTCTCCTCCAGCCAGCGCTGCGCGGAAGGCGAGGACTTGAGGTTGAAGCGGGCGCAGAGGTCGGCGCGCGCGGCACCCTGACGCACCATGTCCGCTTCAGCGCGGCCGCCAAGGCACAGGCCGAGCGCGTCAATAGCAATAGACTTACCCGCGCCGGTCTCACCGGTAATCGCTGTCATACCGCGTTGGAAATCAATGTCGAGCTCACGAACGATAGCGAAATTACTGATGGTCAGCTGTGCCAGCATAGAATCACCTGTATGGAAAAACAGATATGGTTTTTCGTACAGTATAAACTGGTTTTTTATCCAGTAAAGAGGGCGCGCTGAAATTAAAACAATTTTTTCGACCAGCCCAGCTTTGAACTCAGGGTATTGAAATAGCTATAGTTTTTAGGGTGGATAAGATTCAGATGGTTCTCGCTGCGGCGGATCAGAACATCTTCTCCTTCCTGAATCGGCAGGGCGATCTGGCTGTCGCAGCTGATCTCTAAATCGCTGCGGCGCGAGGAAAAACGCAGCCGGATGGTGCTGCTGCTGTTGATTACCAGCGGGCGCGCCGACAGGGTATGGGGGAACATCGGCACCAGCGCGATAGCGTCGAGCGACGGGGTTAAAATCGGTCCGCCCGCCGACAGCGAGTAAGCGGTCGAGCCGGTCGGCGTAGAGATAATCAGGCCATCGGAGCGCTGCGAAAAGGCGAACACCTCGTCGATATAGACTTCGAACTCGATCATGTGCGCCACTTTGCCGGGATGCAGCACCACTTCATTGATCGCCAGGCCCAGACGCGGCGAGCAGTCGTCTTTGCATACGCGCGCTTCCAGCAGAAAGCGGCTTTCAACGAAATAGTTCCCCTGCAGCACCTCATCCAGCTGCTGCTGTGCATTGTCGGGATCAAGGTCGGTAAGAAAACCCAGATTGCCGCGGTTAATGCCGATTACCTTGATGTCGTAGCGCGCCAGCACGCGCGCCGCGCCCAGCATATTGCCGTCGCCGCCGACCACTACCGCCAGGTCCGCCTGCTGTCCAATCTCCGCCAGCGTGCCGGTCTGCGCATCCTGCAGATTGAGTTCCTGCGCGATCTGCTGCTCAATAATCACTTGATAACCTCTGGACGTCAGCCAGCGCCACAGCATCTCATGTGTCGTGAGAGCGGTAGGGTGACGCGGATGGCCTACAATACCAATGCAGTTAAAGTGTTTGTTCATTTGGTGGGTCTTTCCTCATAAGCCAAAACGGCAAGGCAATGTGATGGGTTCCCTTGAAACCGTCAAACCGATCCCCATAATAAGCGGACTGGCGAGATGAATGTGCAAAACGCGGAGAAATTCATGAGTAGTAAAGAACAGAACACCCCAAACGAGCAAGTCTCAGACGAAATTCAACAGGATCAGCAGCAACCTCAGGAAGCGGAGACGGCAGTAGAGGTGGATCCGCGTGATGAGCGTATTGCTCAGCTGGAAGCTGAACTGGCGCAGTCTCAGTCCGGCGTACGCGACGCCCAGCTGCGCGCGCAGGCGGAAATCGAAAACATCCGTCGCCGCACCGAAATCGACGTTGAGAAAGCGCACAAATTCGCGCTGGAAAAATTCGCTAACGAGTTGCTGCCGGTTATCGACAGCCTGGAGCGCGCGCTGGAAGTAGCGGACAAAGAGAATCCTGAGCTGGCTTCGATGATTGAAGGTATCGAGCTGACCCTGAAATCGCTGCTTGGCGCGGTGCGCAAGTTCGGCGTTGAAGTTGTCGGCGACACCAACGTGCCGTTTAACCCGGAAATTCATCAGGCAATGTCGATGATGGAATCGGACGACGTAGCGCCTAACCATGTGATGATGGTGATGCAGCGCGGCTATACCCTGAACGGTCGCCTGCTGCGTCCGGCGATGGTTGCGGTCGCGAAAGCCAAAAGCTAAGCACGAAAGCAAAGAGAATCAGACGGCCGCGCAGTGACGCGGCCGTTTTTATTTGCGGCTCAGCTGGCAGGCAGCTGCGGCATCCAGTCGATGGGCGTTTCGCCCGCCTGCTTCAGCAGCGCATTCGCCTGCGCGAAATGTCCGCAGCCAAAAAAGCCGCGATGCGCGGAAAGCGGCGAGGGATGTGGCGCCTGTAACACATGATGGCGCTGCCGATCGATAATGCTGCCTTTCTTCTGCGCGTGCGATCCCCAGAGCAGGAACACTACGCCTTCGCGATGCTCGTTTATGGCGGCGATCACGTTGTCGGTAAAGGTTTCCCAGCCGAAGCGCGCATGGGAATGCGCCTTGCCCGCCTCGACGGTCAGCACCGTATTCAGCAGCATCACGCCCTGTTTCGCCCAGCTTTCCAGAAAGCCGTGCTGCGGACGTTTAAAGTCAGGAAACTCCTGCTCCAGCTCTTTATACATGTTCTGTAAAGAGGGCGGCACCGGCACGCCGGGCAGGACGGAGAAGGCCAGGCCATGCGCCTGATTCGGGCCGTGGTAGGGATCCTGGCCCAGAATGACGACCTTCACGTCGCCCAGCTCGGTCAGGCGAAACGCATTGAAGACATCTTTCTGCGGCGGATAAACCGTCACGCCAGCCGCCCGTTCGTTAGCCACCAGTTTTAGCGTTTCATTAAAGTAGGGCTTCTCTTTCTCTTCGGCCAGCACGTCGTGCCAGGTCAGTTTATCCGTCATGATTTGCTCCCTTAAAGATCGGTCTCTTAAGCTTAACGTTTCACCGCGTCAGGTTGAAGGTAAAAAATATTTGAAATTTACAAAATATTTTTTAAACAAAAAGATTATCTGAATCAATTAATTGAAATTAGCAGTGAAAATCGCGGCTGTGGAAATTGACTGAGGTCAAAGCCTCTTCAGAGGACGGGTGTTATATCAGGCTATTAAGGTGATTTACCCATTTTTTACTTACCGCGCTGAGCAGAATAGCGCCTTGTTCTGGAGAACTGATTATGATCACAGGCATTCAAATTACCCAAACCAATAATCCCGATTTAATGAACTCCTTCTGGCTGATCGACGACGAAAAAGCGGAAGCGCGCTGCCTGTGCGCTAAAGCGGGCTACGAAGAAGATCAGGTAGTGGCAATCAGCGAACTGGGCGAATTCGCTTACCGCGAAGTGCCAATGGAGATGAAACCGCAGGTGCGTATTGAAGGCGGTCAGCACCTGAACGTTAACGTGCTGCGTCGCGAAACGCTGGAAGATGCGGTTAAGCACCCGGAGAAATATCCGCAGCTGACGATCCGCGTTTCAGGCTACGCGGTGCGTTTTAATGCGCTGACGCCGGAACAGCAGCGTGACGTGATTACCCGTACTTTTACAGAAAGCCTGTAACGGTAGAACTTTAGGCGGATGCAGAAAAAGCACCCACGTCGTTGTTAAATATATGTTGCTGATAAAAAACAAAATCTGCTTTTATTAACGTTAACAGCGTTGCCAGAACTGCATCCTGTAGCTCAGAGCCTTTGGCTAAAGGGGATAACGGCTGTTTTGCCCGCTTAACTAAAAAAAATCGCCTCAGTTGAGGCGATTTTTTTATAGCGGTGCTGATTTATTCCGCATCGCCGCTGGCTGGCGTGGCAGCGCTCGGCTTGCGGCGTTTGCCCACGTTTTTGGCATCGCGGTGACGCTTCTTCACGCGCGGTTTTTCCGCTTCGCTCTCTTTTTTCTCTTTCCGTTTCGCAAGCGCTTTTTTCGACGGTTTTCCGGTGGTTTTGGCGCTCGGCGCACGCGTAACCGGGCGCAGCTCATCAACGACGCGCGGCTTTAGCGGTTCGTTCAGGTAGCGGCTGATTTTACCCAGCAGCAGATGATCGTGCGCTTCTACCAGCGACAGCGCGGTGCCTTTACGACCGGCGCGCGCGGTGCGGCCGATACGGTGCAGATAGGTATCGGCGGTGCGCGGCATATCAAAGTTAAAGACGTGGCTGACATCTTCGATATCAATACCGCGCGCGGCGACGTCGGTCGCCACCAGCACGTTGACGCGGCCGTCGGTGATGCGTTTGATCGCTTCGGTGCGCTTGGCCTGCACCATCTCACCTTCCAGATAACAGCTGCGGATCCCCGCATCGTGCAGCCACTTCACCAGCTCATGCAGACGTTCACGCTTGCGCACAAAGACGATCGAACGTGTCACGTCCGGCTGCTTCAGCAGGTGGATCAGCAGTTTGGTTTTATGTTCCAGATCGTCAGCGCGGTAGTACCACTGCTGGATCTTTTTGCGTTCACGACGGCTCGGATCGGCTTCAACTTCCACCGGATCGTTAAGCAGACGCTCAGCGAAATCTTTGATCGCATTGCCTTCCAGCGTGGCGGAGAAGAGCATGGTCTGCTTACGCCAGCGGGTTTCGCCTGCGATGGTTTCGATATCCTGCGCGAAGCCCAAATCCAGCATGCGGTCGGCCTCGTCAAGAATTAAGGTCTCAACGGCGCGGCAATCGAAGTTCTCTTCTTTGATGTACTGAAGCAGACGACCGGTAGTCGCTACCACCACATCCTGGTTCTCGCTGAACACTTCCGCATGGTTCATATACGCCACGCCGCCGGTGATAGTCGCGATATCCAGGTGAGTATGTTTCGCCAGTTCACGTGCATGGTCGGCGACCTGCATCGCCAGCTCGCGCGTGGGGGTCAGGATCAGGATGCGCGGCGGGCCTGACTTTTTACGCGGAAAGTCGAGCAGATGCTGCAGTACCGGCAGGAGATAAGCGGCGGTTTTCCCGGTTCCGGTAGGCGCCGAACCCAGAACGTCGCGGCCCTCCAGCGCGGGCGGGATCGCCTCGGCCTGAATTGCTGTCGGGCGCGTGAAGCCTTTTTCCTGCAGGGCTTCCAGCAGGCTTTCGTCGAGTTCGAGTTCGGAAAATGTGGTTACGGTCATGGTCTACCTCAGTTTGGGGCGCTGATTATAGACAGATCAAACGCAATCTTCATCTGTTAATCCGCGGCGGCCAGCCCACTACGTGTATTCCTGAGGCTGTCACGTTACACTGAAGCGCTGCCGCACGGCAGGAAAAAAGGTAATGGTTGCAGAGTATGACGCAGGAAAAGCCGCATGTGCGGCCATTGTTAAAAAGAAACGGTTTTACCTTCAAACAATTTTTTGTGGCGCACGACCGCTGCGCCATGAAAGTGGGCACCGACGCTATTTTGCTGGGCGCATGGGCGCCGGTAGCAAACGTGCGCCGCGTGCTGGATATCGGCTGCGGCAGCGGGCTAATCGCCCTGATGCTGGCGCAGCGTACGCCGGATGCCGTGATCATCGACGCGGTAGAGCTGGATGTTGATGCCGCGCAGCAGGCGCAGGAAAATGTCGCACAGTCGCCGTGGCCAGCGCGCGTGCACGTCCATCAGCAGGATATTGCCGCCTTTGCCGACAACTGCGGCCAACGCTATTCGTTAATTGTCAGCAATCCGCCCTATTATCCGCCCGATGTCGCCTGTGCGACGCCGGAGCGCGACGCGGCCCGCTCGACGGCGACGCTGGATCACGCAAGCCTGCTGCGCTGTGCCGCGCGTCTGATCGAGGAGGAGGGGTTTTTCTGCGTCGTGCTGCCGGAAGCGGTAGGGCAAACGATGATCGCGCTGGCGCAGAAAGAGGGCTGGCATCTTCGTTTCCGCATCGACGTGGCGGAATATGCGCATCGGCCGCCGCATCGCGTGCTGCTCGGCTTCTCTCCCAGCGCGGGCGAAACCCTGCTGGAAAGAATGGCGATCCGCAATCAGGATACGCACTATTCAGAAGTCTGGTGCAGCCTGACGCGCGACTTTTATCTCTTTATGTAAGAGGGCGTTAAAATCGTCGGCTTTGCTTCAGGCAGCATATCAGGATAGTCGCGGGTAAAATGGAGCCCGCGGCTCTCTTTACGCGCCATCGCGCAGCGCACCATCAGTTCGGCGACCTGCGTCAGGTTGCGCAGCTCCAGCAGGTCGCTGGAGAGCCGGAAATGCGCGTAATACTCGTCGATCTCCTGCTGTAACAGGCTAATGCGGCGCAGCGCGCGCTCCAGCCGACGCGTGGTGCGCACTATCCCGACGTAATCCCACATAAACAGCCGCAGCTCGTGCCAGTTGTGCTGGATGACGACGCGCTCGTCCGCATCGTCTACGCGACTTTCATCCCAGGACGGCAGTGCGTAAAGCGTTTCCCTTTGCGGCAGCGTCTGAAGCAGATCCTCCGCTGCCGACCAGCCGTACACCAGACACTCCAGCAGCGAGTTGGACGCCATGCGGTTGGCGCCGTGCAGCCCGGTGCAGCTTACTTCGCCGATGGCGTAAAGCGCGTCGACATCGGTGCGTCCGCGCGCGTCCACCATGACGCCGCCGCAGGTGTAGTGCGCGGCGGGCACGATGGGGATGCGATCCCGCGTCAGGTCGAGGCCAAAGCCCAGCAGCTTTTCATAAATGGTCGGGAAATGAGCGCGCACGAATTCCGGCGGCTGGTGGCTGATATCGAGATAAAGGCAGTCGACGCCGAGCCGCTTCATTTCATGGTCAATCGCGCGCGCCACGATATCGCGCGGCGCCAGCTCGGCGCGCTCATCGAAGTCTGGCATAAATCGCGTGCCGTCGGGCCGCAGCAGCCAGGCCCCTTCGCCGCGCAGTGCTTCGGTCAGCAGAAAGCTGTGCGCGTCAGGATGAAACAGCGACGTAGGATGGAACTGGTTAAATTCGAGATTGCCGACGCGGCAGCCGGCGCGCCACGCCATCGCGATACCGTCGCCAGAGGCGACATCGGGATTCGTGGTGTACTGGTAGACTTTTGCCGCGCCGCCGGTTGCCAGCACTACTGCACGCGCGCTGCAGGTTTCGACCTGTTCGCGATTACGGTTCCAGAGCCAGGCGCCGACCACGCGGCGTGAACCCGCAAGGCCCAGCTTGTCTGAAAGGATCAGGTCTACCGCATTGGTGCGCTCGAGAATGCGGATACGGGGATGACTCAACGCCTGGCTCACCAGCGTCGTCTCGACGGCGCGCCCGGTCGCGTCGGCGCTGTGCAGAATACGCCGGTGGCTGTGACCGCCTTCGCGCGTCAGATGATAGGGCATATCGCCCGCCGCCTGCGGATCGCGATCAAAGGCGACGCCGTTGTCAATCAGCCACTGTACGCAGTGACGCGCATTACTGGCGACAAAAGAGACCGCTTCGCGATCGCATAAGCCTGCGCCGGCGATCAGCGTATCTTCCACATGCGACTCGATGCTGTCGGTCTCATCGAACACCGCGGCGATGCCGCCTTGTGCATAAAACGTGGAGCCTTCGCTGACCTGCGCTTTGCTCAGCACCAGCACGTCGTAGTGCGCCGCCAGCCGCAGCGCCAGCGATAAACCCGCCGCGCCGCTGCCGATAATCAAAACATCGCACTGGTAATCCGCAGAGTCTGTATGTGCCATAGTGTTTAATTTACTAAACAAGGGTGGTTCGAGAATAAGCGTTTCCCTTACCCTTGTGAAGTATTTTAAACCAGAAGGGCGCAGCACCAGATTAATTAACAGACAGTTATACGTAAAATCAACAGATTACAAAAACGCGTATTTAAAGCTTGTTTTTTATATAAAACGTAGCGGCCTTTAAGGATTTAAAGATGAAAAAGCCTGCATCATAAGGTACTCTGCCTGCGATTCTGCGTTGATAGCCGCAGTCTGGATTACACTGTCTAGAGAATGAAAAACAAATGACAGCGTATCTGGAATAGTCATCATTAGCGCGTTAAGCGAACTTTTTGCCGCACCACGACTCTAAGCGCATGCTTGCTCAGAACCATGAAGATGTGCTGGCAGTTCCTTTTACGCATTTAAAAGAATTTGGGGAGACATTACCTCGGATGAGCGAGCAGTTAACGGATCAGGTACTCGTAGAGCGGGTGCAGAAGGGAGATCAGAAGTCATTTAACCTACTGGTCATTCGTTACCAGCATAAAGTGGCGAGCCTGGTTTCCCGCTATGTTCCGTCGGGAGACGTGCCTGATGTCGTGCAGGAGTCCTTTATTAAAGCGTATCGCGCGCTGGAATCCTTCCGCGGCGACAGCGCGTTTTATACCTGGCTTTATCGTATTGCGGTCAATACCGCAAAAAATTACCTGGTTGCTCAGGGGCGTCGTCCGCCATCCAGCGATGTGGATGCGATCGATGCAGAAAATTTCGAAAGTGCTGGCGCGCTAAAAGAAATTTCGAACCCTGAGAACTTAATGTTGTCAGATGAACTGAAACAAATCGTCTTTCGTACCATTGAGGCACTCCCTGAAGATTTGCGTATGGCAATCACGCTCAGGGAGCTGGACGGACTGAGCTACGAAGAGATCGCCGCCATTATGGATTGCCCGGTCGGTACAGTGCGTTCACGTATCTTCCGTGCGCGAGAGGCCATTGATAATAAAGTTCAACCGCTTATCCAACGTCAGTGATAACGGCTACTGGAAGGGTACTTAGGCATGCAGAAAGAACAACTTTCCGCTTTGATGGATGGCGAGGCGCTCGATAACGCGCTGCTGTCAGCACTATCTCAGGATGCAGAGCTGCAACAGCGCTGGACAAGCTATCATCTGATCCGCGACACCATGCGCGGCGATGTAGGCGAAGTGCTGCACTTCGATATCTCCGCGCGCGTCGCGGCGGCCCTCGAGCAGGAGCCCGCCCGCAAGGTTACGCCGCTGATTGTCGAATCACAGCCTGAACCGGCCAGCGTTGCGAAGATGCCTTTCTGGCGCAAAATGCGTCCCTGGGCGGCGCAGCTGACGCAGGTCGGCGTAGCGGCGTGTGTATCGCTGGCGGTTATCGTGGGCGTGCAGCACTACAACCAGCCGAGCGGCACCACCGCAGAGCCGTCTGATTCGCCGGTGTTCAATACGCTGCCGATGATGGGCAAAGCTTCGCCGGTTAGCCTGGGTGTGCCGTCTGACGCCTTCGACACCAGCGGCGCCACTCAGCAGGTTCAGGAGCAGCGCCGTCGTGTCAACGCCATGCTGCAGGACTACGAACTGCAGCGTCGTCTGCATTCTGATCGTCTGCAGTTCGAAACCAATGCGCCGCAGCAGGCGCAGGCGAACGTTCCTGGCAACCAGTCTTTAGGTACGCAACAGCAGTAATGAAGCAGCTTTGGTGCGCCGTTAGCCTGCTGGCAGGCAGCCTGCTTTGTTCATCTCCCGCCCCGGCGCAGACCTCTGCGTCCGGGGCGTTGTTACAGCAGATGGAGCAGGCAAGCCAGACCCTCAATTACGAATTCGCTTATATCAACGTCTCGCGTATAGGGATTGAATCGCTGCGTTATCGTCATGCAGTGATCGATAACCGCGTCTATGCGCAGCTGTTGCAGATGGACGGCCCGCGCCGGGAAGTGATTCAGCGTGGGAATGATATTAGCTACTTCGAACCCGGCCTCGATCCTTTCTCTCTGCCTGGTCAACATATCATCGACGCCTTGCCGTCGCTGATCTTCGCCGATTTCTCTCAGCTCGCCAGCGCCTGGGATTTTATTCCGGTAGGTCGCTCGCGTATCGCCGATCAGCTGTGTGAGGTGATTCGCATCGTCTCGCGCGACGGCACGCGCTACAGCTATGTGGTATGGCTGGATGTGGATACCAAACTGCCGCTGCGTATCGACCTGCTGGATCGCGATGGCGAAACGCTGGAGCAGTTCCGCGTGATCAGCTTTGCGGTTGATGAAGGCGTGCGCAATCTTATGCAGGGGCTGCAAAAAGCTAATCTGCCGCCGTCGCTTTCGGTGCCGGAAGGGGAGAAGGTCAAACTTAACTGGCAGCCAGGCTGGGTGCCGGCGGGTATGAAGCTTATTTCGCAGAGCCGCCGCGACATTCCGGCAATGAACAAAACTGTAGAGTCGCAGCTTTACAGCGACGGCCTGTTCAGTTTCGCCATCAATATTACCCCGGCCGATAAAAGCAGCGTTACGCAGACATTGCGCACAGGACGTCGAACGGTACAGACCGAAGTGCGCAATAATAGCGAAATCACCGTGGTGGGCGAACTGCCGCCCGCGACGGCAAAACGCATAGCGGACAGTATTGATTTGGGGTCGCAACGATGATGAGAGAGTGGGCCACGGTAGTGGCATGGCGTGACGGCATCGCCACGCTGCATACAGAGGCGAAAACTTCCTGCAACAGCTGTTCAGCGCGTAAAGGCTGCGGCAGCCATATGCTCAATAAGCTGGGGCCGAAAGACGCTCACGTGATGGAAATCGTCAGCGCGACGCCGTTACAACCCGGTCAGCGCATTGAGCTGGGCATTAAAGAGAGCAGTCTGCTCGGTTCGGCGCTGCTGGTATATATGACGCCGCTGTTTGGACTGTTTCTGCTGGCGGGTCTGTTCCAGGCGCTGTTCCATAGCGATCTGGCGGCAGCCTGCGGCGCGCTGCTCGGCGGCATCGGCGGTTTTATCGTCGCGAAAGGCGTCTCGCTAAAAGTAGGTGATCGCGCCGCTTTCCAGCCCATCATCCTGAACGTAGCGCTTCCGCCCGACGCCCTGCGGGTGGAAAGCGAAGCGTGATCCTCTGCCAGGCCGCGTATATCGCGGCCTTTTAGCGCCTGTTTCTCGCCAAAAAGTGTTGTGATTCCGCAACGTTCCATTCTTTTATGCGCGGCCTTAACAGTGTAATATGCGTCGTCATTAATGAGGCTGACAGGATTGTAGGTAAAGAGCGATCTTCCTGAATGTGTCTGTGCTCAGGTTCTCAACTGTTTTTCTACGTGAAGATATTCATATAAATGAAGCACATAAGAAACTTCTCCATCATCGCGCACATCGACCACGGTAAATCGACGCTCTCTGACCGCCTGATTCAAATCTGTGGCGGCTTAACCGATCGCGAGATGGCGGCACAGGTACTTGACTCTATGGACCTGGAGCGCGAACGCGGCATTACCATCAAAGCGCAGAGCGTAACGCTCGATTACAAAGCGCTGAACGGCGAAACTTACCAGCTCAATTTCATCGATACCCCAGGGCACGTTGACTTCTCCTATGAAGTATCACGCTCGCTGGCGGCCTGCGAAGGCGCGCTGCTGGTGGTGGATGCAGGACAGGGCGTAGAAGCGCAGACCCTGGCGAACTGCTATACCGCGATCGAGATGGATCTGGAAGTTGTGCCGGTACTGAACAAAATCGATCTGCCTGCCGCCGATCCGGAACGCGCGGCGCAGGAAATTGAAGATATCGTCGGCATCGACGCGACCGATGCGGTGCGCTGCTCGGCGAAAACCGGCGTCGGCGTGCCTGAAGTGCTGGAGCGTCTGGTGCGTGATATTCCGCCGCCGGAAGGCGATCCGGAAGGCCCGCTGCAGGCGCTGATTATCGACTCCTGGTTTGATAACTACCTGGGCGTCGTCTCGCTGATCCGCGTGAAAAACGGCACACTGCGCAAAGGCGACAAAGTTAAAGTGATGAGCACCGGTCAGGTGTACAACGCCGACCGCCTCGGCATCTTTACGCCGAAGCAGGTTGACCGTACGCAGCTGAACTGCGGCGAGGTAGGCTGGCTGGTTTGCGCTATCAAAGATATCCTTGGCGCGCCGGTGGGCGATACCCTGACCCTGTCGCGTAACCCGGCGGATAAAGCGCTGCCTGGCTTTAAGAAAGTGAAGCCGCAGGTTTATGCGGGCTTGTTCCCGGTAAGCTCTGACGATTATGAAGCTTTCCGCGACGCGCTCGGCAAGCTGAGCCTGAACGACGCCTCGCTGTTTTATGAGCCGGAAAGCTCTACTGCGCTCGGCTTTGGCTTCCGCTGCGGCTTCCTCGGTCTGCTGCATATGGAGATCATTCAGGAGCGCCTGGAGCGCGAATACGATCTCGATCTGATCACCACGGCGCCGACCGTTGTGTATGAAGTGGAAACCACCGACGGCGAAGTTATCTACGTCGACAGCCCGTCTAAGCTGCCGCCGCTGAATAATATCGAAGAGCTGCGCGAACCGATCGCCGAGTGTCACATGCTGCTGCCGCAGGAGTACCTCGGCAACGTCATCACGCTCTGCGTCGAGAAGCGCGGCGTGCAGACCAACATGGTTTACCACGGCAACCAGGTCGCGCTGACCTATGAAATCCCGATGGCGGAAGTGGTTCTTGACTTCTTCGACCGTCTGAAATCGACCTCGCGCGGCTACGCCTCGCTGGACTACAACTTTAAACGTTTCCAGGCCTCTGACATGGTGCGCGTCGACGTGCTGATCAACGCCGAGCGCGTCGATGCGCTGGCGCTGATTACCCACCGCGACAACTCGCAATATCGCGGCCGCGAGCTGGTGGAGAAGATGAAAGATCTGATCCCGCGTCAGCAGTTCGACATTGCGATTCAGGCGGCGATCGGCAACCACATTATTGCTCGCTCAACCGTGAAGCAGCTGCGTAAAAACGTACTCGCTAAGTGCTATGGCGGCGACGTCAGCCGTAAGAAGAAACTGTTGCAGAAGCAGAAAGAAGGCAAGAAACGCATGAAGCAGGTCGGTAACGTTGAGCTGCCGCAGGAAGCCTTCCTCGCCATTCTGCATGTCGGTAAGGACAGCAAATAAGGATCCCCAATGGCTAATATGTTCGCCCTGGTTCTGGCGATAGCGACGCTGGTTACCGGCGTTATCTGGTGTATCGATCGCGTTAAGTGGGCGCCAGCGCGCCGGGCCAAACGAGCGGAAGCGCAGGCTGCGGCAGGCAACACCCTCGATGACAAAACGCTGGCGAAAGTCAGCGGGCAACCCGGCTGGATTGAGACCGCCGCGTCGGTCTTCCCGGTGCTGCTGGTGGTATTTGTGGTGCGCTCGTTTATTTATGAGCCGTTCCAGATCCCGTCCGGCTCCATGATGCCCACGCTGCTGATCGGCGATTTTATTCTGGTCGAGAAATTTGCCTACGGCATTAAAGATCCTATTACCCAGACGACGCTGATCCCGACCGGTCATCCGCAGCGCGGCGACATCGCGGTATTTAAATACCCGAAAGATCCGAGCCTGGACTATATTAAGCGCGTTATCGGCCTGCCGGGCGACAAAGTGGTCTTTGACCCCTACAGCAAAACGCTGACCGTCAGCCCGAACTGCGCCGCTGGCCAGCGTTGCACCAGCGCGCTGCCGATTACCTATACCAACGTCGAGCCGAGCAACTTTATTCAGACCTTCAGCGGGTTTGACGGCAACGAAACCGGCAACGGTTTCTATCAGGTGCCGCAGGGCGAAACCATGCGCGGCGGGCTGCGTCTCGGCACGCGCAAAGAGACGCTGGGCAACGTAACGCACGATATTCTGCTGGTAAACGAAGCGCAGAGTCAGGCAAGCATGTATTATCAGCAGCCGGGCCAGCCGCAGGCGACCTGGATCGTGCCGCAGGGGCAATATTTCATGATGGGCGATAACCGCGACAACAGCGCCGACAGCCGCTACTGGGGCTTTGTCCCGGAACGTAATCTGGTCGGTAAAGCGGTCGCCATCTGGATGAGCTTCGATAAGCAGGAAGGTCAATGGCCGACAGGCGTTCGCCTGAGCCGTATTGGCGGCATTCATTGATAAATCTGGCCCCGATTAATGGGCAAAACGGTCGGCCTCCTTCGGGGGGCCACTGCACACTAAACAGATTGCGTTGGAAAGCCAGCCCTGTTTCGTATGCAGAGTCACAGACGCACAAAAGAACTGGAATCGCATGAACCCCATCCTCATTAATAAGCTTCAGCGCAAACTGGGCTACACTTTTACTCATCCGGAACTCTTGCAACAGGCGTTAACGCACCGCAGCGCCAGCAGTAAGCACAACGAGCGTCTTGAATTTCTCGGTGATTCCATTCTCAGCTATGTGATCGCCAATGCGCTCTATCATCGCTTTCCTCGCGTCGACGAGGGCGATATGAGCCGCATGCGCGCGACGCTGGTGCGTGGCAACACGCTGGCAGAGATGGCGCGAGAATTTGACCTCGGCGAATGCCTGCGTCTGGGACCGGGCGAACTGAAAAGCGGCGGATTCCGCCGTGAATCGATCCTGGCGGATACGGTGGAAGCGCTGATTGGCGGTATCTTTCTCGACAGTAATATCCAGACGGTGGAGAAGCTGATCCTTGACTGGTATCAGACGCGCCTCGAGCAGATTAGCCCGGGCGACAAGCAAAAAGATCCGAAAACCCGCCTGCAGGAGTATCTGCAGGGGCGTCACCTGCCGCTGCCGTCCTATCTGGTGGTGCAGGTGCGTGGCGAAGCCCACGATCAGGAATTCACCATTCACTGTCAGGTGAGTGGCATGGCTGAACCGGTGGTGGGCGTAGGCTCAAGCCGCCGTAAAGCAGAACAGGCTGCTGCCGAACAGGCGTTAATCAAGCTTGGTCTCGAATAGCAACATCCCGGCGCCTGAACAGGCGCTGAATAAGTCAGGACTCGAATGAGCGAACAGAACACCTATTGCGGCTTTGTCGCGATTGTCGGCCGACCCAACGTCGGCAAATCCACCTTACTGAACCAGCTACTGGGGCAGAAGGTGTCGATCACCTCGCGTAAGCCGCAAACCACGCGTCACCGCATTATGGGCATCCACACCGAAGGCGAATATCAGGCGATCTACGTGGATACGCCCGGGCTGCATATGGAAGAGAAGCGCGCCATCAACCGCCTGATGAACCGCGCGGCCAGCAGTTCTATCGGCGATGTCGAGCTGGTGATCTTCGTGGTCGAAGGCACGCGCTGGACGCCGGACGATGAGATGGTGCTCAACAAGCTGCGCGACAATAAAGTGCCGGTCGTGCTGGCTATCAACAAAGTGGACAATATTCAGGATAAAAGCATCCTGCTGCCGCACCTGCAGTTCCTCAGCCAGCAGATGGACTTCCTCGATATCGTGCCGATTTCCGCAGAGAGCGGGAAAAACGTCGATACCATCGCCGCGATCGTGCGCAAGCGTCTGCCGCAGGCGGAGCACCACTTCCCGGAAGATTACATCACCGATCGCTCGCAGCGCTTTATGGCGTCAGAGATTATCCGTGAGAAGCTGATGCGTTTCCTCGGCGCCGAACTGCCTTACTCGGTAACGGTCGAAATCGAGCAGTTCGTCTCTAACGAGCGCGGCGGCTACGATATCAACGGCCTGATCCTGGTTGAGCGCGAAGGGCAGAAGAAGATGGTGATTGGCAACAAAGGCGCCAAAATCAAGACTATCGGTATCGAAGCGCGCAAAGATATGGAAGAGATGTTTGAAGCGAAAGTGCATCTCGAACTGTGGGTCAAAGTTAAATCGGGCTGGGCCGACGACGAACGTGCGCTGCGCAGCCTGGGCTATGTAGACGACCTCTGATCCTATGGAAGGCTGGCAACGCGCCTTTGTGCTGCATAGTCGCCCCTACAGCGAAACCAGCCTGCTGCTCGATCTCTTCAGCGAAAGCCATGGGCGGGTCAGGGTGCTGGCGAAAGGGGCGCGCGCGCGTCGCTCGCAGCTGAAAGGCACGCTGCAGCCCTTTACGCCGCTGCTGGTGCGCTGGACCGGACGCGGCGAAGTCAAAACCCTGACCAAAGCCGAAGCGGTCTCGCTGGCGCTGCCGCTCAGCGGCATCACGCTCTACTGCGGCCTCTACGTTAACGAACTGCTGTCGCGCGTGCTGGAGCAGGAATTTCCCTTCTCAGAACTCTTTTTCGACTATCTGAACTGCCTGCAGACGCTGGCGTCGGGTGAAAGCTCGCCTGAACCGGCGCTGCGCCGTTTTGAGCTGGCGCTGCTCGGCCATCTCGGTTACGGCGTCGACTTTTTGCACTGCGCCGGCAGCGGCGAACCTGTCGCCGACGCGATGACCTACAGCTACCGCGAAGAGAAAGGCTTTATCGCCAGCCTGGTCGCGAACCAGCGCAGCTTTACCGGCCGCCAGCTACGCGCGCTATGGGAACGCGATTTCCCTGACGCTGACACGCTGCGCGCTGCCAAGCGTTTCACCCGTATCGCGCTGAAGCCCTATCTGGGCGGCAAACCCTTAAAGAGCACCGAACTGTTTCGTCAGTTCGTGCCGAAAAAGCGGCCGGATGCGGCAAGCCCGTAGCGCTGTGCCTGCGCCGCGCGCCGCGGTACACTCTGATTTTACGACATAGTTAAGCTGAGGATTGTCATGGCTGAGTTGCTGTTAGGGGTCAACATCGATCATATCGCCACGGTACGTAACGCCCGCGGCACCCACTATCCCGATCCGGTGCAGGCGGCTTTTGTCGCCGAACAGGCAGGCGCGGAAGGCATTACCGTGCACCTGCGTGAGGATCGCCGCCACATTACCGATCGCGACGTGCGTATTCTGCGCGACACCATCCAGACGCGCATGAACCTGGAGATGGCGGTCACCGATGAGATGGTCGGTATCGCCTGCGATATTAAGCCGCATTTCGTCTGCCTGGTGCCGGAAAAGCGCGAAGAGGTAACGACCGAAGGCGGCCTCGACGTGGCGGGCCAGCAGGACAAAATCAATGCGGCGGTTAAACAGCTGAGCGAGGCGGGCATTCAGGTTTCGCTGTTTATCGACCCCGATCATCGCCAGATTGAGGCGGCGGTCGCCAGCGGCGCGCCCTATATCGAAATTCACACCGGCGCCTACGCCGAGGCGGCGGAAGGTCTGCCGCGCGAGGCCGAGCTGGCGCGCATCCGTCACGCCGCCACCTTTGCCGCCAGCCTGGGACTGCGGGTTAATGCCGGTCATGGGCTGACCTACCACAACGTACAGCCCATCGCCGCGCTGCCGGAGATGCACGAGCTGAATATCGGCCACGCCATTATCGGCCGCGCGCTGTTCAGCGGTCTGGCCGATGCGGTAAAAGAGATGAAGCTGCTGATGCGGGAAGCGCGTCGCTAATGGCTATTCTCGGACTGGGCACCGACATCGTCGAAATCGAGCGCATCGCCGGCGTGATTGAACGTTCCGGCGATCGCCTGGCGCGACGCGTGCTGAGCGAAGCCGAGTGGCAGCAATATCAGCAGCATCAGCAGCCGGTGCGCTTTCTGGCTAAGCGCTTCGCCGTCAAGGAAGCCGCGGCTAAAGCCTTTGGCACCGGCATTCGCGGCGGGCTGGCTTTTAATCAGTTTGAAGTTTACAACGATGCGCTGGGCAAGCCCGGACTGCGCTTTTTCAACCACGCCAGCGAAGTGGCGGAAAAGCTGGGCGTCAGACAGGTACACGTCACGCTGGCGGATGAGCGCCACTACGCCTGCGCAACGGTGATTATCGAAAACTAGTGGTGCAGCACCACGAACTTCTCCCACAGCGCATCGCGCGATTCGATGTGCTGTGGATCGATAATAATGGTGTTGTCGATAGGGCAGACGCTCTGACAGGTCGGCACGTCGTAATGTCCGACGCACTCGGTACAGCGGCTGGCGTCAATCTCATAGATCTCCGCGCCGAGGCTGATCGCCTGGTTGGGACATTCGGGTTCGCACATATCGCAATTTATACAACGCTCGGTAATTAGTAATGCCATATCAGTGGTTTGCTGTTTTAAGTGTTTAAAGTCATGCACTTACAATCTGTCAGTAAAACGAACATTGCAAACTGAAGTGTATATTTATACAGTGTTAATCCTGTTGGGAAACGATGTGTTGTAACACAAAACAACAACACAAGCCGGAAATGGCTCGCCATTTTGTCGCATGTGTGAGCATGACGATTAAGGCGCGAAAACACAGGAATCTCGAATGGCCCGAACAGTAACACAAAGCAACCCCACCAAAAATGATTCAGCGTATATAACTGCTTCTCAGCAGTGGGATGAATGCAAGCCACCTTACACAGTCTCACACATGCGCTCTTGTGTTGCGGCTGCCAAAATCATCCTTCCTCACCTTGGCTTACCCCGGCGGTCGAAGTATGAAAAAGAGAGCTACCTGCGCATAGATTTCAGCAAGGCAGGGAAGGTAACTATCTACGCTGAATTCCCAAAAAAGATGAACATCAAGGGGCAGAAGTTAGGTGAGTGGCCGGAGCTGGCGATCCCCATAGCCAGAGAGAAAGCTGCTGAGCTTGCCGCTGGCGGCTTAAAAGCTGAATCAGTGTTGCAGGTGATCGAAGCCTACGAGGCAGATTTGCAGGCCAAGGTTGACCGCAATAAACTGGGTGCCAGCAGCTATAACACGTACCTATGCCGCACCAATAATGTCCGACTGGCCTTCTCCGATCGCGAGGTATTCAGTGGCATAACCTACAATCGCCTGGTTGAGATTCTGGATGAATGGGTTGCTACCAAGACCAACAATCACGCCCTCGAGCTTTTCGCTGAGCTAAGGCGCATATGGAAGTACGCCTCACCACTATTCAGCAATGGGAGGAATGTGGCCGCCAGCCTGCCGGATGATTACGTGTCTTCTCGTGTCCAGCGCCCAGCGCCAACCCGGTTATTCACCGATATCGAGTCGATTGCCACGTTGTGGATGAATATGGCGGGCGCCACATCCATTCATCAGAAGAACGCGATGCGCTACATGATCCTGACGGGTGTCAGGCCGATTAACGTGTCCAATCTGGAATGGGCTTTTGTTTCAGATGACCTTTCGGTGATCACCTATCCGGCTGGTGTTATTGGCACCCGCGGCGCGATGAAGACACAAAAGGAATTTGCCATCCCGGTTACGCAGGAAATGAAGTCCATTCTTGAGGAGCAAAAGCAGTGGCGCGATTCAGTGCCAGGTTGCAATAAGCAGTTCGTTTTCCTGCAACCACGTAACCCTCTGGAAGCCTTCTCAAAACGCTCTCTTGATAAGCTGATAAAGGATTACAGCCCGGAAAATGCTGTAAAAGGGGTTCGCCATGATGGTACTGTCAAAGGCCGCTCTGGTGCCTTTAACACGATGTGCCGGAAGTTTCTAAAGAGTAACGTCATTGCCCAGATGAGGGCGAGGGGATTCTCTCGCTCAGACACAAGGGAAATCAGCATGCTCTGTATGCATCACTCTGACAGAGACAACGATCCAATGGCAGAGCACTATGATTTTTCAGACGAAATTCTGAAGGAAGAAATGACCCTAAAGCGCCAAGCATTTACTGCCCATGAAGAAAGCATAATGGCTCAGGTAGCTTTATTAAAACGGAAGTTAAAATAATGACTAGACTGGAAATGATTAAATCTTACATGGATGCGTACGTCTTACCCTTCCTGATTTATACCTCTGCCATATTATTCCCGCTTAGTCTACTTCTAACAAAGTCGATAGATGGGGCGAGTTATGTAGCCCTGAATGCCCTGATTTTATTTGGGTATGGTGTTTACAAATTTCATCCGAGAATCGTCGAGTTTTCCGTTGGTGGTAGCTCCATAAAACTTAAAGAGACATTACACGAAGCTGAGAAAATAACGGAAGAGTTAAAAGAATTACGCAGAGTCTCAATGCTGCAGTTCTTCAGCTCAATGTATGCGACGACAGGTAACAACCATGAGGTGATGAAGCGATTTTACGATTTTCTATGTGTCTATAATGTTTCCGCAGAAAGCCCTGCGTTGATTTTAGAATTTAAAACTGAGTTCATTAATAGCTTAAGCTGCCTGCAAAAAAGCATGGTAAGTTTTTTGAAGCCATTTTTTGACTATTACGACGACCCTTCATTGAGTTTTGATGCCAAGGTAAAAGCTATTCTTCAGAAGTTTGGCGGTGAAACAGAAGAACACTACACCAACTTTCCCGGGCACAGAATGGCAAGGGATTTTTCTACTAATTTGATTTTGATAGAAGAAATATATCAAGGCGTGTTCAACAACGACCCTAAGCCAGTAAAAATACCAGAATTCGTAGGGTCGTATAAGGTTGCTGTTTACAGAGGGTGATGCTTAGTAAGTTGCCCCGCACAGCCGGATGAACTCTTTCACATTGCCGTAGCGGTACCGAACGATGCGGTAAGTGATACGGATCGGCGCAAGTGCCTTTTTATGTCGGTGGTGGTTATTCCAGTCTCGCAAAGTCTTTGGAGTAACCCCGCCGATAATCCCGCAAACTTCCTGCGGCGTCAGGAGGTCTTCATCATCATACTGTTTTTTGTTCATTCCCTCACCTCCCGCTCATTATTCACCATCAAATACACTATCATTGCCGCCCTCAGCGGGTTCTTGTGTCGGGCCTTAGCTCCGCTTTCGTGGCTGGCCTCCCATGTCGTTTTCGATGCCGGCGCAATGGCGATCCGGTTACGCACTGCAATCTGAAAGCCATCCGCAGCCTTGCTGACCGGGAAGAAACCAAAGTCATGGCATACCTTTCCGAAGCAGCGTTTGAACTGCGCCCCTTTAGGGTTGTGCGGGTGAACCTGCGCCTCGTATTTTGGATTTTCCAACCTGCAGACCAGCACGCTAATTTCACCATCGGTCAATTTTCCGTAATTCATTTGCCCACCTCCGGCGCTGCTGCCAGCATGGCCTGATAAATCCGGCGAAATTTGCCTCTGTCGGTGCCGCCCAAGGCGAAGTGTCCCTGAGACATCATCTGACGGGTAGGCTCAACCGGTACCAGCCTCCAGCCATTAGGGGCCGAATTAACTGTTGCCTCGCTGATAGCCTTCTCAACCAGATTTCGATAAGCCATTTGCGCCCGCACAGCTTCTGGCGAACGCCATTTCTCAACATCAGGCAGCTCGAAGGGCTTCTGCATCGCTGGCGCTTCATTTATTTTTTCCATCACACTGCTCCTATTGCCTGCTGAACCACACGATATCCACGCTTGGGTGGCTTTTTCTTCGGCTCAATCCTCACTGGCGCTACCTGTGGCGCTGGTGGCCGCGCCGGGCTAATGCCGTTGCGCATATAGCGCTTCTGGTTCATCTGCCACACGATGCGCTGAGAGTGGTCACAGCCATCATCGATTTTGACGCTGGCCTGAACCAGCGCGTCGTTAAGATCTGCCATCAAGTGATTAGCCATTGTTAACCGCCTCTTCCAAAGTTTCCTGCAGCCGCTGTTCTGCTTTTGCCTGGGCCATAATTCGCAGCACCTGCAGGTCTGCTTTGCTGACCTCCGCGCTCAGAAGTTTAAGCAGTTCCTCACTCTCAAACCGGGAGCGCATTCTGTTCAGCTCTTTCTCTTCACGACGCAATACAGCGAGGTTTTCTGTAATCCGGCGCTGGGATTTCCTCCATGCCCTGAGTGCATCATGCGTTCTGCGATAGGGGCCAATATCTGACTCATCAATTCCAGCTAGGCGCGTTTTGATGCTGTCGATATTCTTGTTGGCGATTGCCAGCGCCTTGAGATGGTCAGCAATGCCGCTCAGCCCTTCGTGATTAATGCGACCGTTTTCCAGTTGAATGTTGCTCATTTCGCTGCCTCCCTTGTGGCCGCACGGTATGCACGAAGCCCTCGATTAACCGGTCCGCTGATAACTGTTTTGCGGATGAAGATTCCAGTCGTACTGGCGATCACATCAGCTGAGAGAAGGGCGGCATCTACCGCCCGGTTGTGCCGGCGAAACTCCAGCAGGCTGCTGGTGATGGTCAGCGTTGCTACCGCGCCTTTATCGACAAAATTAAACTTCATGCTCGTGCCCCTCTGATCATCTCTTCAACCTTGTCCTGTCCGCCCAATTCCTCAACCATTTCGGCATACCGGCTAAAGCAGGCGTTCAGCCAGCGAATACCTCGGGGCTTGAGCACCGGCACCGTTCCCCAGTCCACGAAATCTGAGTTTGTGCGATTGGCAAAAGCATCAATATCCAGAAGAGTGATATACCGGGCGCGGCGCTCTTTGAGTCCCATGCCTTTTTCTTCAAGGTGGGTATCGATGAATCCCTGAACTGCATGCTGGCTCAGTGAGATGTTCCCAAGCTGATGACGGAACACAGGGCGGCGGTGCATGCTGACCAGATAAAACAGGTAAGCATCTGCAAGCCACTGGAGCGCCTGCTGGTGGCTCTGCTGCAGAATAGCAATGTCGTCACTCTCTACGGGCTGTGAAATCGAAGAGGGCGCAACAGAAATCAGCTCGTGGTTGGTAGACTGAATCCTGTCATCTTCAAGAGCATCTTCTGCAATGCCGATCGCTGCGGTTGCATTCGTCGCGGTGGTTACAACCTTAACCGGGTGGCGCAGTCCGTCAGGGTGATCGCCCATGAAAACAACTTCGAACTTGGTCAAATTCATCACTTTTTACTCCCGAAAATTGATTTCAGATCGATACCGTAAACGGCCAGCCACGCACCGGCAGGCCATGACTTAACGCTACCCCAGCGCTCGTCCGCCACGTTCCGTGCCTGCTGACCGTGCTCTTTGCACCAGCGACGGAGCGCGACGAAGCTGAATGCACCCTTACGCCCGGTTTCGTTTTCCACTTTGGTGATAGTCGCGTCTTTGGTTGATTCACCCAGGCGCTCTTCCAGCTCGCGGCATCGGCGGGTTGCGGCGCTGAGCTTACCCAGCGCTGACGCTTCACGTTTGCGGCTGATTTGTGACTTGGTGCGGACGGCGTGATCGGCCCGCTGCTTTTCGGCGATGCGACCCTGCTCTGAATCCAGAGCCATCTGAAGAATCTCCAGGCGGCTGAGGTCAGGAAGAGCAGGCGCTGCTTCGCGTCGGGTGAAGTAGAACTCGACCAGATCGTCGTGATAGCCCCATGCCTGTTCTGTTTCGAGCATCTTGGCGTGGTTGGCAGCGCCGCGTTCCGTCCAAAGCATTAAAGCCCGGGTTTTACTTGAGATTTGCAGGTAACTAAAAGTCACTCGCAAATTGTTAAGTTCTTCCCCGGTGACCTTGAAGTAATGTTTGGCTTCAATGAACCGATCCGCATTACGTGAAAAGTTCGCCTTAATGTTTGCGCTGTCTGTGCCATAGCCAGCGGCCAATTGCTCGGTGGTAACGACGCGCTGCCCGCGATATTCGATCACCTGCAGTTCCTGCGGTGCAATCACTGCCAAATCAGTTTTTACCGTCATGTTTTTCCCCTCAGTGCATAACCGGCATGTCGGGCATGCCCTTGGTATTCAGTTGTTCGATAAAGCTGTCGTGTAGCATTTCGAAGGCTTGCTGCCCGAACGCCGAAAGTCTGAATCCCTCTCCCTGTTCTGCGGTGAGCATGTCCTTGTACATGCGCAGGGCCAGCTTTAACCCCTCGTCAGATCCGTATTTTTCAATCGCAATACTCTCGACGTGATTTGCCAAGGCAAAGCGTTCCGGTCCCGGATAAATGCCCATGCCACCATTAGCGCCACGGTAGATCACCGCACGGTCAATCCCGCCCTCATCATTCGGAACGTCAGCGGTACCGTTTTTGTCTTTCTCCTGTGTGATAAAGACAGTCACGACGAGCCATCTCCAGATGATGATTTCTCTGGAAACGCTCAGGCGGTACCAGCCGTTCTCCACTGCTTCCCAGACGCAGGCCAGAAGGCGAAGCCCGTTAACCGTGTTAGCGTCATGTTCGCCATCGTTCAGGGCGCGGATGATGACGGAATAACCGGTCACCTTGCCACCATCTAAAACGCCGTCTGGCGTTGCCTGTGCGTTTTCTGAATAATCCATCTCATGCACCTCAGTAAGGTTTCTGGCTAAGTAGCTGTGCGATGTTGCTGGCTGCTGCTTCGTAGCTTTTCTGCCACTTCTCAATCGCACGGCGGCGGGCCATCAGTTTCTGGATCCGGCGATAGGTGCGGTGGTGCGCATTGAAGTAGCGCTCTGTGAGCGAACCACGGCGCTCAGCTTTAACGCCATTCACAATGGCGGGTGTCGATGGCTCATGCGTCGGAATTCCAGCTTTATCGAAAGTGCCGGTCACCATGAAATGCACCAGGTTATTAAGCGCAGCGCTGCGACTCAGGAAACGGCGGCGGCGTCCGTGACGTGTCACGACATATACCGGTGACTGGAGGGTGCGAAACGAGTCGTCGATTGCGTCTTCGCGGCTAACAGTGAGCTTCTTCATTTTTTGCCGTCCTTACATTTGGAATAGGTTTCGTGTGTCATTAACTGCCAGTCTTTGCCGCAGTTCTGCGAGAGCAGACGCCAGCGCGGGTTAACCTTCAGGCTCAGATAGCCGGTGCCGTGGATGCGGCAGGGAAATATGCGGCGCTTGCGATACTGCGCCAGCTTCCGTGTTGCCTGTCCGATCACCCACTCAGGGGCGCGGAGGGTGGTCAGCGTCATTGCCCACCCCGCTGCTGGAAAGCCTGCTCGACCAGATTGGAAACAAGCGCCTCCATGAAACCTTCACCGATGTGCGACAGCTTGCCGGATTTAATCTTCACACAGTCGCCATACGTCTCTGCTATCTCCCGGTCCGCTGCAGCTGCTGGCGTGACTTTCCGCACCGCAGCCTCGAATAATTTAATCAGCGCCTTATTCAGGATTTCAGCATCAAGCTGCACGGTAGTGATCGAGCCATCCGGTAATTTTGCGGTGGTATGAAAGCTGCCCGTCTTTGCATTTAGTGAGAGCAGGTAGCAGTTGACCAGCCTGTTACGGGATATCTCTAAAGGTGTTTTCATTGAATAAATTCTCCGGCAAGGGTATTTAGCTGACGCTGTTCATACTTACGGGCAGATTTAGAAATAAAGTCCATCAGGTTTCGGCCAATCCAATCAGCCATTTGTGGATTGCTTTCCCGAATGTCATTAATTATTTCGTTAGACTGAAGCTGCATTAGCTTTAACAGGGCAACTTCAGCCAGGGCTGAACCAGTAGTAACTTTATCGGTAACCTTTTTTCCACGATGGAAGCTTGGGAGAATCATTACCAGAATCGAGTTTGCGCACTGGACGAATGTACCCTCTCGGGAAGGTGCTAAATCGTCACACACAAACTGGATGTTATTAGCCAAATAAGCAGCAGCGATGGCAACTTTTTCTTTATTGCTTGCTAATTGCGCTTTCATTATTTAACTCCATAAGCTGCTTTGAGGAAAAGAATAGCCAGATGCCATTGCCCGTTGTCGCGCATCAGTAAAGCCTGACGATACTTTTCTTTATTAATTGAAGGAGACATCAGCGGCCTGCCTCTACGTTTGCCGCAGTGCGTTCAACCATAAATGCCAGCTCATGAATCAGGGAATAGAAGCGTCCAGCCACCTTCACATCGGCCTGCGCCATAGGCTTGTAGAGCACTTCCATGAACTCGCGCTGAAGCTGGTCAGCATAGTTCAGAGCGGCTTTTGAAGTATCATTAGCGCTTGAAATGCAAATGCCTGCTTTTGATTCTGGTGCAGAGACTTTGCTCTTTGGTGACGCTATTAAATTATTCATATTCAGCCTTTAATCACTTTAAAGATGTGTTTAGCCCCAGCGCAGGCGCTGTAAATTAAAAACGATTTGGTTAATTCAGGAGGTAATGCAGCTTTGGATTGCTTTTGATAATCTGCATAGCTTGCTCATTGATTTCATCTTTGTCAGCCCAGCAACAAACTAAATAAGCAAGATTCTCTTTGCGCACGTAAAGTGCGTAGATGAATTCATTTATGCAATTGCACTGGACTTGAAATCTGAAATTCTCTTCTGTTTTAAAAAAGTTAGGGAATAGATCTTTGTTATCCACAATGGGGAACTCAAAATATATTCCGGGGGCAATACGTACTGATGCTGATTCGCAGGTAATGATTTCGTCTGAAGAAGTATTCATCTCAAAGGCTCCGTTGTCTGCCGATGAGTTAACAATACGCAATGTATTATATTGCGTCAATACAAAATGAATTATTTTATTTTCCTTAGTTCAATATGTATGAATTTCAAGGGTATTTAATACAAAAAAACCCGCCTAGGCGGGTTGGGGTGTGATGGTCCTTGCTTAGAGGAGCCGAAGTTTCGTTTCGATAGCAACGCCAAGAATTTTACAGTTGCCGTTGATGGGCATCATCGGCCATTGGGGATTTAAAGCTTTGAGAAACTTTTGATTTCCATCAATAATCAGCTTCTTGAAGGTAGCCTCGTTGTCATCTGTGAGCTTGGCTATGACAAGGTTGCCATTCATGGGCTCACGGCCCGTATCAAACAGCACATAAGTACCATCAGGGATACTAAGACCGGCTGGGGCGGTCATCGATTCGCCTTCGACTTCAAGCCAGAACGCATCCCCATGTGTATGCGCATCTGATTCTAACCAGAGATCTATGTCCTTCATTGAGTATGGTTCGCATGCTTCAGCCCATGCGCCAGCCTGCACTTTACTAAGCACTGGATATTTCCTCCCTGGAGAATGCGGCTGAACAAAGGTCACATTTGCCTCGCTCTTCGGATCCGCGACACTGCCATCAGATGACAGTCGGATTTCGTTCATACCTAAAATCTTCATGATTGCGGCTATGTCCTCAATGCTCGGCTCACGCCTTCCGTTGAGCCAATGGCCAATGGCACCCTGAGTTTTTCCTAGCAGCTCTGCCAGGCGCTCTTGAGTGATACCAATTTCTTTCATTCTGGCCTTGGCCAGGTCGTTCCATTTTAGTTTCATGCTCTGGATGATTACATAATGTATTTTTTCAACAAGATTCATTTTGTATTATTTTGAGCCTGCTGTATAGTACATTATGTATTATTAATTGCAGGACTGAGATATGAACAAGATGAAGCACTTCCGTAGGGAGGTAAACCTTTCTCAAGCGGAGCTTGCGGCAATCGTTAAAAGCACGCAAAGCGCTATCAGTCACTATGAGACTGGTCGTCGTCGTCCAAGCCTTGACCTGTGCCGGAATATTGTGAAAGCGCTAGTGGTATCCGGTGCAAAGGTTTGTGTGGATGACGTTTTCCCGCACCCAACAGGCCCAGACCATGCAGCAGAATAACCCGCGCACATTGAGCCTTCCTGCTGGCATGAGGGTTCAGCCGCTCTATATCAAATGTCCGAGCTGCGGATGCGATTTACAGGAGTTTTATCAATCCGAAAACAATCAGACCGATGCCGATCACGTCAATCAAGATGCCAATGAGCCTGGCTTTTCTAAGATGTCCGCTGACCTTCCCATAGGGCCGGTTGAAATTATCAAGCATGAGGGCTTCTTGGTAGGGATGGTTAATCCACTCTCCAATTCCCCAAAAGAAAAAACCGGCAGAGATGAGAGCCGTTGGTTTCGTCGGGTAGGCAGAGAGCAGGCCGGTCCCATTAACGAGAAAAACGAATGCACCAGCTGCGATAAAGACTTTGTACCACGCATCAAGGGCAAGTTTAGACAGCGGATTTTCCATTTCCTGTTCCGTTTGCTGGGAGGCCGTTATGAGTGATCAGCAGGTTACCACACTAGACAGAACATACCGCGATCCGCGCGGTGTGCTGGTGCATGTCACTGGCTACGACCGTGTAAACGAGCAGGTCATCTTCACCCGCTCCGGCTATGAGCATGAGTGCATGCGTCCGGTGTGGCAGTTTCAGCAGTTTTTCAGGAGGGTTTCAGAATGAGTCAGTTCCTGCATTTACTCGACAGGCCTGTTGCTTTCCAGCGCTCATTCGTTCGCCTTGGTGCCGGTGTGACCGGAGCACTCCTTTTGTCTCAGCTTGTGTACTGGCAGAACCGTATGGATGGAAAGTGGTTCTATAAAACCCAGGTTGAGCTTGAGGAAGAAACCGGACTTAGCCGCTATGAGCAGGAAGGGGCCAGAAAGAAGCTGGTTTCTGTCGGTGTACTTGAGGAGCAGAAAAAGGGCATCCCGGCAAAACTGTATTTCCGGGTGAACGAAATCGCTCTCTCTGAATTTTTACTGCCTAAAAACCAGCAGGCAGGCATGGGGAATTCCTGCAACCAAGGATGCGGAAATTCCGCAAACAGTGATGCGGAAAACCAGCAGGCAGGCATGGGGAATTTTCCCGACCCGGTATGTGGAAATTCCGCATCCATTCATACAGTAGATTACACAGAGACTACTACAGAGATTACTTCAGAGACTACATCTGATGGCACACCGGCTAAAGCCGCTGAGCCGTCACGCAATGCTAAGCAGGATTATTCACCTGAGTTTGAAGAAGCTTGGCAGGCATACCCAAAGCGTTCTGGCGGCAATCCGAAGCCTTCAGCCTGGAAAGCATGGTCTGCCCGTATTCGTGAAGGCGTTAAGCCCTCTGACATGCTGGCTGGCGTACAGCGCTATGCGTCATACGTCACTGCCACTGGCAAGGCCAACAGCGAATACGTGAAACAGGCATCAACGTTCTTCGGTCCGGATCACCACTTTGCAGAGAGCTGGACGGCACCAGCCAGCCAGCAGCGCAGTACTCCGGCACAGAGCCGTCACAGCGGTTTCTCTGAAAGGGATTACGGCACCACCACCACACCATATTGGGCAAAAGGAGCATCAGAATGAGAAATAACCCGACTCAGCGCGGCGCAGATATTCAGTCACTGAAAATCAAAATCTCCGCACTGCAGGAAGAAATGCGGTTTGCTGGTGGAAAGCCCTCCGATCTGGATCGTTGCTTTGACCGACATGAAATAGTGACCGGCACCTGTGAGAAGCATGGCGAATTCACCCAGCAGCGCATCTGGATGGAATACAGCGGGCGCGTGGCAGAGAAGCTTTCCCGCTGCCCGCAATGCATTACCGCAGAATTGGAAGACGCACAGAACAGCCTGAGCGCCATCCAGACTGAAATACTGACTGAGCGTGCGAATATCCCTGAGCGCTTCGCGGGTTGTAGCTTCGATAGCTATCAGGCCGTCAACGCGTCCGCACAGAAGAATCTGGCGATGCTTAAAGCGTATGCGAAGGCATGGCCGCAGATGCTGGACGCCGGAACCAGCCTCATCATGACGGGCAGGCCGGGAACGGGTAAAAATCATCTGGCCGTGGCGCTGGCGAAGAGCATCATCGAAGAGCACCAGGCATCAGTGTTGCTGACCTCTGTCATGCGTATCATTCGCGCAGTCCGCAGCACATGGGATAAGGGCAGTGACCGTACCGAAGAAGATGTGATCGCGCTGTATACCGGCATGGATATGCTGATTATCGATGAGGTAGGCATCCAGTATGGATCTGAGTCAGAGATGATCATCCTGTTCGACATCATGAACACCCGTTATGAACGTATGCTTCCAACCGTGCTCATCAGCAATCTGGCGCTGCCTCAGATTTCACAGGTTATCGGTGACCGCCTGACCGACCGCATGGTTGAGGGCGGCGGAGCAACACTGGTATTCGACTGGCCCAGCTATCGCAGCCAGAAGGGAGCACCAGCAGTATGAGTGATGCACTGTGGCGTGATGAGGACATGGAAGCGGCTGTGCTGGGGGCGATGTTCCTGCGCGGCGCAGAGGCTGAGGTGATGGAAGTCATCGCCTCACTGCCTGACACGGCGTTTAACTTCCCGCAGTATCGGGATATCTACCGGGCTATCACCGCACAGGCCCGCGGCAAAGGCGTAATCGACCCGATCCTGATTGGTGAACAGCTTCCGCAGCACCAGGCTCTTATCGACGCTACAGGCCGGATTGCGTGGGCGAGGTCTTCGCTAAAGTCCTACTCACAGCAGCTGGTTCGGCAGGCGGCGATTCGTGATGCTTTTCATGCCCTGAATGGCGCTCTCAGGAGCCTCACAGAAGCACCTAACAGCGATGCGGGGATTCGTATTCTGGAACAGGTGAAAGCGACCGTGGAGGCGATACAGACAGAATCTGACGCCATCCGCCCGGTTTCTATCGACGAGCTGCTTCCCACCATCATCAATCGCATTGATGAACGCATGGCCTCAGACAGTGCCGGCCGTTCGGTAATGACCGGGATCGAAGAGCTGGATGAGGTGACAGGCGGTTTTGACCAGACAGACCTTATCTTGTTGGCCGCACGGCCTTCAATGGGTAAAACGGAGATGATTCTGGACATTACCGAAAACCTGACCGCCAGCGGTGCAGGGGTGCTGTTCTTCAGTATGGAGATGAGCGACATCCAGATCGCAGAGCGTCACGTTGCAGCGGCGGGCGGTATCTCAGCCTCACGCCTCAAGTCTCCGGACAAGCTGAAAGACGAAGACTGGGCGCGAATCAGCAACGGGATCGGGCAGATGACCGGGCGCAATATCTGGATTGTCGATGCCAACAACCTGACCGTTGACCAGATCCAGCACATCGCGACCCGCCACATTCAGCAGCATCCGGAGACAGCACTGGTTGCTATCGACTACCTGCGCCTGATTAAGCTCCAGAGCGCCAGCCGTCATGATCTGGCCGTGGGTGATGTATCAAAGGGCCTGAAGTCGCTGGCTAAGGCTAACCGGGTGCCGGTAGTGGCACTGAGCCAGCTTTCACGCAGCGTGGAGAGCCGCCCGAATAAGCGCCCGGTGAACGCTGATCTCAAGGACTCAGGCGAGATTGAAGCCGATGCGGACATCATCATGATGCTCTACCGGGATGAGGTGTATAACCCGGAGTCGCCAGCGGCAGGCATCGCAGAAATCAACATCACCAAGAACCGTAACGGGCCGCTGGGTACCGTGTATCGCCGGTTCTGGAACGGGCACTTCCACTATATCGACCAGGCAGAGGCCCGCGCCCGCAGCACGGAACGGGAAGAGGCATATACCAGCAACAAACGTTATTCTAAGGGGAGAGCAGCATAATGCGCGATATTCAACTGGTACTGGAACGCTGGGGTACGTGGGCAGCGTGTGAAGGATCTCAGGTAAGCTGGTCACCAACCAGCCCCATGTTCAGGAGTCTGCTTCCACATGAGGGAAAATCGTCCCGACAGTCCTGCAGCGATAATGATGGAATTATTATCGATAGTGCTGTTGGCATGCTGAAAAAGACAGACCGCCATGACGAACTGGAACTGGTGATGCTGCACTACATGTATGACGTGTCTAAATCTACCATTGCCCGGTGGAGAAGGTGCTCTGAAGGAAAGGTAAGGCAGCAGCTGATGATTGCGGAAACATTTATCGACGCTTGCATCATAATGACCGGCTCGCGGCTTGAAATGGATGAGTGGACCCGCAAAACTATTTTCAAGAAATCTGCATAATCTGCTTTTCGTTACGAATTTTAGGCGCTATTGTGCTAAGAGTCGTAACAACGCAGTGCTACTTATTTATCGCAACCTCGCCAATTGGCGGGGTTTTCTTATATTGAAATCAGCATTATGATTACGGACCACTCAGCCTGTTCCAGGACGTCCAAATGTCAAATGAAGAAGAGTTAGACTGTGTAGTCATTTTTACACCCGAGGAAATGGAATCTTTCAATCAAGACCTTGAGCTTGAATTAAGCAAAGATGAGCATGAGGCGCGTATGGGTATGGAATTGCCCAGCGTACAGGCTTTGTACGAGATTGTTAATGATCCTCCTCCGGGAATACCAGCAGAGCATTATCATGATTATGCAGTTTATGCGGACATAAAAAACCCCATAGCCTTAATCATTGATGGAGAACAAGAAGATAAATATTTCAGGATCCGCCGGCCAAAAGATTACTCAGCCATAGAGGATGTCCTGCAAGGAATTCTAGACGATAGGTTGGAAGCAAAGCGCTTACAGGATGACTGGGCTGAAGAAGACTACAGAAATAGTTTACGAAACTGATTCGTAATTCCAAGGCCGCCTATTGCGGCCTTTTTTACAACAGATAAGCGCATTTCATGACGCCGGAGCCAGCGGATGACATTTACCCCGGTAGGCATGGGATATAGGGGAGTGCGCTTTTCGTTGTGGTGAATGCGCAGGCTGATGCGCGGAAAGAAATGCCCCATTGGTACACGAGGCGAGATCACCAGACGGGTAAAGCCGCTTGCCGCCGGGACCGATAAGCCGGAGATCAGCGCCGGCCATCACACATATTTCATGGGTGAGAAGCACTGCGGTTGTGCGTTTGGCCTTAAACCGATTTTCAATACATTAATCCTGCCTTGTCCGAAAAAAACAAGCCTAAAATTGTATGATAATTGAGATGAAAAGTAGGGCGGTACCATCTCAATGATCCCGCCCAGTTCGTAAAACGCTTGATTGAGCGTTAACCCGAACCTTATCGGCTGGGAGGTCGAGTATTTTTTCGCTTTGGCAATGGATATTTTAGTTTTACAGGCTTGGTTTCAAGTTCGCGTGGCCCTTTTGTCGGGTCATAAAAGTACCAAATGTTGAACTTCCTCTCATAGTTCATTGTATCGTAAAGAAAACCGTCCCAACCTATGTAAGAAGCGATATTTTTTGCCACCTCTAATTTAAGTGGGTTTGATGCCTTATCCTGGAAAGCACTCATAACTGCTCCTAATAGGAAGTCAGCGATTTGAATTTGGTGAGAATGCTTTGAGTCTTTCGTCTTTACATACTTGATAGCTTCTTTTTTACCCGTTGAATTCAGCACGACGTTATTGGCTATTTTGAGCAGTGCTTCATCAGCCTTCTGATAGCTGGAAGGAATGGGATCAACGTCAATTCGAAATTCACACTCCCTATTAGGATGTGTTTTAATTACCTTAGTAATTTTTGACGTAAGAAGTTTTGTAAAATGTTTTCGCATGGCAAGATCGTAATTGCCATTGTGATACTTCTTATCGACATGTGATTTCTGAACAATTATGCAATGAAATGCCAGCCAGGGATGCCTGAAAAACATATCTATGACATCCGCATAAAATTCTTGATTACGTTATGAATGTGCTTTCTGCCATTTCAGTTCATCGTAGCAGTTATGCTTTTCGCGAAGTTGTCGCATAATCTGAGAAAACTGCCCCCGGCGCTGGTAGCGCATCCAAACGCTGCCATATCCATAAAATCGTGCACCACCAGTACCAGACTCATCGCATGAGACATGCCATATAAGTTTGCCCGGGTTATCCAGATCTACATCTTCCTCAAAATCGTCAAGTTCATCCATTGTTTAGCCGGTTAAGATTTATCTGAGATGGTTGACTATTAAACATCAACATATCTGATTGATAAAGATCATTTTGCGCCATTAGCTCAATAGGAAAGAGCAGCGGATTTCTAATCCGCCGGTTGTCTGTTCGAATCAGGCATGGTGCTCCAAAATTTCAAACTGGCTGAGACGGATTGGCGCTTGCTTTAAGAGCTTGAGAGGGTGAATCATTACCACCAGTTTGCGCCAGATTAATCCTGATGCCGACGGGCAATGCAGTTACCGCTGTATAGCGTTAGGAACAATAAAGAAGGCCGCTATGCGCGGCCTGAGACGAAGGAAGATAGGGCTAGCGGTGAGACAGTTCTTTACGTGCTGCCTCTGCAATAAAGTGGCTGCGGCTGGTGTATCGGGAATCCTGACCGACAGCCCTGTCGATCTTTTCGATCAGCAGGTGCGGCATGGTGATGTTGATACGCTCGGACTTGCCGAGATACTTGGTGATATCGATATCAACGCAGATCATCATCACTTTAAGCCCGCTTTCACCGTAATCACCTGAATCGATATCAGGCATATCGTTCTCTCCGGGAATAGTCAGACCCTTTTCAGCCATCAACTCGAAGTGAGCATTCAGGGCCGATTCAGCATCCTGCATTGCTTCCCGCATATTATCGCCTGCGAAAATGCAGCCGGTAATACCAGGAAAGTAACCGCTGGCTGTTTTGTCGTGGTCAATCTCTACGACGCCGTAATACAACATGAATTCACCTCACGCATAAAGAGCGCCCTTACGGGCGGCTCCTGATTATTTAAGTTTCGCATCCTTCATGATTTGGTGAACTGTACCAGTCTTCAAATCTTTCTTAGGGTGCGGAACCGTTACTATGTTAGCGAAATCCGGGTGGCTGAACTGGTGATGACTTCCTTTCACTCTGTCTAGTTGCCAGCCATTTTTCTCCAACAGCTTTATCAGTTCCGAACTTTTCAATCTTCCTCCGTCTCGTTAACTGATGAGATGAGTATACACACCATACACATCCATATCAATGCAATAATGTGTATCGTGTGTATTTATTTGGTGAGCTTTTAACACCCTGGCTTTTTAGTTTCAGCCATGGGGAGGTTTGCCGCATTCTTCTGACTACCGACAGCACCTGCCAATTAACGGAGGTGAGGATGAAACGCATGCCGGACAAAGACGTTGGGTTCTGGGCAAGCCTGATCGCCTGGCTTTACGCCCACAAAAACGAAACCGGCTATGCGGGTCTGGCCGGAGTCATGGCGATCCTGAGGGCCACTTACGTTGGGAAAGATGCATGGTCGCGCCGCCTGCTTGATGCGGCGATGTGCAGCGTCTTCGCATTCTTCCTGCAGCCCAGCCTTCAGGTAATTGGGTCAGTGTTTAACTGGCACTTCAGTGAAGACATTACGCGGGTTGCTGCGGTATTCCTTGGCTTCCTCGGTGTGGACTACGTGTCCACGAAGATACGCCGCCAGATAGATAAGCGACTGGGAGACAGTAATGCTGACAGCCAGTAGTTTTCAGCTCGCGACCGGCGTGAGTAATGCGCTGCGCGATGCCTGGTTTCCTCATATTGCGGCAAGCCTCTCAGCCTTCCAGATAAGCACGCCATTACGGCAGGCCCACTTTCTGGCGCAGACAGGGCATGAGTCTGCCGGGTTCCTGAAGGTGGAAGAGGGGTTGAACTACAGCGAGAACGCGCTGACTGCCATGTTTGGCAAGCGCATTACCGCTGAGCAGGCCCGCGCCTATGGTCGTAATGCGATGCATGCGGCTAACCAGAAGATGATCGCCAGCATCATTTACGCAACCCGTAACGGAAATGGTGATGTTGCTTCAGGTGATGGTTACCGCTATCGCGGTCGGGGTCTGATTCAGATCACTGGCAAGGCCAACTATGCAGCCCTTGTGAAACAGCTTGGCGCTGATGTGGTGGCTAATCCTGATTTATTGCTGGGCTATCGCTTTGCTGCGATGTCTGCGGCGGCATGGTGGAAGAATAACGGCCTGAACGAACTGGCTGACTCTGATGATGTTATCCGCATCACCAGAATCATTAACGGTGGCACCAATGGTCTGGACGACCGGAAATCCCGCTTATCAAAATCTAAGGGGATTCTATGTTCAACGTAATCGGCTTTATCCGAAACAATTCAGGCCTGGTCATCATCGGCCTTATCTGCGTGGCGCTGTGGGGGCTGAACGCCAGTAACTCACAGCTTAAGGCAACGAACGACAGGCTTGAGAAGCTGGCAAACAGCAAAGACGAGCAGATTAACGATCTGCGTTCTAAGAATGATGGCCTGGCATCAAGCGTCACTGAGCTGGTGACAGCCGTTAAGCAGCAAAACGAAGTGATGAGTCAGGTTACAGAGCAACGTGCCGTGACAGCCCAGCAGAACCGGAAACTACAGAATGAAATTAAACGATACTTGGCGGCGGACAAGTGTGCTGTTGCTCCTGTTCCCCCTGATGCTGCTGACCGGCTGCGGGACGCAGCAAAAGCCGCTGGTGGAGTACCGGACAGTAAAGCAGCCTCAGCTAAACCTTCCGGCTGAGCTTACCAGTCAGATTGACGTTCCCGCGCCATCACAGGATATGACGTTCGGTGACAGCGTGAGCCTCAACGCAGAGTTATATAGCTTATTGGGCCAGTGTAATACAGACAGAAATGCCATCCTCAAAATTCAAGGGAAATAAGGAATTCATAATCAATTTAATGATTTAGGCTCCTTAGAAAAATGGCATAACCGTACATAGTTATGCCATTCATATTATTATTAGATTCCTGCAGGGCAAGTGTGTGGTTCGCAGGTCACTCTGCATTGCTTACCTTCCATATCAGTCCAAACGCTACATGTACTTGATTTTGATATATTATCGTTGCACTTGTAATATTCAATGTAAGTCTTAGTTGGCGTGCAACCACCAGAAACATTCATTCCAGTTTTGACAACTTTTACACCCTCACTATTAAAAACCAAAATATCTGTTCTCGGGGATAATAATGGGTCGGCGCTGCTATAACCTGAAGTTGAAGCAGCAAGTAAAATGGAAGCCAATAGAATTATTGCCTTCATGATTATGCTCCTAAGATAGTTAACGAATGGACAGCCCGCGCAACACTTAGTTGCGCTGAGTTATAGTTTACATCAGAAATTAAATATCGCTGTTTTAATTGGGTTTAGTCATGTCAGAACTACGCATTTATAACAGTAGGTGGGACAAAGCCAGGCTGTCTTTCCTAAAGTCACATCCTCTCTGCTTCATGTGTCACCGTCAGGGCAGGGCAGTTGCAGCAGCTGTGGTTGACCACATCAAGCCGCACAGGCTGAAGGAAGCGATCAATGGTGGCAAGCAGGACGAGATAGCGAAGGCTCAGAAGCTCTTCTGGGACAAAGCCAACTGGCAACCTCTTTGCAAGCAGCATCACGACTCGACCAAGCAGCGCGAAGAAAAGCGCGGTCACGTTATAGGGTGCGATGAGAATGGCCTGCCCCTCGATCCGTCATCCCATTGGCACAAATGAGAATGAATATCACTCCCCATCATGAATGAGAGGGGTCTCGACCAGATGAGAGCGATTATCATCATCACCGGGGAGGGCGGGTGCAGAGTTCAGGGGATAGCGACCTCCTGACCGCCCGCCCCCCTTTTTATGCACAACCGCGAAATGAAAAGTTTTTTTCTGGGAGGTTTTTATGGCCGGTAGACGACCAAAACCGACCCACCTTAAGGTCGTTACCGGCAATCCGGGCAAGCGAAAACTCAACGACAAAGAACCTTCACCCGCAAGAGAAATCCCGAGCCCGCCGGCACACCTCACTGACTGGGGAAAGGTAGCGTGGGGAAAGCTGACTGTCCTGCTCGACGGGATGGGCGTGCTGACCGTTGCCGATGTGCTGGCGCTGGAAAGGCTCTGCGATATTTACGCTGACATTCTTCAGCTGCGGATCACAATTGCGGATGAGGGCAGAACCTACACGGTCCAGACCGAAGGTGGATTTCTGATAAAAGCCAACCCGGCTGTTTCAATGCTGGCTGATGCAGACCGGCGATTCAAAAGCTACCTGGTAGAGTTCGGCCTGACACCGGCTGCCCGGTCAAAGGTGAACGTGAATGATGGAGAAAAAGAAGAAGACCCGCTCAACCAGTTCTTCGGTTGATCCGGCGACTCAGTACGCAATGGACGTTACCAGTGGTGCGGTTATTGCCGGTCCGGACATTCGAGCCGCCTGTGCCCGTCACCTTCGCGATCTGGAAGAGGGTCCGAAGCGCGGCCTGTTCTGGGATGTTGAAGCGGTAACGCGCGTCGTTAACTTCTTTGCTCAGGTTCTGAAGCTGAATGGCGGTGAACATGAGGGGAAACCTTTCATCCTGCTGCCGTGGCAGTGTTTCATTGTTGGCTCCCTGTTCGGCTGGAAAGCGGAAGACGGCACGCGCCGCTTTCGCATGAGCTATATCGAGTCCGGTAAGGGCTCGGGTAAATCGCCACTGGCGGGCGGAGTTGGTCTTTATCTGCTGATGGCAGACAAAGAGCCCCGCGCCGAAGTTTACGCGGCGGCCACGAAAAAAGACCAGGCGATGATCCTGTTCCGCGATGCGGTGACGATGGTCGATCAGTCGCCCGCGCTGGCGCAGCGCATTACTAAATCCGGCACCGGTCTGAACGTGTGGAACCTCGCGTTCCTGCAGACGGGTTCTTTCTTCAAGCCGATCAGTTCAGATGATGGTCAGTCAGGGCCGCGCCCGCATGGCGCACTGATTGACGAAGTGCACGAGCACAAAACAAACGCCGTTGTAGAGATGATGCGTGCCGGTACTAAAGGCCGCCGTCAGGCCCTGATGTTTCTGATCACCAACAGCGGCCACGATAAAACCAGCGTCTGCTATGAGTACCATGAGTACGGGCGGAAGGTTGCCGCCGGAGACCTGGAGGATGACAGCTTTTTCAGCTTCATCTGTTCGCTGGATGAAGGCGACGACCCGTTTAAGGACGAATCCTGCTGGGGGAAGGCTAACCCTTCGCTGGGCCAGACCTTCACTGACAAATATCTTCGGGAGCAGGTGACACAGGCGCGTGGCATGCCGTCAAAAGAGAGCATCGTCCGCCGCCTGAACTTCTGCCAGTGGGTGGAGGCGTCCGACCCGTGGATTGACAGCGACACCTGGATGAACTGCGAACAGGACTTTGACCCCGAAGATTTGGCAGGCGAAGAGTGCTATGGCGGTCTGGACCTGTCCGGCTCCCGTGACCTGACGGCGCTGGCGCTTTACTTCCCGAAATCCAAAAAACTGCTGGTTGAGTTCTGGACGCCAAAAGATTCTCTGCTTGAGCGCGCCAAAACGGACCACGTTCCCTATGACGCCTGGCTGCGTAACGGCTTTATTCACGCGCCGCCAGGCAAGGCGGTCAATTATGGCTTCGTGGCGGTGCGCATCGGTGAGCTGGCGGCCAGATACGATATTAAGTGCATCGCGTTTGACCAGTACCGCATTAAGTATCTGGAGCCCGAGCTGGAAAGCGAGTCTGTGAGCGTTGACCTTGTTCCTCACGGTCAGGGCTTTTACAAGGCTCAGGAGTCCGGGCTATGGATGCCGCGCTCTATCGAGCTGTTTGAGGAGCATCTCAATAACCGGGTGCTGACTATCAGGCCCAATCCCTGCCTGCGCTGGAATGCCGCCTGTGCGGTGCTTGAGGCTGATCAGAAGGACAACCGCATATTTGCCAAAAAGAAAAGCACCGGCCGCATCGATGGCGTGGTGGCTTCGGCTATGGCAATCGGCGCAGCGGAGGATGCGGTGCTGGTGGACAGCGGCGATCCTGATGATTTTTTTGATGACCCGATCATGGTAGGTATCTGATGAAGGAAAAAAAACAGCCGGGTCGCATCAAGAGCGCGATTGTGAACTGGCTCGGTGAGTCGATTGGGCTTAATGACGCTGCGTTCTGGCAGGAGTGGTACGGCACAAGCAGCAGCGGTAAGGTTGTGACAGCCGAGAAAGCGCTGGCGCTGGCCTCTGTCTGGGCCTGCGTGCGCCTGCTGAGCGAGTCAGTTTCAACCCTGCCGATGAAGATTTACGAACGTGCTGCTGACGGCTCGCGCAAGCTGGCGCTCAATCATCCGGCCTATCAGCTGCTGTGCCGCCGCCCGAACAGCGAAATGACGCCATCGCGCTTCATGCTGATGGTCGTTGCCAGTATCTGTCTGCGGGGTAATGCCTACGTTGAGAAAAAGATGATCGGCACCAGGCTGGTCTCACTGGTTCCGCTGCTTCCCCAGAGCATGAAGGTGGAGCGGCTGGACAGCGGCGAACTGCAGTACACATACACAGAGAAGGGCGTACCGCGCATCATCCCGGTTAAAAATATGATGCACATCCGGGGTTTTGGACTGGATGGTGTATGCGGAATGATGCCGATGCGCACCGGGCGAGACGTGTTTGGCGCAGCGATGGCGGTCGAAGAATCAGCCGCAAAAATTTTTGAAAATGGTATTCAGACGTCAGGTTTCTTTCTGTCAAAGAACCTGCTGACCAAAGAGCAGCGCCAGAAAAACCGCGAAAACCTCAACCGGTTCGTTGGTTCAAAAAACGCGGGCAAGGTGATGGTCCTTGAGGGTGACATGTCCTATCAGGGCATTACCCTTAACCCTGAAGATGCTCAGATGCTGGAGTCACGATCATTCAGCATTGAGGAAATCTGCCGCTGGTTCCGCGTGCCGCCGTTTATGGTGGGTCACGTTGATAAGCAGAGCAGCTGGGCGTCGAGCGTTGAAGGCATGAACCTGCTGTTCCTGACGAATACGCTGCGCCCGATGCTGGTGAACATTGAGCAGGAGATTTCACGCTGCCTGCTGAACGGTGATGAAGACCTGTTTGCTGAGTTCTCCGTTGAAGGCCTGCTTCGTGCCGACAGCGCCGGACGCTCCGCTTATTACACCACTGCGCTGCAGAACGGCTGGATGTCCCGTAATGACGTGCGCCGTCTGGAGAATCTGCCGCCGATTGAGGGTGGTGATATCTACACCGTGCAGCTGAATCTGACACCGCTTGAAGACTTACGCAAAAACAGCACCACCGCAAGGGCCACACTATTGCGTGAAGTTCACAACGCCGTTTTCCCGGACATTCCTTTCGAACAATCACCGCTTAAACAGGCGGCTTAGGAGCAACCCCAATGACAGTTAAAAGTCTTCCGGCAGCGCCGGAGGGGCGGCCTTTTGCGCGCGAAAATCGCGACCTGCCGTCCTCTGCAATGGAGCGCTGGAACGGCGGTATCAAAGCCGCAAAGAGTGATGAAAACAGCATTTCCGTGTTCGACGTAATTGGCGCTGACTGGTACGGCGACGGCGTTACCGCCAGCCGCATCGCGGCGGCGCTCCGCTCAATCGGCGGTGCTGACGTGACGGTGAATATCAATTCGCCCGGCGGCGACATGTTTGAAGGCCTGGCGATTTACAACCTGCTGCGTGAATACGAAGGGAAAGTCACCGTTAAAGTGCTGGGCCTCGCCGCTTCTGCTGCGTCGATTATCGCGATGGCCGGTGATGAGGTCCAGATTGGTCGGGGTGCTTTCCTGATGATCCATAACTGCTGGGTGTATGCGATGGGCAATCGTCACGACCTGCAGCAGATTGCGGCCGACATGGTGCCTTTTGATAAGGCAATGAACGATATCTATGGCGCGCGTACCGGTCTGGATGCCGCCACCATCGACGCGATGATGAATGCTGAAACCTATATCGGCGGCAGCGATGCGGTTGAAAAAGGTTTTGCGGATCGCCTGCTGGCGGCAGATGAGATTTCTGACGGCGACGATAGTCCGGCGGCTGCGCTGCGCAAGCTGGACGCGATGCTGGCAAAAACCGATGCGCCGCGCTCCGAGCGTCGAAAACTTCTTAAAGCATTAACCGGCGGCAAGCCTGGCGCTGCTGCCACCCCTGAAGGTATGCCGGGCGCTACCGACGAAATCAACCCCGAAAACATTGCTCAACTTCAAAACGCGCTGGCCGCGTTCGGCAAATAAGGAATTACCATGTCAGATGTAAATGAGTTACTGAAAAAAGTATCTGCAAAGCTGGAAGAGGTCTCCGGCACCTTCAGTCAGAAAGCTGAAGATGCGCTTAAAGAAGCAAAAAACTCCGGCCAGCTGTCTGCCCAGACCAAGGAAGCTGTAGACAAAATCGCCACTGAGTTTAACGCGCTGACGGAGGCTAACAAGGCCTTGAAAGCTTCGCTGGGCGATCTGGAACAGCACGTTGCGCAGATGCCACTGGCTAACGCAAAAAAGGTCATCGAAACCGTCGGTCAGACCGTGATCAGCAGCGAAGCGCTCAAGTCTTTCGCCGCCAGCATTGAGGGAAACCGCCGCCTGAGCATTCCGGTTAATGCTGCACTGCTTTCAGCGGACGTTGCCGATGGTGTTGTTGAGCCACAGCGCCTGCCGGGTATTGATACGCAGCCAAAACAGCGCCTGTTTATCCGCGATCTGATTGCCCCCGGTCGCACCTCGTCTCCAGCTATTTTCTGGGTGCAGCAGACAGGCTTTACCAATGCCGCAAAAGTGGTGCCTGAGGGCACGACCAAGCCGTACAGCGGCATCAAGTTTGCCACCAAAATCACGCCGGTAGTCACTATCGCTCACATGTTCAAAGCCGCGAAGCAAATCCTTGACGACATGCCGCAGCTTCAGTCAACCATCGATGCAGAAATGCGCTTCGGCCTGAAGTATGTCGAAGAGCAGGAGATTCTTTTTGGCGACGGCACCGAAGGCGCACATCTGCACGGCATTGTACCTCAGGCCACCGCGTTTGAGGCCGCGTTCGAAGTCGCAAATCAGAGCGGTATTGATGACCTGCGTCTGGCGATGCTTCAGGCACAGTTGGCGCGTTTCCCTGCGTCGGGCCACATTCTGCACTTTATCGACTGGGCCAAAATCGAGCTGACCAAAGACACGCTGGGCCGCTATATCCTGGCAAATCCGGCTGCGCTGACCGGCCCGACACTCTGGGGGCTGCCAGTTGTGGCCACCGAAACTGCCGCATTCCAAGGGAAATTCCTTACCGGTGCGTTCAATGCTGCCGCACAGCTCTTTGATCGTGAAGAGGCCAACGTGGTCATCTCAACTGAGAACGCCGACGACTTTGAGAAAAACATGATCTCAATTCGCTGCGAAGAGCGTCTGGCGCTGGCGGTTAAGCGCCCTGAAGCCTTCATTTATGGCTCGTTCACCGCTCCTGCTCCGGCTGGCGCGTAACCCATCACGGCGGCCTGCGGGCCGCTTCACGGAGAAAGCACGATGAAACTGACTCTTGTCCGGCCCAACTATCACGAAGGTGTTGTCGTTCCTGAAGGCGGCACGATTGAAACCACGGAGCAGCATGGCCGCGAGCTGGTGAAAAAAGGTTACGCGCGGGTAGTGGCTGACGATGACGCCAAAGCGAAAGCGGCAGCTGAAGCGAAGGAAAAAGCTGAAGCTGAAGCCAGAGCAAAAGCCGAAGCCGATGCTAAGGCTCAGGCAGAGGCAGAAGCCAGAGAAAAAGCGGACGCGGAAGCCAAAGCGAAAGCGGCAGCTGAGGCGAAAGAAAAAACTAAAAAATAAGGCGTTACCATGCTGCTGACACTTGAAGAAATCAAACAGCAGTGCCGACTGGAGAGCGACTTCACGGAAGAAGATCGGCTGCTTGAGCTTTTTGCTCTGGCCGCCGAGGCAAAGGCGGTGACCTATCTCAACCGTAATCTGTATAAAACGGTGGCTGATATTGCACCGCTGGATACCGATGGCATGATTATTACTGAAGATATCCGGCTTGCATTGCTGATGCTGGTCAGCCACTGGTATGAGCATCGTAGTTCAGTTTCAGAGCTGGAGATGACGGAGACGCCCCAGGCGTTTGAGTTCCTGCTCTATTCGCGACGTCTGCCGGTATCGGGGTATTAGCATGCAGCGACGCTCATCAAACACCAGTGCCATATTCACGCTGCCCGACCCCGGTGAACTTAATAAGCGCATTCACCTGCGCCAGCGCATCGACCTGGCGGCAGCGGATTACGGCACAGAACCGGTCTATCAGAATGAAAAGGATGTGTGGGCGAAGGTCCGGCAGGTGGGGGCCACCACCTATCATGAATCCGTTCAGGCTGATGAAACCATTACCCACTACATGACCATCCGTTATCGCCGGGGCATCACTTCCGATTTTGAGGTGGTTTACAGCGGGTGCGTGTATCGCGTTAAGCGCCTGCGCGACCTCAACTCTGCGGGTCGCTATCTGCTGCTGGAGTGCGAGGAGCTGGGCGCTGTGGGGCGTGAAGGAGAGATGTATGGCTAAGCCGCTTCTGCACGTCGATTTTCAGCAGCCTAAAGACCTCATTTTTAACCGGGCTAAAATGCGCCGCGCGTTCATTCATATTGGTCAGGTTCACATGCGTGATGCACGGCGTCTGGTCATGCGGCGTGGCCGTTCTGCTCCGGGCGAGTATCCGGGATTCAGAACCGGCAGGCTGGCGCGGTCTATCGGCTATTACGTTCCCCGCGCATCAAAAAGCCGTCCGGGCCTGATGGTACGTATCGCGCCAAACCAGAAGCGGGGCGAAGGCAACCGCCTCATTGAGGGTGACTTCTACCCGGCGTTTCTGTTCTACGGCGTCAAGCGTGGCGCTAAACGCAAAAAGAGTCACCACAAAGGAAAATCCGGCGGTAATGGCTGGCGCGTTGCTCCGCGTAAAAACTACATGACCGAGGTACTGGAGGCGCGCAAAACGTGGACGCGCTACGTCCTTAGTCGTGCGCTGCGAACCTCCCTGCGGCCTGAAAGGAAAAAGAAATGAAACTATCACTGGTGATCGCTGCACTCCGGGCGCGATGTCCGATGTTCGCGGGCAACGTCGCCGGGGCGGCTGAATTTAAAGCCATCCCTGAAACAGGAAAGATGCGTCTGCCGGCGGCGTATGTGGTGCCGACCGAAGACGTCACCGCTGAGCAGAAGTCCCTGACTGACTACTGGCAGAACGTGACTGAAGGTTTTGCGGTAGTCGTGGTGCTGGACAATACGCGCGACGAGCGCGGTCAGGCAGCCGGGTATGACGCCGTGCACGATGTCCGGCAGCAAATCTGGAAGGCGCTTCTAGGCTGGGAGCCTGATTCCGACGCAGGCCCGGTGGCGTATTCCGGCGGTCAGCTGCTGGATATGGACCGGGGCCGCCTTTATTACCAGTTCGAATTCATGCTGACGCGGGAAATCACCGAAGAAGACACGCGCCAGCAGGATGATCTTAACGCTCTGGACGAGCTGAAAACGGTGGAAATCGACGTTGATTACATCGAACCGGGCAACGGTCCTGACGGCATCATTGAGCACCACACCAAAATCAACCTCAGCGAGTAAATCATGCAAATCAGACCCAAGCGCGGGCGGTCAGTTCCTGACCCTGTCCGGGGCGATCTGCTGCCTTCAGAAGGCCGGAACGTCGAAGAAAGCAGCTACTGGCACCGCCGCATTGCGGATGGTGATGTCGAAGAAGTCAGCGCGGAAAAAGAAAAGCCTGCTGCTGACCCCAAGAAAAAGGGCGGTGAATAATGTCAGTCTCGTTCCCCACTATTCCGTCAGACCTCCGCGTACCGCTGTTCTGGGCGGAGATGGACAACAGCGAAGCGAACACCACACAGAGCAGCGGCCCGTCGCTGCTGATTGGCTTCGCCTCAGCCGACAGCACCATCACAAAAAATAAACTCACCATCATGCCGTCTGCCGCGCTGGCGGGCAGGGTTGCAGGCCGTGGCAGCCAGCTGGCCCGTATGGTGGCACGCTATCGCGCTGTCGATCCGTTTGGTGAGCTATGGGTTATCGCAGTGACCGAGCCGGAAGGCGAAGCCGCCACAGGCACCGTGACGCTGACCGGCAATGCTCAGGCTTCAGGTTCGCTCAGCCTGTATATCGGCGCGGTACGGGTCCAGGCCCCCGTGGTGACCGGCGACGCTCCGGCAGCCGTGGCCGCGACGCTGGCCGCTGCCATTAACGCTAATGCTGACCTGCCGGTGACCGCCGCCGCAGCAGCTGGCGTTGTCACGCTCACAGCCCGTCACAAAGGCATTACCGGCAACAGCATTCCGCTGGCGCTGAACTACTACGGCACTGCGGGAAGTGAAACCACCCCTGACGGCGTTAACGTTGCAATTGCCGCGATGTCTGGCGGTACGGGCTCACCGTCACTGGCTGCAACAGTGGCCGCGATGGGTGACGAGCCGTTTGACTTCATTGGCACGCCGTTCAGTGATTCCGCCTCGCTGGCGACGCTGGCACTGGAAATGAACGACTCTTCCGGACGCTGGGGCTATGCACGTCAGCTTTACGGCCACGTCTACACGGCAAAAATCGGCACGCTGTCTGACCTGGTGGCCTTCGGCGACACCATGAACAACCAACACATTACCGTAGCCGGTTATGAGCCTGCTGTTCAGACGGCAGCGGATGAGCTGGTTGCACTGCGCACCGCCCGTAACGCCGTGTTTATCCGCGTTGATCCGGCACGCCCGACGCAGACCGGTGAATTGTCAGGCGCATTACCGGCACCGGCAGGCAGCCGCTTTACCCTGACTGAGCAGCAGTCCCTGCTGAAGCATGGTATCGCCACAGCGTACGCCGAGAGCGGCGTGCTGCGCATTCAGCGCGACATTACCACCTATCAGCGCAACGCCTACGGCGTGGCAGACAACAGCTATCTGGACAGTGAAACACTGCATACCAGCGCCTACGTTATCCGGCAGCTGAAAAGCATCATCACCAGTAAGTACCCGCGCCATAAGCTGGCAAATGACGGAACGCGCTTCGGGCCGGGTCAGGCTATCGTAACGCCTGCCGTGCTGAAAGGTGAAATGTGCGCCAGCTATCGCTCCATGGAGCGGGCAGGCATTGTGGAGAACTTCGATCTCTTCAGGCAGCATCTGGTGGTTGAACGCAACGTAAGCGACCCGACCCGCGTGGATGTCCTGTTCCCTCCGGATTACGTTAACCAGTTGCGCGTCTTTGCGCTGCTTAATCAGTTCCGTCTGCAATACAGCGAGGAGAGCGCGTAATGTCAAAGATTGCGGGTACAGCATACGTCAAGGTGGACGGCCAGCAGCTGTCGCTGACCGGCGGCATTGAGGTGCCGATGAACACCAGGGTGCGTGATGACGTGATCGGCCTGGCCGGTGACGTGGATTACAAAGAGACGCACCGCGCACCTTACGTCAAAGGCACTTTTAAGGTGCCGAAAGCGTTTCCGGTCACCAAGCTGATGGACTCAGACCAGATGACCATCACCGCCGAACTGGCTAACGGCATGGTTTACGTGCTGTCTGAAGCTTTCCAGTTCGGTGAAGCCAACCACAATGCGGAAGAGGGTACGGTTGACCTCGAATTCCACGGCTCAGAAGGATTCTATCAGTGAGTGAACTTCAGCTTTCAAAACCCATTACGGCGCATGGTGAGACTATTCATGTGCTGGAACTGCGTGAGCCATCGTTTGACGAGATCGAACAAATCGGCTTTCCGTTCACCATTGGCAGTGAAGGAAATATCAAAATCGACAGTTCAGTATCACTGCGCTATATCCCGGTGCTGGCCGGGGTCCCTCGATCGTCTGCCAGCCAGATGGCGAAGATTGATATTTTCAAAGCCTCAATGACGATTCTGGGTTTTTTTACCGGCTCGGGAGCGGGAGAAATCTCCGGCAGCGATGTTACAACGTCGCTCACTTCTGGCGAATAAACCCTCTTGAACTGAAGCGGTCAGCTCTTTCCGATTTTCTGGAGCTTGAGGAAGAGGCATTACGCATAAGCGAGGAAATAAAGAATGGCTGACAGCTTTCAGTTAAAGGCTATCATCACGGCCGTAGACCAGCTCACCGGCCCGATGAAAGGGATGCAGCGCCAGTTAAAAGGGTTTCAGAAGGAATTCTCATCGCTTGCTGTCGGGGCAACAGCTATTGGCGCATCCATTCTGGGTGCGCTGGCTATCCCCGTAAATCAGGCCATTAAGTTTGAATCAACGATGGCTGATATCCGCAAGGTCGTTGACGGCCTTGATAACGCTGACGCTTTCAGGAAGATGAGCCAGGACGTTATTGACCTGTCAACGAAGCTACCGATCACAGCCGACGGCATCGGTCAGATTGTTGCTGCAGCTGGGCAGGCAGGTATTGCCCGAAATGAGCTTGTCGGGTTTGCGGAAGATGCGGCCAAGATGGGTATTGCGTTTGACCAGACTGCGGAAGAGTCCGGGCAGATGATGGCCACCTGGCGAACCGCTTTCAAAATGACGCAGAAAGATGTTGTCGGCCTGGCGGACAAGGTGAACTACCTTGGTAATACCGGGCCTGCCAGCGCAGCTAAAATTTCTGAAATAGTCACCAGCGTGGGCTCTCTTGCGGCGGTGAACCACGTTTCTACGGGCAATCTTGCCGCGCTGGGTGCCACCATCGCAGGGATGGGTGTTCAGTCTGAAGTAGCCAGCACTGGTATCCAGAACTTCATGCTTTCACTGTCTAATGCGAGCAGTGGCAATGCAAAAAAAGTTCTGAAGCAAATCGGGTTTACGTCTAAGTCGCTTGCCAGCGGGATGGTGAAGGATTCAAGAGCAACCATGCTGAAGGTGCTTGAGGGGCTCAATAAGCTACCTGAAGCCAGTAAGTCAAAAGCACTTGAGTGGTTGTTTGGGCGGGAATCAGCTAAATCAATTGCACCACTGCTTACTAATCTCGACCTGTTACGCAAAAACTTCGATAAGGTTGCGGATGCCCAGCAGTATGCTGGATCAATGCAGAAGGAGTATGACTCCCGCGCAGACACTACCGAAAACAAACTCACACTGATGCAGAACGGCATAACTGCTGTAAGCCTGGCGCTGGGTGATGCCCTTACGCCGCATCTTAAGCAGGGTGTTATTGCACTCATGCCCTACATAAAACAGACGGAAAAGTTTGTCAGAGACAACCCCGAGCTGGTCAGATCGGTTGCGAAATTTGCCATCTCTTTGATTGCAGTGGGTGCGGCTGTCGGGGCTGTCTCGCAGTCTTTTAAAGTGCTTAATATGGTAATGAACCTGTCCCCTGCCAAACTGGCTATCGCTGCTCTTGCTGCCGGTGCATTGCTGATAATTAACAACTGGGATCAGGTTGGCCCGGTCGTTAAGCAGGTCTGGACTGAGATAGACAATGTTGCTCAGGAGATGGGGGGGTGGCAGACCGTTATTGAGGGAATCGGTGCGGTAATGGCCGGTTCTTTCGCCATTAAAACTATCGGTTCTCTGCAGCAGGCGGTAAATCTGGCAGGTTCACTGTCTGGCCTGCTGGGTAAAATCAGCCGCCTCGGCGCAATGACCATTACGATTGGCATAGCAATCTCACTCCTGAAGCAGCTGCAGGATTTGGACAAGCAGGCAAATGCCCAAGGCGTAAGTAAGGGTGAGTTTCTGGTTAACCGGATGCAGTCACAAGAACGGGAGCGGGGTTATAACGGCTTCTTCCCGAGGCTCCGTGAAATACTCGGGATGGATAATCCTATTCCTGAAGGTCGGTACGATCCTAAAGTGGGTCTTGATCGCCCATCCTCTGCTGGCCGACCGCAAGCAGGAGAGTTGAAGGTCAATTTTGAGAATGCGCCGCCGGGAATGCGTGTTGCTGCTCCAGCTGGTAGCGCAACTCCCTGGCTTAGTTATGATGTTGGATACAGCCGATTCTCGAACCAATAACCCGCTCCGGCGGGTTTTTTTATGTCCGGAGTAAGTCATGGCCTGGAAAGATAATCTGCAGGATGCCTCACTGCGTGGCATCGCATTTAAGGTGGACAGCGATGAGGCAACATTTGGCCGTCGCGTGCAGGTGCATGAGTATCCGAACCGCGATAAGCCGTGGGCGGAGGATTTAGGCCGGGCAACTCGCCGCTTCAGCGTTCAGGCCTACCTGATTGGCGATGATTTCTTTGAGCAACGCAACCGGCTGATTGAGGCTATTGAAAAGCCGGGATCATGTACGCTGGTTCATCCCTATTACGGCGAAATGACCGTAGTTGTAGATGATGCCGTGCGGGTCAGTCACTCGCAGAGCGAAGGGCGCATGTGCCGCGTCAGCTTCAGCTTTGTAGAGTCCGGCGAACTGTCTTTCCCGACCGCGGGGCTGGCAACCGGCCAGAAATTATCCTCTTCCGTTTCGTTTCTTGATGATGCCATATCATCAGCATTCGGTGCCTTTGGTATGGACGGCATGCCGGACTTCCTGCAGGACGGCGTGCTGGATGATGCAGCGGGAATGTTCAGTACTGTGACCAGTGCCTTTCAGTATGTTGACTCTGGCATCAGCGCTGCATCCCGACTGATGCAGGGGGATTTATCGGTGCTGCTTAAACCGCCATCCAGTGGCATGAGCTTTGTTAACCGCCTGCAGACCATGTGGCGCGCCGGAACGCGGCTGACCGGCAATGCCTCTGACCTCATGTCGATGATTAAGGGCCTGACCGGTGTCACGGTTGATTCCGGTCTTGCACCGCGTGGAGTGTGGAAAACGGACAGCAAAACTGCTCAGGCGCAGACCACACAGCGAAATTACGTGGCGCAGGCGTTACGCACCACGGCTATCAGCGAGGCAGCTGCCACCGTCATAAGCCTTCCGCAGCCAGCAATCCGCACCGTCACGCGCCAGCAGGACCCCCAGCAGCCGGTTTTGGTATCACATCCAGCCGTCAGCAATATTCGGCCCGACTCTGGTAATGCCGCTTCAGATACTGATACGTCAGCGACCGCGACGGTTTCCGCATCATCTGGCGTGACGACCTCTCTGGATAACAGCTCAATTATTTCATGGGATGACCTTGCGCAGGTGCGTGACAGTCTCAATGAGGCCATTGACCTTGAAATGGAGCGCGTTTCAGATGATGGGCTTTATCAGGCACTGGTGACGGTAAGAACAGACGTTAACCGCGATATATCAGCCCGCCTGGAGCAGGTCGAGCGCATGACGGAGCGCACACCTTCGCAGGTCATGCCCGCGCTGGTGCTGGCCGCAGACTGGTTCGACTCCGCATCGCGAGCAGGTGACATCACGGCGCGTAACGGCATCCGCCATCCCGGTTTCGTGCCGGTTCAGTTACTGAGGGTGCCGGTACGATGAATAACACAGTTATTTTAAGGGTAAACGGTCAGGAGTGGGGCGGCTGGACTTCGGTCAGGATCGCCGCAGGTATTGAACGTATCGCCCGCGACTTTACCGTTGAGATTACCCGCAGCTGGCCCGGCGATACCGACCAGGCGGTGCGCAGTACCCGCATCAAAAACGGTGACCTCGTTGAAGTCCTGATAGGCACCGACAAGGTGCTGACCGGTTATATCGAGGCGACACCTGTCCGGTATGACGCACGCAGCATCAACGTGGGGATATCAGGGCGCAGCAAAACGGCTGACCTCATCGACTGCTCAGCCACGCCGTCGCAGTATGCCGGTCGTTCGCTGGCGCAGGTGGCCGCCGAGCTGGCAAAGCCATTCAGCATAAAGGTGTTGGATGCGGGAGGTGCGTCCGGTGCGCTTCAGGGCATTCAGGCCGACCAGGGCGAAACGGTCATGGACGTGCTGAATAAAATGCTCGGGCTGCAGCAGGCGCTGGCATATGACAACGCGCTGGGGAATCTTGTTATCGGCGGCATTGGCAGTCAGCAGGCACACACTGCACTGGTGCTGGGTGAAAATATTCTTTCGTGCGACACCGAGAAAAGCATCCGGGACCGGTTCAGCGACTATCAGGTGTCCGGTCAGCGCAAGGGGAACGACGACGACTTTGGCGAGGCCACAACTACGGCCATCCGCTCAAAGACTATAGATGGCGGCCTGAAGCGCTACCGCCCGATGATTATTCGCCAGACCGGCAACGCTACTACGGCAACCTGCAGCGCCCGTGCAGAATTTGAGATGCGCCAGCGTGCTGCACGCACCGATGAGGTGACCTACACCGTGCAGGGCTGGCGGCAGGGTGACGGCTCACTCTGGCTGCCAAACCTGCAGGTGATCGTCTTTGACCCCGTTCTGGGTTTTAACAATCGCCAGATGGTGATCGCCGAGGTGACCTACCAGCAGGATGAAAACGGCACCATAACCGAAATCCGCGTAGGACCTCCGGATGCTTATCTCCCTGAGCCAGAGAAACCCGGCAAGCGCAAGAAAAAGAAAGAAGAGGATGATTTCTGATGGCTAACCCGATTTCAGGCATTGGCCGTGCGCTGTCAAACCTGCTGGCGCGTGCGGTGGTTCGCGGACTGAGCACGGCCACAAAGTGTCAGATGCTTCAGGTTGAAATGGCCGGGGGCGAGGGAAAAAGCGACATTGAGCACATGGAGCCATACGGGTTCACCGCCGCGCCGCTCACTGGCGCTGAAGCCGTTGCCGCTTACTTTGATGGTGACAGATCACACGGCGTTGTGCTGGTTGTCTCTGACCGTCGATTCCGTATCAAAGGTCTGACGTCTGGCGAAGTAGCGGTATATGACGATCAGGGGCAGTCGGTGACGCTGACCCGCTCAGGAATTGTCGTCAATGGCGCAGGCAAGCCGATCACCTTTACCAACGCGCCAAAGGCCCGGTTTGAAATGGACATCGAATCTACCGGCGAAATCAAAGACAGGTGCGATTCTTCCGGGCTGACCATGTCAGCCATGCGCATAGCCTATAACGGTCACACGCACAAAGAGAACGGCTACGGTGGCGGCACTACCGACGCGCCCACGCAGAAAATGGAGGCGTCATGATAGTTATGATTAATGGCGTCCAGCGTGATGTGAAGTGGACACCTGATCCTCTGACACGCGCTGTCATTATCTCATTGTTCTCCTGGCGAAAGGCTGAGCCTGACGATAACCCGGAGCAGGATAACGGCTGGTGGGGCGACAGCTTCCCTACCGTGCAGAATGACCGCATCGGTTCCCGCCTTTATCTTCTCTGCCGACAGAAACTCACCAATAAAACGCCGCTCAAAGCGCGTGAATATATCAGTCAGGCGCTTCAGTGGCTGGTGGATGACGGCGTAGCGATAAGGGTGGACGTGAAGGCTGAGCGCACCGGCATTAACACACTCAGTGCCTCAGTAGTTATCAGCCAGAAAGACGGCAACCGCACGGCATTTTCCTTTGACGATTTATGGAGTGAACTTAATGGCTGACAGTGGATTTACCCGCCCGACACTCCCTCAGTTAATCACCACCGTCCGCAACGATATTCTTACCCGACTGGCAGCTGATTCGACGCTGGCGGCATTGCGCCGCAACGACGCTGAAGTTTATGGGCGCGTTCAGGCAGCGGCGGTACACACCGTTTATGGCTATATCGATTATCTGGCACGTAACCTTTTGCCTGACCTGGCAGATGAGGAATGGCTGACGCGGCATGCCAACATGAAGCGATGCCCGCGCAAAGCGGCTACAGCGGCTGCAGGATACGTGCGCTGGGACGTTACTGCAAAAGATATAACCGTTCCGGCCGGTATGACTATCCAGCGTGATGATCTGACCTCCTACACCACAACAGCAGCGGCCACGTCAGCAGGGGGCTTGCTGCGCGTACCGGTTATCTGTGATGCGGCTGGAAAGTCCGGCAATACTGATGATGGTCTGGCGATGCGACTGGTGAGCCCTATCACCGGCCTGACGTCTGCGGGAGTGGCCGACAGCATTCAGGGGGGCGCGGATGCTGAAGACCTCGAAGTCTGGCGGGCACGCATCATCGAGCGATGGTACTGGACCCCGCAGGGCGGCGCTGACGGTGATTATGAGATATGGGCTAAAGAGGTGCCGGGCATCACACGCGCCTGGACTTACCGGCACTGGAGCGGACGGGGAACGGTGGGCGTCATGGTGGCAAAAAGCGACCTGATAAACCCTATCCCCGACGCCGCCACGGTGGCTGCTGTCAAAGCGTACATTGAACCGCTGGCCCCGGTGGCCGGTGCAGATATCTACGTCTTTGCTCCAGCGGCTCACACGGTTAATTTCCAGATTCGGCTGAACCCGGACACCACGGCGGTGCGGTATGCCGTTGAGGCTGAACTGCGTTCGATGATGCTGCGCGATGGCGGGCCGGACAGCGTGCTGAAGCCATCACGCATCAGTGAGGCTATCAGCATCGCAACGGGTGAATACAGCCACACGCTGGTCAGCCCGGCAGCTGATGTCACCATCGCGAAAGGTGAGGTGGGCGTGGTGGGGACAATATCATGGACTTAACGGCGCAGTACCGGCAGATGCTGGGTGCGCTGCTGCCTCGCGGCCCTGCGTGGGACAGTGATGACCTGATGCTAACCGGATTTGCTCCCTCACTGGCAGCGGTGCATGGGCGCGCAGATGCCCTGATGCTGGAAACCGACCCGCGCTCAGTGACTGAGCTGATTGACCGTTATGAAAATATCAGCGGACTGCCTGACAGCTGCGCACCGCCGGGCGTGCAGACCCTGCAGCAGCGGCGTCAACGTCTTGATGCAAAGCTCAATCTGGCAGGTGGCATCAACGAAGCTTTTTATCTGGCTCAGCTTGAGGCTCTGGGTTACACCGGCGTCACAATCACCCGCTACAACAAAAGCCAGTTTACCTGCCTGTCTGACTGCACTGATTCACTCTTTAGCGACGACTGGCGTTACTACTGGCAGGTTAACATGCCAGCCGCTACGCAGATCACTGATATGACGGCTATCAGCAACAGCACCGACAGTCTGCGCATGTGGGGCGACACCATTGCCGAATGCGTACTGACGAAGCTGGCTCCGTCGCACACTTATGTAATTTTCAAATACCTGGAGTAATTATGCATCGTATTGACACACCTACAGCCCAGAAAGATAAGTTTGGTGCCGGTAAGAACGGATTTACGGGCGGGAACCCGCAGACAGGAGAGCTTCCCACTGCCCTTGATGCTCCTTTTTTTGATTCAGTTCAGGAGGAGATTAGTAGTGTGATTGAGGCTGCTGGAATCATTCTTGATCGAAATAAAAATGATCAGCTTTTAGCAGCCGTTAGAGCAATACTAGCACTCAAATCAGGCTCTTCAACTCAGGCTTTTAGGGTCGCAAGTGCGCCGGACGATAACAATGCTGCAGTTCCTGTATCTCTTCTTAATTCTGGGTTGAAGCTGAAGGCTGGTCTGAACGGTGATGCCAGCCAGTCATTTCAGATGGCGAATAATGGCACGGGTTCATATGGCGTTAACAATGACCGCCTGAATTTTGTTTTACAGGGCTATGCCGCTCTTGCTGGGAATCAGTTCACTCAATTTTCTGTTGGTGGTGCGACCTCAGCGGCGCATGCTGTTAGGCTAGATCAGTTTCAGTCAGGGACTAATGGAAATGGGGCATGGACAAAAATGCCCGGTGGTGGGCAGTGGTGCAGACAGAACCTGACACTTGCGGCAAATACTACAACTACATGGACATTCCCAGCTGGATTTTCAGCAGCGCCTGCAGTGTTCGTCACCGCAATTAATGGCGCTTTCCAGTGCTGGCTGAATGGCATTGGGGCTAATAACTGCGGTATCTTCAACAATGGCGCGGCTTTAAACGTTAACCTTTTGGCTGTGTGGTAATTAAAAAATGACTGATGAAATCAACGAAGTTCAGGCAACTGAAGAGATTGTGCCGCTCCCTATTCGATATTTTGTTCAGACTGATGACGACGGCTACGTTACCGGAATGATGGTCGCGGTAAACGAACTGGAAGCGGAAGGATATATATTAGCTCAGCTTCAGGAAGTTAACGATGACGTTTTCGAGTCTATTGGGCAAGACTCAAAATACGTTGATGGAAAGGTAATACAGGGGGAGCCAAAACCTGCTCTCCTTACAGTTGATGACGCGAAGGCTATAAAGTCTGCGTTATTGGCTGAAGCAAATACCAACACTCAGCCGTGGCAGACGCAGCTAATATTGGGGATCATTACTGATTCAGATAAGGCCTTGCTGACAACATGGATGAAGTATTATCAACAAGTTCAAGCTATAGATATCAGTAAAGCGCCGGAAATTATTTGGCCGGAACATCCTTAGATGGTAATTTAGCGCAGGGGAACTGCGCTAAAGCATTAAAAATCTGTTGTGGATTTTAACATGGCAGAGCCCGTGCTTATTATTACGCAGTTATCCACACACTGACTCGGGTTGTTAATTGTTGGTTTGTAAGGTATTTCAAATGAAAAGCCTTTTTTATTCTTTAAATATAAAGCCATGCCCCACGGAGCCCATTCATTGGCTAACGAAATATTTCCGAATTCATCCGTTCGCTGCACGTTAGAAAAAGAATTATAAGTAGGATTTGTAATGTCTATCATTACTTTTCCTGAGTAATCTTTGCTCACTTTATTTGATAATTCAGCAGCAAGCGACTGAAGCTCTGAGCGTTGAGGAATAACGAACCCACGGACAATATTGTAAGAACAACTGGCAGCTATCACTGCGGCTAAAACGCATGCGAGCGTAGAACCAAAGTTTGGGAGTCGGTCACAGACTGAAAGCAGTCCGACTATAAATAATGAGGTGAAAATAATTGTTAGCCCAGGCATGGTTCTCCATGTCGCCCAAGATTCACTAACAATCAAGCTAAGACTAAAGCTTCCTATGCCAAACATTGCGACAAGCAGCAGTTTCCATACTCCATCACTTAAGCGGAAGACAAAGAATAAACCAACGATCGTCACTATGATACTAATAACTAAATACCACAGGGAAAGGGTTATGTCATAGTTCGAAAGAGCTATTCTCATTGGTTCCGAAACAAACCACTTCATCTTCCCAATAAGATCGTGAGTTAATGCCGCGCGCTGGAACGTCTCGCCATACATCATCAGTGGAATGATTTTAGTCATGACAGCACTGCTTACAACCCCACAAGCAGTTAACGCAAACGAGAGAATGCATTTTTTAACGTCAACCTTTTTTTCTGAAAGGCAAACCTCGATAAATGCGAAAGCAAGAAGTGCCATCCCTGCAGGCTGATAAATGGCGAACGCAGCAGATACTAACAAAAAAGAAGTTATAAGCCGACCCGCGTAACGAGACTTGATTCCAGAAAGGCAGTCGTATGACATCAGTGACAACCAAGTAGCCATCACATAAACGCAGCATGTTGCCCATGATGTATACACCTGAAAGGTTGGTAGTAAGCCAAGAGATAATGCCAGAAAAGCCCTTTTGAAATTTGATTCCAGAATCGATTTTCTTTTTAAGAACATATAAAGATGAACGGAGAAGCCTGCCGCGCACATAGCAGAAAAATAGCGAAGATAAGCAAGGTCCATCAAGTCAATGTTTACTTTGTAAGCCATTAAGCGTAGATAAGCAAACAATGGCCTTCCAGACATTATATCCCACTTAAACGTATCGCAGAAACCGGCTAAAACCTGACCAAGCAACGCGTAATCATCATTAAATGCATAGCTGAATAAATATGCCGGGCAAAAAGCAAGCAGGACAACAATGAAAATAATCCCCTCAGGTTTTATTGACTTCCATATTTCTTTATTCATTTTCACTTCCTGTTTTAATTATGTATCTTGGTCTTTTCTTTGTCTCAATATATATCCTTCCGATATACTCTCCAAGAACACCGATGCCAATTAGCTGCACTCCGCCAAGAAAAAGAATTGACACTAGTATCGAAGGATAACCAGCAACGGGATTGCCCCAGAAAATTTTGTCGATTATCATCCACACCCCATAAACGAAAGAAAGGCCTGCGACACAAAACCCAATGTAGGTCCACATTCGAAGCGGGAAGGTGGAAAATGACGTTATCCCCTCAAGCGCAAGGTTCCATAATTTCCATCCATTAAACTTAGATATGCCAGCAACTCGTTCTGCGCGAGAATACTCGACTACGTCAACATTACCGCCTACCCAAGATAATATGCCTTTCATAAATAGGTTTCGCTCCGGAAGTAGCTTTATGTTTTCAACTACTTCGCGAGACATCAACCTAAAATCACCAACATTTTCCTCAATTTCTGGAGAGCTGATTTTATTATGAAGGCGATAAAACCATTCAGCAGTTTTACGCTTTAAATGACCGTCTTTGCTGCGATCTATGCGCTTAGCCAAAACAACATCAGCGCCATTTATCCACTTTTCTATGAGTTGTGGGATGACAGTTATCGGGTCCTGAAGGTCTACGTCAATTGGGATTGCAGCGTCACCAGATGCATGCTCAAGTCCTGCAAATAGGGCAGGTTCTTTACCGAAGTTTCTGGTGAATGAAATAGCTTTTACAAGCGGATCAGAGATGCTCAGGGCATTGATGATGCTCTCTGTTGAATCTTTACTTCCATCATTAATGAAGACGATTTCAACCTCATATCCAGTCAAGTCACGACGAACCGCTTGGTAAAAAATTGGCACTGCTTCTTCTTCATTGAAAACGGGAACGACTAATGAAATCTTCATTTTCCTTCTCTGAAAACTATGTATTTAGAGTAAGCAAACCCGCAGACCAGACTGGTTGCTGAAAATACAACGAGCGTTATAACAGGACTCAATTGTAACTTATCGGCGTACGCTCCAACCGCGGCTGCCATGCCACCCATGAAGGAAAGGTAAAGCAGGTACCGTATAGTTGTCGCTTCAGAGTTGAACGTCCACTTTGCGTTAGCAAAAAATGAAAACGTAACAGCACAGCAAAAGGCCGCAAAGTTGGACTTAGATTGCGACAGGCCTTCGAAATAAAGTGCTGCAAAAACAGCCCAATGTATCAAGGTGTTAACCACTCCAACCGATACGTAACGAACGAAAAAGTTAAACATCAGGATTTTCCTAAAATGCTAAGGCGCGGATCTTGTCATTACATTTGTGTTATAGCAATAATCTGTAAGTGAAAATTATGAAAAAAAGCTCCGGCGAGGGCGGCATAGGGATGACGCGCCTCTCTGGGCAGGCTGCGGGGTGGGTGTATTAAGTTGAGTCAGGCAAAACGTCATCCGGGCTAATCGATAAATTTCAGGCTGGGATTACTAGCTCCCTCGTCTATTGCATCCGCACACTTCAACAATTCCGCAGCCAATTTCCTAGCCATGTCCGAGCGAATGCTGATCGACATGTCGGGAAATGGGTGTGGATCATCAATATGTCCTGTCAGTGAATCCTTCATCACAAAATCCACCACTAACAATTTCCCCATCGCACTATAGATCATGCCAAATTCAGTAAGCTCTGACATACGCCCAACGTTCGACAACCTTGAATCCCCCATAAAGAACACCTTTTAACTGTGATTTTATACAGTATATATCACAGTGAAATTGTCCTTGTGAACTCGAAATCACCACTGAACAGAACACGATGAGCAGTTAAGGGGATGATTCTTGTGTTGCGGTAAATGCATATAGATGAAGGAGCACAGTGGAAACGTACAACGCAATGGACAACACAAATTGTCAATTTGCTGTTATATATGATAAAAATGAGCTGTGTTACACATATCGCAATTAATGCATCTGGCGGTAATCAGCAGCGCCATCATTTCACCTGATCAGCTAAAAACGGCGCCATTATACTCGCGTTCGCCGCTTAGTTCAGCTTTTTCACCAGCGCTTCGCTATGGCGGATATGGCTGGCAGCGCGTTCCGGATCGTTCTGCACCAGCGCCATAAACAGCAAATCGGTCAACGCCAGCTGCGCCGTGGTCGAGGAGATAGCGGCGCTGCGCGTGCTCTGCTCCTCCGCCACGGTATAGAGACAGTGGGTCGCGGTCTGCTGCAGGCTGTTGGGCGTAAAGCCGGTAAACGCCAGCACGTAGGCGCCGATCTGTGCGGCTTCCTGCGCCGCCAGATTGATCTCTTTCCGCTCGCCGGTGTAGGAGATCGCCAGCAGCACGTCGCCGGGACGCATCGCCTGCACGCTTGCCAGCAGCGCGTGCATATCCTGCTCCGCCACCGCATTGATGCCGATCTTCATCAGCTTCCAGGAAAAATCTTTCGCCACCAGTCCGGAGGCGCCAATGCCCACCAGCACGATGCGCTGGGCGTTTTTCAGCAGGTGCAGCGTCTCGGTCAGTTTCTCTTCGCTGTTGATATCGAGCGTGGCGCGAATAGCGGAAAGCTTTTCGGTTAGCAGCTTCTCGCCCACTGTTTTTAGCGAATCATCGCTAAGAATATGGTTATGCACGGTAATGGCGTCGCGATCCGCCAGCGATTCGCTCAGCGCCAGCTTAAGCGCGGGAAACCCCTTATAGCCCAGCTTTTGCGCGAATTTCACCACGCTCGACTGGCTCACTCCCGACTCTTCAGCCAGTTTCTGCGAGCTGAGATGGCGCGCCCGATCCGGCTGTGACAACAGAAAGTCCGCCAGCCGGCGCTCGTTTAGCGCCAGACGCGGATAGAGCTGACGAATGCGCAGCAATGAGCTCATGCCTGGTCCTCGTTTAAGTATCCTGCCGCAAGATGCGTATATCCGCTGAAGAATAAACTATTCATCTGGCATTGTAGTAGCTGGAATTAAAAATAGCCGCCGTCGCCGCTGCGGCGGTTGATGGCTACAATAAGGAGCAGGGTGGAGAACAAAACTAGAAGGAGCGTTTTTTGACCAAAGGTACACAACGTCGCGTCGTGTTTTTCGATCTGGACGGCACACTACATCAGCAGGATATGTTTGGCACTTTTATGCGCTACCTGCTGTGGCGCCAGCCGCTTAACTTACTGCTGGTGGTGCCGCTGTTGCCGGTGGTGGGGCTTGGCTTGCTGATTAAAGGGCGCGCGGCGCGCTGGCCGATGAGTCTGTTGCTCTGGTCGATCACTTTTGGCCGTTCAGAGCGTACTCTGCTGCGGCGCGAAGCGGAGTTTGCGCAGTGGTTCCGTCAGCGCGTGACCGCCTTTCCGGTGGTGCAGCAGCGTCTGACTGACTATCTGAGCAGCGACGATGCCGACGTCTGGCTGATTACCGGCTCGCCGCAGTCGCTGGTGGAGCAGGTCTACTACGATTCGGCGTTCCTGCCGCGCGTGAAGCTGATCGCCAGCCAGATGCAGCGTGGACTGGGCGGCCGCGTGCTCGCTATGCGCTGTCTCGGCCATGAGAAGGTGGTTCAGCTTGAGGAGCAGATCGGCACGCCGCTGCAGCTCTACAGCGGCTACAGCGACAGTAAGCAGGATAATCCGCTGCTCTTTTTCTGCCAGCATCGCTGGCGCGTAACGCCGCGCGGCGAACTTCAGCAGCTGGAGTAGGGTTTCATCTTCGAATCTGCGCGCGGGATCGCTATAATGCGCCGCTTTGCTGCTGCCGGGAGTGGGCCTGCGTGAATCAATCTCAAGACGAATACTGGATGCGCCATGCGCTGCGGCTGGCGCGCATGGCCTGGGAGCAGGGCGAGGTGCCGGTCGGCGCGGTGCTGGTGCAGGGCGATCGCGTTATCGGCGAAGGCTGGAACCGGCCCATCGGCCAGCACGATCCTACCGCGCATGCCGAAATTATGGCGCTGCGCCAGGGCGGCAAGGTGCTGGAAAATTATCGCCTGCTTGATACCACGCTCTACGTGACGCTGGAGCCCTGCGTGATGTGCGCCGGCGCGATGGTGCACAGCCGCATCGGGCGGCTGGTTTACGGCGCCAGCGATGAGAAGACCGGCGCGGCTGGCTCGCTTATGGATGTGCTCGGCCATCCCGGCATGAATCATCAGATCACGCTGCAGAGTGGCGTACTGGCGGATGAATGCGCGGCAATGCTGAGCGACTTTTTCCGCATGCGGCGCGAGCAGAAAAAAGCGCTGCGTCAGGCGCAGCGCGGAACGGAATGATGGTGCGCGACGCGTCTGAGCGAATACCCCAGTCTCAGTTCATCGCAATTTCCGGCTCGACCGCCGGATAACCGCTGCCCAGCTCCGCTTCCTGCGCGGAGCGCTGGGCAAGGCGTTTCTCCTGCTCCTGCAGATACCCCACCAGGCTCAGCTGATACTTACGGATATTTTCCACGTAGTTGTAGGCTTCCTGACCGCGCGCGTAGCCGTAAGTGGTCTGCGCGTAATAGCGCTTCTGGCTCAGCATCGGCAGCCGCAGCTTTACGTCCGCCCAGCTGTCGGCATTGCCGCCCTGTTTCGCGGTAAGTTTGCGCGCGTCCAGCATATGAGCATAACCCATGTTATACGCCGCCAGCGCGAACCAGATGCGCTCCTCCTCGGGAATGGTGTCGGGCACTTTTTCCATCATGCGTTGCAGATAGAGGCTGCCGCCGCGAATGCTCTGTTCGATATCGGTGCGATCCTCAACGTTCACGCTATCGGCGGTGTTGCGCGTCAGCATCATCATGCCGCGTACGCCAGTAGGGGAGGTCGCCAGCGGATTCCAGTGCGACTCCTGATAGGAGATTGCCGCCAGCAGTCGCCAGTCGATGCTGGCCGCATACTTCTCAAACAGCGGCTTGATCTCCGGCAGCGTCACGTCAATAGCGCGTAAAAAGGTGCGGGTATCAACGTAGTCGAAGGTGCCGACGTGGCCAAGATACTTCTCCTCCAGGCGCGCCATCGCCCCTTCTTCGCCCATAGAGTTGAAGAAGTCGAGCATGGCGGCATCCAGGCTGCTGTCGTCACTGTGTGGCACATACCAGGTGACCGGCTCCTCATCGGTGACGTCGAACGCCACCGCCAGCTGCGGATGGATGCGCTGCAGCAGGGCGATGGTAACGGAGTCGCCGATGGTGTAGTCGAGCTTGCCGTCGGCTACCGCTTCCAGCAGGGCTTTAGGCGCCTGGTCGGTGGAGATAACCCAGTTAAGATCGGGATACTGTTTATCGCGCGCCGCTTTCAGCGACGAAAGGTAGGCTGAGCCGGAAGCGACTCTGAGCTCGCCTTTCAAATCGCCGAGAATCTTCGGGCGCGGCTTATCGACGCGATAGACCAGCTGCTGGGACACGGAGTAGTAGCTCGGCCCGGTTTTGTAGCGCGTCAGCCTCTCATCGTTGTAAATCAGACCCGCCGCCAGCAAGTCCGCCTTGCCGTCGTCAAGATCGTCAAACAGATCGCTGAGGTTTGGACGCACCGTAACCTTGAGCTTAACGCCCAGGTAGTCGGCAAAACGTTTCGCCAGTTCATAATCCATACCGGCCGGAGCTTTATTAACGGTGTAGTAAGTCAACGGGGAATTGATGGTACTGATACGCAGCACTCCCCGTGATTTTATCTGGGAAATCGCATCCTGTCCGTTGCCGTACCACGGGACAGATGGCCACAAAGCCATCGCCAGCAGCAAGGTGACAAGACCGATAAACAGATAGTTTAATTTTAGGCGTTTCAAATAGTTGTCTCTCGCTGGCTCTAAGGCCTCTGTCTTTTAAAGGCAGTATTGATCTTTTTTAAACTCTCAGAGCGAGGGGCATTTTGCGCAACTCAGCAGCGCAGAGCAACTTATAAAGCAGGTTTTGCGCAAATTTCAGGCAATTCCGTGGTCAGAGAAATTATGCGCAAACGGTTTCGTCGGGCGGGGTGTTTCTCTATAATACCGCCCGTTTTCTGCTGTTGTGCCCCTTGAAGCGTCGCACGGCGCTCTGACGAGAGATTAAATGATGGAAATTCTGCGTGGTTCGCCCGCCCTGTCGGCATTTCGTGTAAACAAACTGCTGACCCGCTTTCAGGACGCTCACCTGCCGGTGAGTGACATTTACGCCGAGTACGTCCATTTTGCCGATGTCAGCGCACCGCTGAACGCTGATGAAAAAGCGCGCCTGCAGCGCCTGCTGAAATACGGTCCTTCTCTCGCCGAACATGCGCCACAAGGCCGTCTGCTGCTGGTCACGCCGCGTCCCGGCACTATTTCGCCCTGGTCTTCCAAAGCGACAGATATCGCGCACAACTGCGATCTGCCGCAGGTGCGACGCCTTGAGCGCGGTCTGGCTTTCTATGTGCAGGCGCCGCAGCTGACGGAAACGCAGTGGCAGGCGCTTCAGTCGCTGCTGCACGACCGCATGATGGAGACCGTCTACAGCGATTTTTCGCAGGCGGAGGCGCTGTTCGCCCATCATGAGCCGCAGCCGCTTAAGAGCGTAGACGTGCTGAATAACGGCCGCCAGGCGCTGGAAGAAGCTAACCGTACGCTGGGGCTGGCGCTGGCGGACGATGAAATCGACTACCTGCTGGAGGCTTTCCAGCGCCTCGGACGCAACCCGAACGACATCGAACTCTATATGTTCGCGCAGGCCAACTCTGAGCACTGCCGTCATAAAATCTTTAACGCCGACTGGATTATCGACGGCGAAAAACAGCCGAAGTCGCTGTTTAAAATGATTAAAAACACCTTTGAGACCACGCCGGATCATGTGCTGTCAGCCTATAAAGACAACGCAGCGGTTATGGAAGGCTCAGAGGTAGGGCGCTTCTTCGCCGACGCGCGCAAAGGCGAATATGAATACCATCAGGAAGCGGCGCATATCCTGATGAAGGTAGAAACCCATAACCACCCGACGGCGATCTCGCCGTGGCCAGGTGCAGCGACCGGCTCCGGCGGCGAAATCCGCGACGAAGGCGCCACCGGGCGCGGCGCGAAGCCGAAAGCCGGTCTGGTCGGTTTCTCCGTGTCGAACCTGCGTATTCCAGGCTTTGAGCAGCCTTGGGAAGAGGATTTCGGCAAGCCAGACCGCATCGTCAGCGCGCTGGACATCATGACCGAAGGCCCGCTGGGCGGCGCAGCGTTCAATAACGAATTTGGGCGTCCGGCGCTGAACGGCTATTTCCGCACCTATGAAGAGCAGGTCAACAGCCATAACGGCGTTGAGCTGCGCGGCTATCACAAGCCGATTATGCTGGCGGGCGGCATCGGCAATATCCGCGCCGACCACGTGCAGAAAGGTGAAATTACCGTCGGCGCGAAGCTGATCGTACTGGGCGGCCCGGCGATGAATATCGGTCTGGGCGGCGGCGCGGCCTCATCTATGGCCTCCGGTCAGTCAGACGCCGATCTCGATTTCGCCTCGGTGCAGCGCGACAACCCGGAAATGGAGCGCCGCTGTCAGGAGGTGATTGACCGCTGCTGGCAGATGGGCGAAGAGAACCCGATTCTCTTTATCCATGACGTAGGCGCGGGCGGTCTCTCCAACGCCATGCCGGAGCTGGTGAGCGACGGCGGACGCGGCGGTCGTTTTAACCTGCGCGATATCCTTAACGATGAGCCGGGCATGAGCCCGCTGGAAGTGTGGTGTAACGAGTCGCAGGAGCGCTACGTGCTGGCGGTGGCACCGGAGAAACTGGCAGAATTCGACGCGCTGTGTCAGCGCGAGCGCGCCCCTTACGCCGTTATCGGCGAAGCGACCGAAGAGCAGCACCTGAGCCTGAGCGACAGTCATTTCGACAACACGCCGATCGACATGCCGCTTGACGTACTGCTGGGCAAAACGCCGAAAATGATGCGCGACGTAGTGACGCAGCAGGCAAAAGGCGAGCCGCTGCTGCGCGACGGCATTACCCTCAGCGATGCGGTAAACCGCGTGCTGCATCTGCCAGCCGTGGCGGAGAAAACCTTTCTCGTTACTATCGGCGACCGTACCGTGACCGGTATGGTGGCGCGCGACCAGATGGTCGGTCCGTGGCAGATCCCTGTCGCGAACTGCGCGGTCACTACCGCCAGCCTCGACAGCTATCACGGCGAAGCCTTTGCGTTGGGCGAACGCGCCCCGGTCGCGCTGCTCGATTTCGCCGCTTCGGGCCGTCTGGCGGTGGGCGAAGCGCTGACCAACCTTGCGGCGACGCAGATTGGCGATCTCAAGCGCGTGAAACTCTCCGCTAACTGGATGGCCGCTGCAGGTCATCCGGGCGAAGACGCAGGCCTCTACGAAGCGGTCAAGGCAGTAGGCGAGGAGCTTTGTCCTGCGCTCGGCATCACTATCCCGGTGGGCAAAGACTCTATGTCGATGAAAACCCGCTGGCAGGAAGGCGTCGAGCAGCGCGAAATGACTGCGCCGCTGTCGCTGGTGATCACCGCCTTCGCCCGCGTGGAAGATGTGCGCCGCACCGTGACGCCGCAGCTGCAGGCGGAGGGTGAAAACCTGCTGCTGCTGATCGATCTCGGCAACGGCGCGAATACGCTGGGCGCGACCGCGCTGTCGCAGGTCTATCGTCAGCTGGGCGACAAACCGGCCGACGTGCGCGATGCGCAGCAGCTGGCGGGCTTCTTCAATGCGATGCAGACGCTGGTAGCGCAGCAGAAACTGCTGGCTTACCACGACCGTGCAGACGGCGGTCTGCTGGTGACGCTGGCGGAAATGGCCTTTACCGGCCACTGCGGTATCGATGTCGATATCGCCGCGCTGGGCAGCGACGCGCTGGCGGCGCTCTTTACCGAAGAGCTGGGCGCGGTTATTCAGATTAAAGCGGAAGATCGCGATGCGGTTGAGAAGGTGCTGGCGGAGCAGGGACTGGCAGGATGCAGTCACGTTCTGGGCAGCGCACAGCGCGGCGATCGTTTTGTTATTCGTTTCGGCGACAGCGCGATCTACAGCGAAAGCCGCACCACGCTGCGTACCTGGTGGGGCGAAACCAGCTGGCAGATGCAGCGTCTGCGCGATAACCCTCTCTGCGCCGACCAGGAGCACGAGGCGCGTAAAGACGATAACGATCCCGGCCTGAACGTTCACCTGACCTTTAAACCGGAAGAGGATATCGCCGCGCCGATGATCGCCACCGGCGCGCGTCCGCGCGTCGCGGTGCTGCGTGAGCAGGGGGTTAACTCCCATGTTGAAATGGCGGCTGCCTTCCACCGCGCTGGCTTCACGGCGGTTGACGTGCATATGAGCGATCTGCTTGCGGGGCGTCGGGGACTGGAGGAGTTCCAGGCGCTGGTGGCCTGCGGCGGTTTCTCTTATGGCGACGTACTGGGCGCTGGCGAAGGCTGGGCAAAATCCATTCTGTTCAATAACCGCGTGCGCGATGAGTTCGAGAACTTTTTCCATCGTCCGCAGACGCTGGCGCTTGGCGTGTGCAACGGCTGCCAGATGATGTCGAATCTGCGCGAGCTGATCCCGGGCAGTGACCTCTGGCCGCGCTTTGTGCGCAACCAGTCCGAGCGTTTTGAAGCGCGTTTCAGCCTGGTTGAAGTGGCCGTCAGCCCGTCTCTGCTGCTGGACGGCATGGCAGGCTCGCATATGCCGATTGCGGTCTCTCACGGCGAGGGCTTTGTTGAAGTGCGCGACGGCGCACATCTGGCCGCGCTGGAGTCGAAAGGTCTGGTCGCGCTGCGCTTTATCGATAACTACGGTAAAGTCACCGAAGCCTACCCGGCTAACCCGAATGGCTCGCCTCACGGCATTACGGCGGTAACGAACGAAAGCGGACGCGTCACGATTATGATGCCGCACCCGGAGCGCGTATTCCGTACGGTGAGCAACTCCTGGCATCCGGCTGAGTGGGGCGAGGATAGCCCGTGGATGCGCATTTTCCGTAATGCGCGTAAGCAGCTAGGATAAATCTGGTAAGCGAGCAAAAAGGAGACAGCGATGTCTCCTTTTTTTATGAGTGTTGGGAAATAGCGACATTCCCCTTGTTAGTTGTCTCTAAAAGGCGACATATATCTTACTGATAGATAAGACATAAGCGCGTGATGGGCAGATGTGTTGGGATTTGGCGACAGATAGGCGCTTCGCGTTTCGCGCTTCACGGCAGGAATAGCCGCTAATGCTGGCAACCGTCTGAAAAAGAATACTATTTATTTTCTGGCGCGAAGTTTGCTAATATCACTACGTGGCTCATTCTCCTGTTTATGATTGCCCCGCACTGCGGCAGAGCTCATAAAAACTGAATGACGCACCAAACGGAGCCTGCCGTCCACCAGCCGATAATCGCTTGCTTTGCAACGTTATCAAGCATCGGGCGAAACGTTGAGTTAGGCTCCACCTCTTTTTCGGCGATGCTGCGGCGTCGCTCTCACGGCAGGCCAGAAGGCCTGCCGTTTTCATTTCCGCTCTATCTTCCACCGGCGGACTTCGCTAGCATCCTTACAGCGTTTATTAAAGGAAGCGACCGCGTGAGAAGATGGCGTTTATTTCCCCGATCGTTGCGCCAGCTGGTGCTGATGGCGTTTTTACTGGTGCTGTTGCCGCTGCTGGTGCTGGCATGGCAAGCCTGGGAAAGCCTGTCGGCCTTAAGCGATCAGGCTGTCGACACCAATCGCAATACCTTTACCGACGTGCGGCGCAGTGAGGCGATGGCGCGTACCGCGCTGGAGCTGGAGCGCAGCTATCGCCAGTATTGCGTGCTGGGCGACGCCACCCTGTCGCGCCTCTATCAAACCCAGCGCGCGCGATACAGCCAGATACTCGATTCCCACGCTTCCAGCCTGCCCGCGCTGGCGGCGTTCCAGACGCTGCGTGCAACGCTGCCGCAGTTAACCGAGTTACAGTGCGATAACGGCAATCCGGTCGCTGCCGCCTCGCAGGCGCTGGAGCGTTTCTCCGCCGCTAATGCGCAGCTGGTGCAGGAGACGCGTGAAGTAGTGTTCGCGCGCGGGCTGCAGCTGCAGCGCGAAATCGCCGATCGCGGCCAGTTTTTCGGCTGGCAGGCGCTTATTCTGTTTATCGTCAGCCTGGCGCTGGTGCTGCTTTTCACCCGTATGATTATCGGACCGGTCAAAAGCGTCGAGCGCATGATCAACCGGCTCGGCGAAGGGCGCGAACTGGGCGCGAGCGTGGCCTTTCGCGGACCGCGCGAACTGCGCTCGCTTGGTCAGCGCATCGTCTGGCTTAGCGAGCGGCTGGCGTGGCTGGAGACGCAGCGCCATGAGTTTTTGCGCCATCTCTCCCATGAGCTGAAAACGCCGCTCGCCAGCCTGCGCGAAGGCACCGAGCTGCTGGCGGACGAAGTGGTCGGCGCGCTGAACAGCGACCAGAAAGAGGTGGTGGCGATCCTGGACACCAGCAGCCGTCATCTGCAGCGCCTGATTGAACAACTGCTCGACTACAACCGTAAACAGTCAGAAGGTCCTACGACGCTGGAAGCGGTGGATATTGTCGACCTGGTGGATATGGTGGTGAGCGCCCATGCGCTGCCGGCGCGCGCTAAACTGATGCATGTGCATTGCGATCTACAGGCGAAGCGCTGCCTCGCCGAACCTGTGCTGCTGATGCGCGTGATCGATAACTTATACTCTAACGCCGTGAACTATGGCGGCGAATCCGGTAGCATCTGGCTGCGCAGCCAGCTGCACGGCGATAAAGTATGGATAGAGGTGGCTAACAGCGGCACGCCGATCCCCGCGAAAGAACGGGAAATGATATTCGAACCCTTTTTTCAGGGCAGTCTGCAGCGTAAAGGGCCGGTTAAAGGCAGCGGGCTGGGACTGAGCATCGCTAAAGATTGTCTGCGTCGCATGCAGGGGGATCTGCAGCTGGTTGACAGCCAGGACGCCGACGTTTGTTTTCGTATCGTACTGAATCACACAGCCGGGAATCTCTGACAGATGAATATCGTCTTCGCCTCACTTTTTACAGCGCTGCTGAGCTTCTCTCTCAGCGGCTGTAACGCCTCCCCGGCCGCTTCGTCTGCGCATCGCGACGCCATCGTCGCCGAGCCGGAGGTCAGGCTCCCCGATTATCTGGCAACAGACTGCGCCAGCGTCTGGCGCAACGAAAGCGCGGCAGCCACGGGCAATCCGCTCTACTGGATGCGCGCCATCGACTGCGCCGAGCGCCTGTCGCCCGCAGAGGCGCGCGCCGAAGCGCATCGCTGGCCAGTTGAAGGCTGGGCGCGCGCGTTTAAAAACGGCATTCTGATGGCTAACGGCAACGTCACGCCGCTGGAGCGACGCGATTATGTCGAGGCGCTGGACGAATACAGCAGCCGTTTCCCTGGCGCGGTGCGTCCGCTGATCCAGCTGTGGCGCAGCAACCAGGTCGCTCAGCTCGATCTCAGCGAAACGCGTTCGCGCTTCGCGCATTTACAGCAGAGCAGCGATGCGCAGCTTGATGCGCTACGTCAGCAAGATGCGCAGATGCGTAAAACCCTTAATGACACGCAGCATAAGCTGGAGCGCCTGACCGATATTGAGCGCCAGCTCTCTTCACGCAAAGCGCCGGACGTTACAGAGGGCGGCCATGCGCCGGAAGCCTCGCAACATGAGGAGCCTTAATGGCCAGACAATCCGCACGTTTGTTGCTGGTAGATGACGATCCCAGCCTGCTGAAGCTGCTGGGCATGCGTCTTACTAGCGAAGGCTATCAGGTGACCACCGCCGCCAGCGGGCCGGAAGCGCTGCGCCTGCTGCAGAAAGATCAGATCGATCTGGTGATCAGCGATTTGCGTATGGATGAGATGGACGGTCTGGCGCTGTTCGGCGAAATTCAGAAGCGCAACCCCAGCCTGCCGGTGATTATTCTCACGGCGCACGGCTCGATTCCGGATGCCGTCTCCGCCACGCAGCAGGGCGTATTCAGTTTTCTTACCAAGCCGGTGGACCGCGATGCGCTCTATAAAGCGATCGACGATGCACTGGCGCAGCGCGCGCCAGCCAGCGACGACCGCTGGCGCGAGGCGATCGTCACCCGCAGCCCGACAATGCTGCGGCTGCTGGAGCAGGCGCATATGGTGGCGCAGTCTGACGTCAGCGTATTGATTAACGGCCAGAGCGGCAGCGGCAAAGAGGTGCTGGCGCAGGCGATCCACGCCGCCAGCCCGCGCGCGGACAAACCTTTTATCGCCATTAACTGCGGCGCGCTGCCGGAACAGCTGCTGGAGTCTGAGCTGTTCGGGCACGCCAGAGGCGCCTTTACCGGCGCGGTAAGCGCGCGCGAAGGGTTGTTTCAGGCGGCGGAAGGGGGCACGCTGTTCCTGGATGAGATTGGCGATATGCCGCCGTCGCTGCAGGTGAAACTGCTGCGCGTACTGCAGGAGCGCAAAATCCGTCCGCTCGGCAGCAATCATGATATCGATATTAACGTGCGCATCATCTCCGCGACGCATCGCGATTTGCCAAAAGCGATGGAGAAAAAAGAGTTTCGCGAGGATCTCTTTTACCGGCTTAACGTGGTCAATCTTAAACTGCCCGCGCTGCATGAGCGCACGGAGGATATTCCGCTGCTTGCCAGCCATCTGCTGCGTCAGGCGGCGGATCGACATAAACCTTTTGTGCGCAGCTTCTCAGTGGATGCGATGAAGCGGCTGATGACGGCGAGCTGGCCGGGCAACGTGCGTCAGCTGGTGAACGTTATCGAGCAGTGCGTGGCGCTCACCTCATCGCCGGTGATCAGCGATGCGCTGGTCGAGCAGGCGCTGAGCGGGGAGAACAGCGTTCTGCCAACCTTTGTCGAGGCGCGAAACCAGTTTGAGCTTAACTACCTGCGTAAGCTGCTGCAGATGACTAAAGGCAATGTCACCAATGCCGCCCGGCTGGCCGGGCGTAATCGCACCGAGTTTTATAAGCTGCTGTCCCGACATGAACTGGACGCCAGCGATTTTAAAGAGTAGCTTTCTGGCGCGATGAAGCGTTTGAAAGCGTTGATAAATACCCCTTCGGGCGGGATGCGTTGCGGGCGACGCCCCTGTAGCCTGACGCTGCGGGTATACACTTACAGCACCCCATCCGGCCACGGAGGGAGTGAGAAAAGGGTCTGACATGAAAAAGATTGATGCGATTATCAAACCATTCAAACTCGATGATGTGCGCGAAGCCTTAGCCGAGGTCGGCATCACCGGGATGACGGTTTCTGAAGTTAAAGGCTTTGGCCGCCAGAAAGGGCATACCGAGCTTTATCGCGGCGCAGAGTATATGGTCGACTTTCTGCCGAAAGTGAAGATTGAAATGGTGGTGGGCGACGATATCGTCGACACCTGCGTGGAAACCATTATGAAAACTGCGCAGACCGGTAAAATCGGCGACGGTAAGATTTTTGTCTTTGACGTCTCGCGCGTGGTGCGTATCCGTACCGGCGAAGAGGATGAAGAGGCGATCTAATTTCGCCTGTGAAAGATAAAAGCCTGCTTGCGGGCTTTGTCTGTTGGCTGGGTGTCAGCGCGGGTGATATGCCCCGATCGCAAAGACGCAAAACGGCATCCCTGCAGCTCGGCCCGCGCCATCCCTGGCGCGGGACGCTTTGCTCCTCGGTCCATATCACCCGCGTGCAGGCTCAGATATCGTCTGTAGCCTGTTCCTGCTGTGGCCTTACAGCCCTTTATGCGGGCCGAACACTTCATAGTGAATGCGAGAGGCATCAACGCCCGCATCGCGTAGCTGACCGGCGATAAACTGCATAAAGCCTACCGGTCCGCACAGCCAGAACTGCGTGCGCGGATCCTGCAGGCGCGCGGCTTCGCTGGCCAGATCCATCATACCTTCAGCATCAAACCGGCCCGCATCGGCGGCGTCCGGCACGCGATACCAGACGCGCTTCTCAAAATCTTGCAGGCGAGCGCCCGTCTCGGCCACTTCATCCGCAAAGGCGTGCTGCGCACCGTTTTCCGTCGCGTGCAGCCAGGTCACCGGCGCGGCATGCTGCTGTTCGGCCAGCGCATGCAGCATCGCCAGCGTCGGGGTTACGCCGACGCCCGCTGAAATTAGCGCCACCGGCGTGTCGGTCGTCACGTCCATAAATACGTCGCCGTGCGGCGCGGTCAGCTCCAGCACATCGCCTGGCTGTGCGTTTTCATGCAGCCAGCCGGAAACGGTGCCCTGTGCGTCGCGTTTCACCGCAATGCGGTAGGTTTTGCCATTGCTGGTATGCGTAAGCGAGTACTGGCGATTCTGCTGAAACTCAAAACTGGCGGGGTGCAGACGGACAGTAATATACTGGCCCGGCTTAAAGGCTGCGACTGCGCCGCCATCGACCGGCGTCAGAGTAAAGCTTTTAATGACCGAACTTTGCTCCTCAATAGCGCTAATGCGGAACGCGCGCGTACCGCGCCAGCCGCCTTCCTGCTGCTCGGTTTCCTGGTAAATCGCCTCTTCACGCTTAATAAATACATCCGCCAGCACGCCATAAGCGCGACCCCATGCCGCCAGCACTTCATCGCCTGGATTCAGCAGTTCTTTAATCGTCGCCAGCAGGTTCTCCCCGACGATAGCGTACTGTTCCGGCTTGATCGTCAGGCTGGCATGCTTCTGCGCGATTTTTTCTACCGCCGGCAGCAGCGCCGCCAGGTTATCCAGATTCGCGCCGTAGGCACAGATGGCGTTAAATAACGCCTCGCGCTGATCGCCGTTGCGCTGGTTGTTCATATTGAACACGTTTTTCAGTTCGGGATGCTGCGACAGCATGCGGTCGTAAAAGTGAGCGGTGAGCTTTGGCCCAACGGCGGCGACAGCAGGAAGGGTAGATTTCACGGTAGCAATGGTTTGTGCGTCAAGCATGGTGGTTCCTCAGGCTGCTTTAAAGTTGCATTTTAAATGCATGTTATGATCCTGGTTCGGTAGTTGTAAATAACCCGGTAAAAAATCAGGCTATAAAGGTGGCAAGCTTTAAGTACAAATTGCAAAAACCTGCGTCACAACCTGAGGAAAAATCGCGGTGCCACCGTAGCACAGGAAAGCGTAAAAATCCTTTGCCAGCGCCAAGCCAATCGTTTGCGTACAATCAGGAATTGGCGCTACCGTCACCTGGCAAAACGGTTTACACTGTTGGCCTTTGCTCCCTAAGGGAGCCTAAACCGCCGTTAAAAGTTAGCTGAGTCAGGAGATGCGGATGTTAAAGCGTGAAATGAACATTGCCGATTATGATGCCGAATTGTGGCAGGCGATGGAGCAAGAGAAAGTGCGTCAGGAAGAGCACATTGAACTGATTGCTTCTGAAAACTACACCAGCCCACGTGTAATGCAGGCGCAAGGTTCGCAGCTCACCAACAAGTACGCGGAAGGGTATCCGGGGAAACGCTACTACGGCGGTTGTGAATATGTCGACATCGTTGAACAACTGGCCATCGATCGCGCTAAAGCGCTGTTCGGCGCCGATTACGCTAACGTGCAGCCGCACTCTGGCTCTCAGGCTAACTTTGCTGTTTATACCGCACTGCTGAAGCCGGGCGATACCATTCTGGGCATGAACCTGGCGCATGGCGGTCACCTGACTCACGGTTCGCCGGTAAACCTCTCTGGCAAACTCTATAACGTCGTGCCTTACGGCATCGATGAGAGCGGCAAAATCGACTACGACGAGCTGGCAGAGCTGGCAAAAACCCATCAGCCGAAAATGATCGTTGGCGGCTTTTCTGCCTACTCCGGCGTCTGCGACTGGGCGAAAATGCGTGAAATCGCTGACAGCGTCGGTGCTTACCTGTTCGTCGATATGGCGCACGTGGCCGGTCTGATCGCTGCTGACGTCTATCCGAACCCGGTTCCGCACGCGCATATCGTCACCTCTACCACCCATAAAACCCTGGCGGGTCCGCGCGGCGGCCTGATCCTGGCGAAAGGCGGCGACGAAGAGCTCTACAAGAAACTCAACTCTGCCGTCTTCCCGGGCGGGCAGGGCGGTCCGCTGATGCACGTTATCGCCGGTAAAGCGGTGGCGTTTAAAGAGGCGATGGAGCCGGAGTTTAAAGCGTATCAGCAGCAGGTTGCTAAAAACGCCAAAGCGATGGTGGAAGTGCTGATCGAGCGCGGCTATAACATCGTTTCAGGCGGCACCCATAACCACCTGTTCCTGATCGATCTGGTCAGCAAAAACCTGACCGGTAAAGAGGCGGACGCCGCGCTGGGCCGCGCCAACATCACCGTTAACAAAAACAGCGTGCCAAACGATCCGAAAAGCCCGTTCGTTACCTCTGGCGTGCGTATCGGTACCCCTGCTGTGACTCGCCGCGGCTTTAAAGAAGCGGAAGTTCGCGAGCTGGCGGGCTGGATTGCCGACGTGCTCGACAACATCAACGATGAAGCGACTATCGAACGCACCAAACAGAAAGTGCTGGAAGTCTGCGCTCGTCTGCCGGTTTACGCATAAGCCTGAGCTTGTGTGACCGCGATTAAGGATGGCTTCGGCCATCCTTTTTTATTGCCGTTTTTAGGCTAGAGTAACGCGCAATCATTTTCTATGGACCCTTCACTGCGGGAGGCAGAATGGCGATCGGCTCGTCAAAATGGCTCGGTCTCGGCTATTTCACTTACTTTTTTTGCTACGGTATCTATCTGCCTTTTTGGGGCGTCTGGCTAAAGGGCACCGGCCTCGATGCGGAGAAGATCGGCCTGCTGCTCGGTTGCGGCATGGTGGCGCGCTTTGTGGGCAGCCTGCTGATCGCTTCGCAGGTGAAGCATCCAGCGCAGCTGATCACCGCGCTGCGGTTGCTGGCGCTGCTGACCTGTTTGTTCGCCGCCGGATACTGGATAGGGCAGCAGTGGCTGTGGCTACTCTTCGTTATAGTGGGCTTTAATCTCTTCTTTTCGCCGCTGGTGCCGCTCAGCGATGCGCTGGCCGCCACCTGGACCCAGCAGATCGGACTGAAATATGGCCCGGTGCGGCTGTGGGGATCGCTGGCGTTCGTTATCAGTTCGGCGCTTACCGGACTGCTGGTCAACCACTGGTCATCGCAGGCGATTCTGGCGCTGCTCTCCGTCGGCGTGCTGGCGATGCTGGGCGGCATGTTGCTGCCGCCGCTTACCCGACCGCAGGGCGAGGAGCGACACAGCGCGACAGGCGGCGGCTGGCAGGCGTGGCGCGATCTGCTGCGTGAGAACAGCGTGTGGCGCTTTATGCTGTGCGTTACGCTGATGCAGGGGGCGCACGCCGCCTATTACGGATTCAGCGCGATATGGTGGCAGCAGAGCGGCTACTCCGCGTCGGTGGTAGGCTATCTGTGGTCGCTTGGCGTGGTAGCGGAGATTGTCGTTTTCGCTCTGAGCAATCGCCTGTTTCGACGCTGGCGCGCGCGCGATTTGCTGCTGCTCTCCGGCATCTGCGCGCTGGTGCGCTGGACATTGCTGGGTGCGACCGTTGAACTACCCTGGCTTATCGTAGGGCAGATCCTGCACTGCGGCAGCTTTACCGTCTGCCATCTGGCGGCGATGCGCTTTATCGCCGCGCGCAGCGGTTCAGACGTTATCCGCCTGCAGTCGATCTACTCGGCGCTGGCGATGGGCGGCGGCATCGCGGTAATGACCATGATCTGCGGCGTGCTGTTTACCCCGCTGCAGGGCCATCTCTTCTGGGTGATGGCGCTGGTCGCGCTGCCCGCACTCTTTTTGCGGCCGCGCGCGGCTTAAGCCTCCAGCAGCGCCCGTATACGCTGCTGCTGATGTTCGCTCAGCGGCAGCTCGGCGTGGATCAGCGGCGGCGAATAGAGCGGTAGCGACGTCGCGTAAGGGGAGATCACCAGCGCGATTTCACGCGGCGCGCCGTCGCGCTGGAAGTCGCTCATATCCTGATATTTGATATTGATCGGCAGCAGCGAAATTTCGCGGATCTGCTGCTCAAGCTGCTGTTCAAGCCGGGCGTTGTCGCCGGTCAGCAGCAGAACCTGCTTCTCCTGCAGCGCGTTTTCCTGCATCAGCCAGGCGCCGAATATCACCGCAATCAGGCTAACCTCCTCCTGGCTGAAGCGCAGATCGTAGGTGGTTTCGAACCCGTCCAGCGCCTGCTGCGTGGTGCGCAGCAGGCGCGGATAGAGCTTCGTGACGTCCAGCGCTACGCTGTTATCAATGCCGATGCCGAAGTGGGAGCGATCCAGCGCCTGCGCCAGATGCGTATAGAGCTGCTCCGTCAGTTCCTGAGGTTCGCCGAAGCGCAGCTCGGCCAGTTGTTCGAAGGTGGCGATAAGCTGTCTGGTTTCCCGCATCAGCTGCTGGCTGCCGGGATGATGCAACGTATCAGGGCCAGGCGCATGGATCAGGCTGAACAGCAGCGTCCAGAAGTCCGCTTCGCTGATATGCGGCGCCAGATGACAGCGCTTTTGCCAGTGAAGAATGACGTCCAACGCCGCCTCGCGCTCATACTTCTGCTGAAGCCAGGCGCGCTGCCGCTCGTTGAACAGGGCAGGCTGGCGCTGCATTAGCCCATACTTCATGAAGATTTGCAGAAACAAGCGGTCGCGCGCGCTGAAGTCGCGGGAGAGCTTCAGGCTGCAGTGCTGGATCAGCGCCTGCAAATTTATCTCGTCATAGAGCGCTTTTTCTATTTTCATCGCTTTCAGCCGCTGGCGCAGCGGCGCGGCAAAATGGTCGCGCACGAAGTTTTCTGACAAGCGCAGCCCGCGCCGCAGCCAGTGCAGCAGGCAAAGTCGCCGATCCAGCTCGGTGCCGTGTATGCGAAAGCTGCCGTCCACCATTTGATGCAGTTCCAACTGGTGATAACGCTGTATCTCATCCCCGACATCTTCGATATCCTGTCGGGCGACGACAGCGTCAACGCCGTTTAACTGACAGAGTTTTTCGAGCGTTAGCGCGGGAGTGGGCAGATACAACAGCAACAGCAGATGACAACGACGCTGTGATCGGGTGAAGAGTGGTGCCGAAGAGGGAGCAGAACTCATCAGTCTAGATTCCAGCGGTCCGGTATTGCGCTAAGAATAGCCAATGGCGAAAAGGGCCGCGGCCTGCTGCTGATTTTTTCTGCAATGCTTCAGCGTGGGTCACAATTTTTTGTTACTTATATGCGCTTTTAACCGGGAATGTAACTTTATAACATTATGAGAGGCATCTTTTTTACTTTACTGTTACTGATGAGCGGGGCCAGTTATGCCCATCCACACAGCTTTATCGATATGAAAACCGAACTGCTCGCCGACGGCGATACCTTCACCGGACTGAAGATGAACTGGACGATGGATGAGATCACCTCCGCCGATCTGCTTTACGATGCGGGCGATGCGAAGCCCGGCAGCGAAGTATGGAAAAAACTGGCGGCGGAAGTCATGGCGAATGTGCTGGGCCAGCACTACTTCTCTGAGGTGTGGCACAACGGCCAGCGCGTGAAATTTCTCAACCTGCCGAAAGAGTACGCACTGTCGCGAAGCGGCAACAAAGCGGTGCTGGAATTTATTTTGCCGCTGGCGGAGCCGCCAGCGCTAACCGGGCAACGTTTCGATATCCTGACTTTCGACCCGACATACTTCGTTGATATGACCTACAGCGACGCCCACGCCCTTAGCCTGCCTGCGGCGTTAACGTCGCGCTGCGAGCTGGCGCTGCATACGCCGAAACCGGACGACAGCCTGAAGCAGTACGCTCTGTCGCTGGATAAAGCCAATGCGCCGCCTGAGGAGATGGATTTGGGTCGCCAGTTTGCGCAAAAGGTCACGCTGACATGTCACTGATGTTTTCTCGTGCTCCTGCGCGTCGCGTCTGGCCGCTGTGGCTGCTGGCGTTCGCGCTGGCGGCGACGGCGTTCGCGCTGTGGCAATACTGGCCGCAGATTCTGCTGCAAAGCGTGAGCTGGCAGAAAGAGCTTCATCAACAGATGACTCAGCTGCTGCAGCAGGTCAAAACCGCGCCCGAACAGGCTGGCGGCATGCTGGTGCTCTTCAGTCTGGCTTATGGCGTTCTGCATGCGCTGGGACCCGGCCACGGCAAAGTGGTGATCACCACCTTTCTCGCGACGCATCCGGCACGTCTCAAGACGACGCTCAGGCTGACGCTGCTGGCCTCGCTGCTGCAGGGCAGCGTGGCGATTGTTCTGGTTACGCTTATGCTGGTGGTGCTGCAAACCTCTTCGCGCCAGCTGCATCTCAGCAGCTACTGGCTGGAGAAGGGGAGCTATCTGTTGGTGATCGGGCTGGGGGTATGGATTGGCGTGCGCGCGTTAAAGGCGCTGCGGCGTCAGCTGCGGCCGCGCTCGCCGATGAAAATCCATGCTCTGCGTGCCGATCATCAGCACGACGCGCATTGCGGCTGCGGTCATGCGCATCTGCCAGACGCGCAGCAGGTCGCCGGGGCGGTCAGCCTTAAAACCCAGCTGCTGCTGGTGGCGTCTATGGGATTGCGTCCCTGTTCGGGCGCGATAATGATGCTGCTGTTTTCCCGCGTTATCGGCGTCTATCTCTGGGGCGTCCTGTCGGCGGCGGTTATGGCGCTGGGCACAGCGTTAACGATTTCCGCGATCGGCCTGCTGGTGCAGCGCTCACGGACGCTGGCGCTGCGGCTGGGCGGCGAAAGCCGGGCGGCCTCAACGGCGGCGCTGGCGATGCCTGTTTTGGCACTGGTCGGCAGCGCGCTGCTGATCGCAGCAGGGCTGGCACTGTGGCAAAGCGCGACGCCCGGCATCGGCGGCGGTTTGCGTCCTTTCGGCTAACAGCCGTGACAGAGGCGCCAGGAAAAGAATCTCTGGCGTCCTTGCTTTATTCCGTCTGGTTTATCTCCGCTATTTACGCTTCGTTAATTGCAATATATTGCCGCTTATTGTGGTGAAAACAGTTTTCTCGTCTACGCTAAATAAAACAACCAGATGTTATGTCCCTTTAATAATATTGATTTTTTAACGTTATCTGTTGCGAGGAGAACTACCATGCACGAAACCCGGATTAATAATGGTACAACAGAAACCATTACTGAAACGCACGCGGGATTACCCTTAAAACGTATTTCCTGGAGCGCAGTATTCGCTGGCGTAATTGGCGCGCTGATTGTGCATATTTTACTGACGCTGCTGGGGACCGCGATCGGCGCCACCTCGGTAGATCCGCAACAGGAGCAAAATCCGCTGCAGCATCTCGGCACCGGCGCCCTAATCTGGACCGGACTGAGCATGCTAATCGCAATGGCGGTTGGTAGCTATCTGGCTGGTCGTCTGGCGCAGCGAGAAGGTGCGCTGCATGGTCTGCTGATGTTCGGGCTGAGCACCTTATTTACTATCTGGCTTGCGGTATCCCTGGCCAGTAGCCTGATCGGCGGCGCGTTCAATATTATTGGCTCAGGCTTCCAGGCGGTAGGCAGCGGTATTTCCGCCGCAGCGCCGACGGTAACCGATTATGCAAAACAGAAGCTGCAGGAAAATAATATCAACCTCGATGATTTGCAAAATGAATTGCAAACCACGCTGCGCCAGACCGGCAAGCCAGAATTGCAGCCGGAGAATTTACAGAAGGATGTGAATAGCGAAGCCAATAATGCGGAGAACCAGGCGAAGAATACCGCTCAGAATCCGCAGAATGCCGATACGGATATTACCAACTGGGTTAAAGGCGTAATGGGTCGTCATTCCGATACCCTGCAGGCGGCTGACCGCGACGCGCTGAAAAATATCATTAAGGCGCGCACCGGTAAGAGCGATCAGGAAGTCGATCAGATCGTTAACCAGACCGAGCAGAGCTATCAGAAAGCGATGCAGCAGTATCAACAGCTGAAGCAACAGGCAGAACAGAAAGCGCGTGAAGCGGCTGACCAGGCTGCTGCGGCAACCGCGAAAGCGAGCTGGTACGCCTTCTTTATGCTGCTGATTGAAGCTGTGCTGGCAGCGGTGATGGGTCGTATTGGTCGTCGCACCCAACCGCGTCAGGTTCTGAGTCACGAACGACGCTAACAAGTAAGTGAAATAAAAAAGGCGGCTGAAAAGCCGCCTTTAGTTTTTGTACGGTGCGGACGCGGTGGGTAGGAATCGATCGCAAAGTCGCTTAAGTCATCCCTGACCGCTCGGCCCGCGCCGTCCATGGCGCGGGACGCTTTGCTCTTCGATTCATACCCACCACGCTTTGCGTCCGCAGCGTGGTTCTAGGTCCCTTTTCAGGGGCCTTTTTCATATCAGCGTTTCAGCGCTTCGCTCAGCTCATCACGCATGCTGGAGAGCAGCGATTTCACCACGCGCGGGTTGCCCGCCACGATGTTGCCCGAGTGCATATAACCGTGACCGCCGGTAAAGTCCGTGACCAGACCGCCCGCTTCGCGCACCAGCAGTTCGCCCGCAGCGAAATCCCACGGCTTCAGACCAATTTCAAAGTAACCGTCAACGCGGCCAGCGGCGACATAGGCCAGATCCAGCGCGGCAGAGCCGGTACGGCGGAAATCAGCGCACTGGGTAAACAGCTTCGCGACTACATTGATAAAGGCCGGCGCATGCTGCTTGGTCTTGAACGGGAAACCGGTCGCGAGAATAGTGCCGTCGAGATCGCGAGCGGTGCTGCCGCGCAGACGGTAACCGTTAAGCTGCGCGCCCTGACCGCGTACGGCGGTAAACAGCTCGTTACGCATGGGATCGTAGACCACGGCGACTTCAGTACGGCCTTTAATACGTACGGCGATAGAGACAGAGAAATGCGGCAGGCGTTTGATAAAGTTGGTAGTGCCATCCAGCGGATCGATAACCCATTGAATGTCCTGATCGTCGCCCGCCAGTTCGCCACTCTCTTCGGTAATGATAGAGTGCTGCGGGTAGGATTTGCGAATCACTTCGATAATCAGTCGTTCTGCATCACGGTCAACATTGGTTACAAAGTCGTTGCTGCCTTTCTGGCTGGCTTCGACCGCGTCCGGGGTTTCATAATTCTTGGCAATCAGGTTGCCGGCCTTGCGCGCAGCGCGCACGGCGATGTTGAGCATCGGATGCATCGGTATCTCTCACTGGATGTTAAAGAACGAGGAAAAACGGCGCGAAGTATAGCAGCGCGTTCTTTAAATGTCTCCAGTTATGTTAGCATGCTGCCCATCATTTCCTGACTGACGCCAATTTATGCTGCAGAATATTCGAATCGTGCTGGTGGAAACCTCTCACACCGGCAATATGGGCTCCGTGGCCCGCGCGATGAAAACCATGGGCTTAAGCAATCTTTATCTCGTCAACCCGCTGGTAAAACCTGACTCGCAGGCGATCTCCCTGGCGGCAGGCGCCAGCGACGTTATCGGCGACGCGAAAATCGTCGATACGCTCGACGAGGCGATTGCCGGCTGTAGCCTGGTGGTCGGCACCAGCGCCCGTTCCCGTTCGCTGCCCTGGCCCATGCTGGACGCGCGCGAATGCGGCGTCAAAAGCGTGGAAGAGGGCGAGCAGGCCCCTGTCGCGCTGGTATTTGGCCGCGAACGCGTCGGTCTGACCAACGAAGAACTGCAAAAGTGCCACTACCACGTCGCCATCCAGGCTAATCCAGAGTACAGCTCGCTCAATCTGGCGATGGCGGTGCAGATTATCGCCTATGAAGTGCGTATGGCGTGGCTGGCGGCGCAGGAAAAAGCGCAGCCTGCACCGGTCTATGCTGAGTCGCCTTATCCGCTGGTGGACGATCTGGAGCGCTTCTATCAGCACATGGAACAGATGATGCTTAACAGCGGATTTATCCGCGAAGGCAATCCGGGACAGGTGATGAGCAAGCTGCGTCGCCTCTATACACGTGCGCGTCCGGAACGCGACGAGCTCAATATTCTGCGCGGCATGCTCGCCTCGTTTGAAAAGCGCAAAGGCGAAAAAGAGTAGTTGAGTAAATTACTCGGTTAAATAGTTGACCAAAATACTCGGGAATGTCAGACTTCGGCTATCTTTTGCTAATCCTCCGATAACCGGACGCTATTGAGGTAGTACGCTATGAGACTGACATCCAAAGGACGTTACGCCGTTACCGCGATGCTGGACGTTGCCCTGCATTCCCATGAAGGGCCGGTTCCGCTGGCTGATATTTCCGAGCGTCAGGGCATTTCGCTCTCCTATCTGGAGCAGTTATTCTCGCGTCTGCGCAAGCATGGCCTGGTGGCCAGCGTCCGCGGACCGGGCGGCGGCTACCTGCTGGGCAAAGCGTCCAGCGCCATTGCAGTCGGCGAAGTAATTACTGCCGTCGATGAATCCGTTGATGCCACTAAATGCCAGGGCAAAGAGGGTTGTCAGGGCGGCGAACGCTGCCTGACGCATGTGCTGTGGCGCGATCTCAGCGTACGCATCAGCGATTTTCTGAACAACATCACGCTGGCCGAGCTGGTGAACAACCAGGAGATCCTCGACGTGGCCGATCGCCAGAATTCACAGGACAATCGTCGTTTCCAGAACAATCGCGTTCAGGAAATCAACGTCAATCTTCGCGCTTCCTGATCCCCTTCTGTGCGGCCCTTACTGCTAACGCGGTCAGGGCCGAATCTGCTATAAAGACGTATGATTTTCGATACGGAGCTTTAGCGCAATGAAATTACCGATTTACCTGGATTATGCCGCAACGACGCCGGCCGATCCGCGTGTGGCCAGCAAAATGATGCAGTTCCTGACGCTGGACGGCACCTTTGGTAACCCGGCTTCGCGCTCGCACCGTTTCGGCTGGCAGGCTGAAGAAGCGGTCGACGTGGCGCGCAATCAGGTAGCGGAACTGGTCAACGCCGATCCGCGTGAAATCATTTTCACTTCCGGCGCGACCGAATCTGACAACCTCGCCCTAAAAGGCGCTGCGCATGCCCAGCGCGGGCGCGGCCTGCACATCATTACCAGCCAGACTGAACATAAAGCGGTACTCGACAGCTGCAAACAGCTGGAGAGCGAAGGCTTTACGGTCACTTACCTGACACCGCCCGCCAGCGGCATTATCACGCCAGATGCGGTGCGCGACGCGCTGCGCGACGACACCGTGCTGGTATCGCTGATGCACGTTAATAATGAAATCGGCGTAATCCAGGATATCGCCGCTATCGGCGAACTGTGCCGCGCGCGCGATATTCTCTTCCATGTCGACGCCACGCAAAGCGTCGGCAAGCTGCCGATCGACCTCAGCGAATTAAAAGTCGATCTGATGTCCTTCTCCGCCCATAAACTCTACGGCCCGAAAGGCATCGGCGCGCTCTATGTGCGCCGTAAACCCAAAGTGAACATCGAGGCGCAGATGCACGGCGGCGGTCACGAGCGCGGCATGCGCTCCGGCACCCTGCCGGTGCATCAGATCGTCGGCATGGGCGAGGCGTTTTCGCTCGCCCGTGAAGCACGGGAAACGGAGATGGCGCGTCTGGCCGCGCTGCGTGCGCGACTGTGGCAGGGGCTAAGCGCGCTGGACGGCGTACAGCTTAACGGCGACCTGGCGCAGAGCGCGCCCAATATTCTGAATATCAGTTTCGCTGGCGTCGACGGTGAATCGCTGATTATGGCGTTAAAAGATCTGGCGCTCTCTTCCGGCTCGGCCTGCACCTCCGCCAGCATGGAACCCTCTTACGTGCTGCGCGCGATCGGCCTTGACGAAGCGCTGGCGCACAGTTCGCTGCGCTTTTCGCTCGGCCGCTTCACCACGGAAGAGGAGATCGACTACGCCATTGCGCTGGTGCAAAAGGTGCTTCCCCGCCTGCGTGCGCCGGTGTCCGCTTCACGCTAATTTCTGCGCCGTCTCCCCGGTGAAATCTGGAAACGGCGCGCCTCCGACTAGATCCGCTGGCGTCACCCGGCAATATCTGTTATCAGGTCTGACGTTTAACGGCTAAAGCCTGCGCTTCTGGCTGGATGATACTTATAACGCATATGGAGTTTCGCGATGACAACACAACCGATGAACATTACGCTGAGCCACCAGCCCGCTGATGCGCGCTGGGGCGAGAAAGCGATTCTGACCAGCAACGACGACGGCATGACCATTCACCTGAGTGGCGCGGATCAGCTCAATACCATCCAGCGCGCAGCGCGCAAAATTGACGGGCAGGGTATTCGCCATGTGGCGCTGAGCGGCGAAGGCTGGGATCTGGAGCCATGCTGGGCGTTCTGGCAGGGCTACCGCAGCCCGAAAGGGCAGCGCAACGTGGTCTGGCCGACGCTGAATGAACAGGATCAGGCGGAGTTTGCGCGTCGTCTGCGCATTATTGACTGGGTGCGCGACACCATTAACCTGCCGGCGGAAGAGCTGGGGCCGGAAGATCTGGCGCACAGCGCTATCGATCTGATCAGCGAAGTGGGCGGCGAAGCGGTCAGCTATCGCGTGACGCGCGGCGACGACCTGCGCGAGCAGGGTTATCTCGGCCTTCACACCGTAGGACGCGGCTCCAGCCGCCCGCCGGTGCTGCTGGCACTGGACTACAACCCGACCGGCGACGACAGCGCGCCGGTATTCGCCTGTCTGGTGGGCAAGGGCATCACCTTCGATACCGGCGGCTACAGCCTGAAGCAGAGCGCTTTTATGGACTCGATGAAGTCCGATATGGGCGGCGCGGCAACCCTGACCGGCGCGCTGGCGCTGGCTATCTCTCGCGGCCTTAAGCAGCGCGTTAAGCTGTTCCTCTGCTGCGCCGACAATATGGTCAGCGGCAACGCTTTCCGCCTGGGCGATATCATCCGCTACCGCAACGGTAAATCAGTGGAAGTGATGAATACCGATGCGGAAGGGCGTCTGGTGCTGGCCGATGGCCTGATCGACGCCAGCGAACAGCATCCGACGCTGCTGATTGACGCCGCGACGCTGACCGGCGCGGCGAAAACCGCGCTCGGCAATGACTACCACGCGCTCTTTACGTTCGACGATGTGCTGGCGCAGTCGCTGATGGGCAGCGCCACCAGTGAGAACGAGCCGTTCTGGCGTCTGCCGCTGGCGGAGTTCCACCGCAACCATTTGCCGTCTAATTTCGCCGATCTCAATAATATCGCCAGCGCGGCGCATTCGGCGGGCGCAAGCAGCGCGGCCGCGTTCCTGTCGCACTTCGTGACCCGCTATCAGGAGGGCTGGCTGCATATCGACTGCTCGGCTACCTACCGCAAGAGCGCGGTGGATCAGTGGTCGGCAGGCGCAACCGGCATCGGCGTGCGTACCCTGGCGAATCTGCTGCTTAAGTAAAGGATCTGGCGGCGGCCTTGCCGTCGCCTTATGTAGAAAGGCAAAACATGAACCGTCTTGAAGAGGTGCTGAAGCTGGCGGCTACCGAGCCGGCGCACCGCCCGGAATTTTTTCAGTTGTTGCTGGCCGCGGACGTCTGGGTGCCAGGCGAAAGCACTGAGACGCAGTTCGCCGCGGATACGCCGGTCGATCTGCAACACTGGGAAAAAGAGGATGGCCGCAGCGTCATTCCTTTTTTTACCTCGCAGGAGGCGATGAGCGAAGCGATCGCGGGCGAGCAGGCTTATTTGCGCCTGCCGGTGCGCACGCTGTTTGAGATGACGCGCGGCGAAACGCTGTTCCTCAATCCCAAACTGCCTGCCGGCAAAGAATTCTCTCCGGCGGAGATCGCCCACCTGCTGGGTGAAGAGGGCGACGCCCTGAGCCAGCAAACCGTGCTGGAAGGCGGCCAGGCGCTGCTGCTGTCAGAAATAGCAACGCCGCCCGCGCAGATGATCGACTCGCTGACGCAGCTGTTCAGTAAATACAAACAGGTGCGCCGCGCCTTTGTCGCCAGCATTCGCGAAAGCGCGGATCAACAGCCGAACCTGCTGATTGGCATCGAAGCGGAAAGCGATATTGAGGCGATTATTCAGGCGGCGGGCAGCGTCGCGACCGATACGCTGCCGGATGACGCGCCGATTGATATCTGCGAAGTGGTGGCGGACGAGAAGGGCGTCAGCCACTTTTTTACTGCCCACATCACGCCCTTTTACGAACGTCGCTGGGGCAGTTTTTTGCGCGACTTTAAAGGCAGTCCGCGTATTATCTGAATCGGGTGCGGCGTCTGCCGCACCTCTCTGTTACTTCTCGATCGGCAAATCATCTCTGCTGCCCCATTCGCCCCACGATCCGTCATAGAGCGTAACGTTGCGCGCGCCCAGTACGGTCAGCGCCAGGATCACCACCGCGGCGGTGACGCCGGAACCGCAGCTCGCCACGATCGGCTCATCCAGCTTCACGCCTGCTCTGGCGAAGATAGCGCGCAGTTCGGCTTCCGGCTTCAGCGCGCCGTTCGTCACCAGATCGTTCCAGGGCACATTGCGGCTGCGGGGAATATGGCCGCGGTGCAGACCCGGACGTGGCTCATCGACCTCGGCGTTAAAGCGGTTCGCCGCGCGAGCATCGACAATCTGCGCGCCGCCTTCATGGCTAATCAGCAGCACATCGGTCAGACGCTTGACCTGCGCCTCATCGAACGTCGCCTCAAATTCGCCCTCTGGCAGCGCGACCTGTCCGGTCGCCAGCGGCAGGCCAGCCGCTTTCCAGCCCTGCAGGCCGCCTGCCAGAATCGAGACCTGCTCAACGCCGAACGTGCGCAGCATCCACCAGGCGCGCGGCACGGAGAAGAGGTTGCCCTCATCGTAAACCACCAGATGCCTGTCGCTGTGAATGCCCAGTTCGCGCATCGCCACGGCGAAACGCTCGGCGCGCGGCATCATATGCGGGTAAGGACTGCTGTGATCGGAAAGCGCTTCAATATCGAAGAAAGGCGCGCCCGGCAGATGGCCCGCCAGATACTCCGCTGTGATATTGCGCACGGCCTCCTGGCCCGGCGGCAGCATACGGGCATCCAGCACCTGCACGTTACCTTCGGCGTAATGTTCATTTAACCAGTCGGCGGAGACAAATATGGCTGTCATAGCAACCTCTTCTTATCATCAGGAAAAGCCCAGTGTCGGGGAATGTGAACGCTATCTCAAGGGCAGCATTGCTAAAATGGCGGGTTTGCGGTGAAATTGCGCGGCGAAATTATACCTTCGGGACGGGTGAGGGATTTACCATGGCAAGAGCTGTAAAACGTCTGCTCTCTGGCGTCGTACTGGGCGCGGCGCTGCTTGGCGGCGCAACTACCTTTACGCTGCCCGCCGCAGAGCCTGCCGCAACGCAGCAAGCGGTAAAAGTCGTGTCCGTTATCGACTTTTCTGAGCTTCAGCTGGACGGCGCGGCCGCGCTGGTGCTCACCTTTAACACCCCGCTCGACGACAAGCAGGATTTTGCGGCGCGGGTGAAGCTGGTTGATGACAAAAGCGGCAAGGTGGACGGCGGCTGGGAGCTGGCGCAGAACGGCAAGTCGCTGCGCTTTCGCCATCCTGAGCCGTCGCGCAAGCTGACGGTGAGCGTAGAGGCGGGATTGCGCGCCGCCAACGGCACCACTTTATCGACCCCCTTCAGCCAGTCGCTGACCACGCGCGATATTCAGCCGATGGTCGGTTTCGCCAGCCGCGGCTCGCTGCTGCCGCTGCGCCTGACCCAGGGCCTGCCCGTACTGGCGCTAAACGTTTCGCGCGTCGATGTCGACTTCTTCCGCGTTAAAAGCGCGTCGATGAACGATTTTCTTGCGCAGTGGAACTACGGCAACAACCTTTCTTACTGGTCCTCGCGCGAGCTGCTCAATAACGCCGATCTGGTCTATAGCGGACGCTTCGAACTTAATCCGGCGCGTAACACGCGCGAAAAACTGCAGCTGCCGCTGGGGGATGTGGCGCCGCTGAAGCAGCCGGGTGTTTATCTGGCGGTAATGAAACAGGCTGGCTCCTATAACTATACGCTGCCCGCCACGCTGTTTACCCTCAGCGATATTGGTCTGTCCCTGCACCGCTTTCCCGGCGAAATGGAGCTGTTTACGCAGAGCCTCGCCAGCGGCGCGCCGCTGGCGGACGTCACTGTGCAGCTGCTGGATGAGAAGGGACGGAAGCTTGCCGGCGGCGTCACCGACGGTAGCGGTCATCTGCGTCTGCCGACGCAGGCGAAAGGCAAGGTGCTGATCGCCACGCAAAAGGAGCAGACGTCGCTTATCGACCTCAATCTGCCCGCGCTGGACCTGGCGGAGTTTCCTGTCGCCGGACCGCAGGGGTACGACAAACAGCTGTTTGTTTTCGGCCCGCGCGATCTCTATCGCCCTGGCGAAACGGTGATCGTTAACGCGCTGCTGCGCGATGCCGACGGCAGACCGCTGCCTGCGCAGCCGCTGAAGGCTGAAGTGGTGCAGCCCAACGGCGAAGTCGCGCAAACTTTTGTCTGGCAGCCGGAGAACGGCTTTTATCAGCAACGCTTTTCGCTTCCGGCCTCGGCGATGACCGGCGACTGGACGCTGCGGCTGAACAGCGGCGACAGCCAGCCGCGCAACTGGCGCTTTCACGTTGAAGATTTTCTGCCGGAGCGCATAGCGCTGACGTTGCAAAACAGCGACAGTCCGCTGTCGCCTGATGACGACGTCATTTTCAATATTGAAGGGCGCTATCTCTACGGCGCGCCGGCGGCGGGCAACGAACTGCAAGGGCAGCTGATGCTGCGGCCCGCGCGCGAAGCGGTCGCCGCGCTACCGGGCTACCAGTTCGGCGACATCATGGAGGAGAGCAAACGCAACCTGGATGATATCGACGACACCCTGGACGATGATGGCAAGCTGCAGCTGACGGTAGAGAGCGAGTGGGCGCAGATCCATTCGCCGCTTAACTTAACCCTGCAGGCGAGCCTGCTGGAGACGGGCGGCCGGCCGGTTACGCGCCGCGCTACCCAGGCCATCTGGCCCGCGCCCGCGCTGCCCGGCATTCGGCCGCTGTTCAAGAGCGAATCGGTCTATGACTACCGCTACGATCGTTACACCCAACAGCCCACGGTGCCGGAAAACAGCCTCGCCGACTTCGATATCGTTTACGCCAACAGCAAAGGCGAGAAGCTGGCCGCGAAGGATCTTGAGGTTCGCCTGATCCACGAGCGGCGCGACTACTACTGGAGCTTCTCCGACAGCGAAGGCTGGCAGATGCGCAATGATGAGAAGGATCTGCAGGAGGATGCGCAGCGTATTTCGCTGGCCGCGGGCGACAGCAAAAAGGTCAGTTTCCCGGTGGAGTGGGGATCTTATCGTCTGGAAGTGCAGGCCGGAGAGAAGATTATCTCCAGCGTGCGGTTCCGCGCGGGCTACTGGTGGGAAGACAACACCAACGGCACCGGCGCGCTAAGGCCCGATCAGGTGAAGCTCAAGCTCGATAAAACCGCTTTGCGGCCCGGCGAGACCGCCCATGTGCAGGTGGAGTCGCCTGCAGCAGGGAAAGGCTATCTGATGGTTGAGTCAAGCAGCGGCACCCTGTGGTGGCAGCCGATTAACGTGCCTGCGGGCGGCGCAACCATCAACGTGCCGCTTGATGCCAGCTGGAAGCGCCATGACCTGTATCTCAGCGCTATTGTGGTGCGCGACGGCGATAAGGTCAGCGGTGCCACGCCGAAGCGCTCCATCGGCCTGCTGCATCTGCCGATAGCGATCGACGCGCGCCGTATCGACCTGGCGCTGGACGCGCCGCTGAAAATTCGCCCCGAGCAGACGCTGAAGGTAAAAGTTAAAGCCAGCCGCGTCGGCGGCGAACTGCCGGAGAAAATTCAGGTGCTGCTGTCGGCGGTGGACAGCGGGGTACTGAACATTAACGATTACAAAACGCCCGACCCCTGGGAAGGCTTCTTTGGCCGCAAGCGCTATAACGCCGACCAGTATGATGTCTTCGGCCAGCTGATTGAAGGCGGCGGACGTCTGGCGACGCTGCGTTTTGGCGGCGATGGCGACGACGACGCCCAGTCGCGCGGCGGTAAAAAGCCGCTGACCGAGGTGAATATCGTGGCGCAGCAGCTTCAGCCGGTCACGCTCGATAAAAACGGCGAAGGCACGCTGGAGTTGCCGATCCCGCAGTTTAACGGCGAGCTGCGCCTGATGGCGCAGGCGTGGAGCGCCGACAGCTTCGGCTCGGCGGAGCGAAAAGTGGTGGTTGCCGCGCCGCTGATCAGCGAACTGGCGACGCCGCGCTTTATGGCGAGCGGCGATCAGGCGATGCTGGCGCTCGATCTCACCAATCTCACCGAACAACCCCAGGCGCTTAAGGTGGATGTGCAAACGCAGGGCCAGATTACGCTGAGCGGCGGTGCCACGCACCGCGTTCAGCTGGCGAAAGGGGCGCGCACCACGCTGCATATACCGGTGAAAGCGCAGGGCGGTTTCGGCGAGGGCGCGGTGCAGGTGCGGGTCTCCGGCCTTACGATCGCGGGCGAGGCGCTGGCCGACAGTCAGCGCAGCTGGAAGATTGGCGTGCGTCCGGCTTATCCGGCGCAAACGCTGAGCTTCGATGGCGTGATGCAGGCGGGGCAGAGCTGGCAGGTGCAGGCCGCTGCCTTTAGCGGCCTGCAGCCTGAGACGCTGAGCGGACAGTTTACGCTCAGCAATCAGCCGCCGCTGAATATCGGCCACTATATCAGCGCGCTTTACGCTTACCCCTACGGCTGCCTGGAGCAGACCGCCAGCGGCATCTGGCCGTCCGTTTTCACTAATCAGGCGCAGCTCGCCGCAATGGGCATCAAAACCAGCAGCGACGAGGCGCGGCGCGCCGCCATTGATACCGGCATAGCGCGCCTGGCGGGCATGCAGCGCGGCAACGGCAGCTTTGGCCTGTGGAGCAAAGAGAGCGACGAAGAGTTCTGGCTAACCGCCTACGTCACTGATTTCCTGCTGCGCGCCAGCGAGGCGGGCTACAGCGTGCCGCAAGAGGTTATCACGCGCGCTGACGAGCGGCTGCTGCGCTATTTGCAGGATCCGGCGCAGATCGAAACCCGCTGGAGCAGCAATGAAGAGGCGATGCGCTTCAGCGTGCAGGCCTATGCGGGTATGGTGCTGGCGCGTCAGCAGCAGGCGCCGCTCGGCGCGCTGCGCGCGCTCTATGAGAAGCGCGACAAGGCTAAATCGGGACTGGCGCTGGTGCAGCTCGGCGTGGCGCTGAAGCTGATGGGCGATCCGCAGCGCGCGCAGCTGGCGCTGGCGCAGGGCGTCGGGCTGACGCGCGAATCAGACGGCTGGCTGGGCGATTACGGCAGCCCGCTGCGCGACCGCGCGCTGATTCTGGCGCTGCTGACGGAAAATCAGCTGTTGCCGGAAATGCAGGACGCGCTGATGCAGGATCTGGCGAAAGCGGCGCGCGGCCAGGTCTGGTTCTCTACGCAGGAGAATAACGCCCTGTTCCTGGCGGCGCGCACGTTGCAACAGCATAAAGGCGAAGCCTGGCAGGCGGCGCTGGAGGGCGACACGCAGCCGCTGGAGGGCACCGGCGCGCTGACGCAGGGGTTGAACGCCGACCAGCTGCAGCGCGGCGTCACGCTGACGAGTCACAACCAGTCGCCGCTCTACGGCGTGCTGAACGTAACGGGCTATCCGTTCGCTGCGCCGAAGCCGATGCACAACGTGCTGAACGTGACCCGCGACTATTTCACCCTCGACGGCGAACCGGCGGATCTTGATAACCTCAGCAGCGGTCAGCTGCTGGTGGTGCGTCTGAAGGTCTCCGCCAGCAAACGCGTCAGCGATGCGCTGGTGGTGGATCTGCTGCCTGCGGGGCTGGAGCTGGAGAATCAGAACCTCAGCGACAGCAGCGCCAGCCTCGGCGACGGCGCGGATGCGTTGAAGGAGAGCATGACGGAAATGCAGCAGGCGGATATCCGCCATATTGAATTCCGCGACGATCGTTTTGTCGCGGCGCTGGCGCTGAGCGGCTACAAAACGGAGACGCTGCTCTATCTGGCGCGCGCCGTGACGCCGGGCAGCTACCGTCTGCCGCCACCGCAGGTCGAGTCGATGTACGTGCCGGAGTGGCGCGCCGTCGGCGCGACGCCGGAGAAGATCAGTGTACGTTAAGGCATGAAACTGCAAGGCTGGAAAAAGCGGTGGCTCTGGCCGCCGCTTGTTTTTGTCGCGCTGTTTCTGGCGCTGCTCGGCATGGATCGGCTGTTTCCTCTGCCGCTGCGGCAGGTACAGCCGGCGCGCGTGGTAGTGGCGGAAGATGGGACGCCGCTCTGGCGCTTTGCCGATAAACAGGGCGTCTGGCGCTATCCGGTCACGCTGGATGAGGTTGCGCCCGCCTATCTTGACGCACTGCTCAACTATGAGGATCGCTGGTTCTGGCGTCACCCCGGTGTCAACCCGATCGCCATCCTGCGGGCGGCAGGGCAGAACCTGCGCGCCGGCGCCGTTGTCTCCGGAGGCAGCACCCTGACCATGCAGGTGGCGCGTCTGATCGATCCCCAGCCGCGTACGCTGTCTGGCAAAATGGTGCAGGCGTGGCGGGCGTTACAGCTGGAGTGGCATCTGTCGAAGCGCGAGATCCTTACCCTCTATCTCAATCGCGCGCCCTTTGGCGGCACGGTCGAAGGGGTGGGCGCGGCAAGCTGGATCTGGCTCGGCAAGCCGCCTTCACAGCTGACTAAGGGCGAAGCCGCGCTGCTGGCGGTGCTGCCACAGGCGCCTGGCCGCTTACGTCCGGATCGCTGGCCGCAGCGCGCCGAGGCGGCGCGCAATAAGGTGCTGAAGCGGCTGGCGGAGAATCATGTCTGGCCGCAGCAGGAAGTCGATGAAATCCGTCAGGAGCCGGTCTGGCTGCCGCCGCGTCAGATGCCGCAGAGCGCGCCGCTGCTGGCGCGTCGTCTGCTGTCGCTCTCCAGGCGCGATAAGATCGTCTCGACGCTGGATAGCTCGCTGCAGCGCGAGCTGGAAACTCTGGCTCTCTCCCTTAAGCCGCAGCTGCCGCCGCGTACCTCGCTGGCGATTCTGGTGGTCGATCACACCGATATGAAGGTGCGCGGCTACGTCGGCTCGGTGGATTTTCGTGACGAGAGGCGTTTCGGCCATGTCGATATGATCGCCAGCGTGCGCTCGCCGGGATCGGTGCTGAAACCTTTTATTTATGGCATGGCGCTGGATGACGGCCTGATCCACGGTGAATCACTGCTGCAGGACGTGCCGCGCCGCTTTGGCGATTACCGGCCCGGCAATTTCGACAGTGGTTTTCACGGCCCGGTGAGCGCGAGCGAAGCGCTGAAGCGATCGCTTAATCTTCCCGCCGTACAGCTGCTTGACGCGCTCGGGCCGAAAAGCGTGACGGCGCGGCTGCGCAACGCTGGCCTGAACCTGCGGTTTCCGGCGGGCGCGGAGCCTAACCTGTCGCTGGCGTTAGGCGGAACCGGCACCCGAATGGATGAGCTGGTGGCGGCCTACAGCGCCTTTGCGCGCCAGGGCAACGCTGCCCAGCTGCGCTTGCTGGCGGATCAGCCGCTGCAGCAGCGTCGTCTGCTGTCGCCGGGCGCGGCCTGGATCGTGCGGCGCATACTGGCGGGCGACGCGCAACCTTCCGCCAGCGGCGCGGTGAGCGACATTGTACCGCTGGCGTGGAAAACCGGCACCAGCTACGGCTATCGCGATGCCTGGACCATCGGCGTCACGCCGCGCTATCTCATCGGCGTCTGGGTTGGCAGACCGGACGCCACGCCGGTCGCCGGTCAGTTCGGTTTCGCATCGGCGGTGCCGGTTATGCATCAGGTGGCGAATCTGCTGGCTGGCCATATGCCCGTCGGCGGCACGCCGCGCGATCCGCGTCCCGCGACGGTCAGCGCGCAGAGCATCTGCTGGCCGGGCGGTCAGCCACTGCCCGCCGGGGATGATAGCTGTCGTCAGCGCCGTCAAAGCTGGGTGCTGAACCAGACCCTGCCGCCGACACTGCTGGCGCCAGGGCAGGAAGGGGTTAACGGCCTGCGGCTGCGCTACTGGCAAAATCCGCAGGGAAGACGCGTGGCGGCGGACTGCCCCGATGCCCAGAGTCGCGAACGGCTGCTGTGGCCGCTGCCGCTTGAGCCCTGGCTGCCAAAAAGCGAACAGCGCGCGCAGCGTTTGCCGCCGGTTGACGAAGCCTGCCCGCCGCTGCATCAGGGCAATGCGGCGCCGATGGTGATTACCGGCGTCATCAATGGACAGCATGTGCAGCCGCTGCCTGGCAAAGCGGTGCTGATATTGCCGGTAGCGGTGCAGGGCGGGCAGGGCGAGCGCCGCTGGTGGTTTTTAAACGGCGAGCCGGTAGAGCAGGGCGTAGAGAAGGATCGCGCGCAGCTGGCGTTGCGCGACGCCGGCGCCTGTCAGCTGGTGGTGATGGATGAGGCGGGGCAGCTCACTACCGTCTCCTTTACCCGCGACTGAAAATGACGCAATGCACATTATTTGCCTGCCTGCATCGACAATTATCAATAATTTTCAATAAATCATACGATAGCTAATAGGCAACGCCCGTTGATCTCCCTATAATCGGCGCGTTTTCTTACCGGGAGTGGGTTCCCGGTTTCTTCAGGATGCTAAAGACAGAGGTCAACATGGCAATCGAACGTACCTTCTCCATCATTAAACCAAACGCCGTTGCTAAAAACGTAATTGGCGCCATCTACAACCGTTTTGAGAGCGCAGGCTTCAAAATCGTTGGCGCTAAAATGCTGCAGCTGAGCAAAGAGCAGGCTGAAGGTTTCTACGCTGAGCACCAGGGCAAACCGTTCTTCGACGGTCTGGTTGAGTTCATGACTTCTGGTCCGGTTGTGGTGTCTGTGCTGGAAGGCGAAAACGCCGTTCAGCGTCACCGCGATCTGATGGGCGCGACCAACCCGGCTAACGCGCTGGCTGGCACGCTGCGCGCTGACTACGCTGACAGCTTCACCGAGAACGCGACCCACGGTTCTGACTCCGCTGAGTCTGCCGCGCGTGAAATCGCCTACTTCTTTGGCGAAAACGAGATCTGCCCGCGCACGCGTTAATCGCGTCGAGGCCAGCCGGACCGCGCGCTTTACAAATTTATCGCTAACGCGCGCCGTCTACCCTGGCATCACACCGCAGATGTTGTACAATATCGCGCCCTTGTTGAGCTTGTCTCAGCAAGGGCGTCTTTTTTTTCTATCCTTAACCAGAGCCATAACGTGTAATAACGAGGCCAGAGAACATTATGTCCGAACAGATTGTGACGCCGTCGTCCGCTTCCCCCGTTGCCGTTGCCCCCAAAAGCGAAAAAATTAACCTGCTCGATCTCAATCGCCAGCAGATGCGCGAGCTTTTTCTCTCTATGGGCGAAAAGCCGTTCCGCGCCGATCAGGTGATGAAGTGGATGTACCACTACTGCTGCGATGATTTCGAGCAGATGACCGACATCAATAAGGTGCTGCGCGGGAAGCTGAGCCAGATTGCGGAAATCCGCGCGCCGGAAGTGGCGGAAGAGATGCGCTCCAGCGACGGCACCATCAAATGGGCGATCCGCGTCGGCGATCAGCTGGTGGAAACCGTTTATATCCCGGAAGACGATCGCGCCACGCTCTGCGTCTCTTCGCAGGTTGGCTGCGCGCTGGAGTGTAAATTCTGCTCAACGGCGCAGCAGGGCTTTAACCGCAACCTGCGCGTTTCGGAGATTATCGGCCAGGTATGGCGCGCGGCGAAAATTATCGGCGCCGCGAAGGTCACCGGTCAGCGTCCCATCACCAACGTGGTGATGATGGGCATGGGCGAGCCGCTGCTCAACCTCAACAATGTCGTACCGGCGATGGAAATCATGCTGGACGATTTCGGTTTCGGCCTTTCCAAGCGTCGCGTCACGCTCTCCACCTCAGGCGTAGTGCCAGCACTGGACAAGCTCGGCGATATGATCGACGTCGCGCTGGCGATTTCGCTGCACGCGCCGAACGATAAACTGCGCGACGATATCGTGCCAATTAACAAAAAGTACAATATCGAGATGTTCCTCGGCGCAGTGAAGCGCTATCTGGCGAAGTCGAACGCCAATCAGGGACGCGTCACTATCGAATATGTGATGCTGGACCATGTGAACGACAGCACCGACGATGCGCATGAGCTGGCGGCGCTGTTAAAAGATACGCCGAGCAAAATCAACCTGATCCCATGGAACCCCTTCCCGGGCGCGCCTTACGGCCGTAGCTCCAACAGCCGGGTTGACCGCTTCGCTAAGGTCTTGATGGAATATGGATTTACGACTATCGTGCGTAAAACGCGCGGCGACGATATCGATGCAGCCTGTGGTCAGCTGGCGGGCGACGTTATTGACCGCACCAAGCGTACGATGCGTAAGAAAATGGCGGGCGAACCCATATCTGTGAAGGCGCTCTGAAACAGGGAACATCGCAGTTTTCCCTGGTCGTGACGCGTGGCAGGCTGCTGCCACGCAATTAACGTCGCGAACAGGAGAATGAAGATGGGTAAGGGATTACCAGCCAGCCTGCTGGCCCTGATTGTTGTAACCGGGTGTGTCAGTCGTAGCCCTTATTCGGGCGCGGCGGAGACCCGCCTGGCGCTGGGTATGCACTACCTGGCGGCGGACGATTTCGTCGCCGCGCGCCGCAACTTTCAGCGGGCACAGGCCGCCGCGCCGCGCGACTACCGAATGGCCCTGGCGCTGGCGCGTCTGGCGGAAAAACAGGGCCGCCGCGATGAGGCGGCGCGCGACTATCAACAGGCGCAGCGGCTGGCGCCGACAAATGGCTACGTCGCTAACAATTACGGTGCGTTTCTCTGCGCTTTAGGGCAGTATGACGAAGCGCATCAACAGTTTAAGCGGGCGATGAGCGCGTCGGAGAGCGAAGCGCGCATCGATGCGTGGGAGCTGTCGGGATATTGTTATCTTCAGGCGGAAGATATGCTGGCCGCGCAAGCGGCGCTGAGTCGGGCGCTTGGGGCGAACCGCGCGAAAGGCGACGCATTACTGGATGAGGCGGAAAAACAACGCCCCCTCTATCCGGCGCGTGCTCTACTGTTAATGGAGCTTTATCAGCAATATCTGCCTGCTACGGCGCGCAGCTTAGAGTTACAGATACGTTTCGCCGCGCAACAGGGAAACGCTGCTGACGTTACACGTTATGGCGACCGGTTGGCGCGAAGTTTTCCACAATCGATACAGTACCAGCGTTATTTAGCTAATGAATACTGAAGCCACTCAAGACAACTCTGCAGTACATTCCACAGGCGAACGCCTGCGTCTGGCCCGTGAGAAAATGGGGCTGACTCAGCAAAACGTGGCTGAACGCCTGTGCCTGAAACTTACGACCGTACGCGATATCGAAGAGGACAAATCGCCTGCCGATCTGGCGTCGACCTTTTTGCGTGGATACATTCGCTCTTATGCGCGTCTGGTGCACATTCCTGAAGAGGAACTGTTGCCGATGATGGCGAAGCAGACGCCGGTGCGTGCCGCCAAAATCGAACCGATGCAGAACTTCTCGCTGGGCAAACGCCGCAAAAAACGCGACGGCTGGCTGATGATTTTCACCTGGCTGGTGTTATTTGTGGTGATCGGCCTGACCGGCGCGTGGTGGTGGCAAAACCATAAAGCTTCGCAGGACGATCTGGTCTCTATGGCCGATCAAAACGGCAGCAGCGGCGACAATAGCCAGTCGATTCCGCTCGACGGCGGCAGCAATGACGCCAGCAATGAGACGGCTGCGCCTGCCGCGCCGGACGAAACTAACAGCGCGGACGCCAGCGCGGCGGCGCCTGCCGCCAGCCAGCCCTCCAGCACCGCGCCTGCACAGCCAGCCGCCAACAGCGCCGCGCCAGCCGCAACGTCGGCGAACAGCGCCGTCGTGTCGCCGAGCCAGGCGCCGGTCGGTAACGCAGCCAGCCCGTCAGCTACCGCTGGCCAGCTGCCGACCAGCGGCGCAGCCGTTGGCGAAGCGGCCGCCGATCCTAATACCGTCGTAATGAACTTCAATGCCGACTGCTGGCTCGAAGTCTCCGACGCCACCGGTAAAAAACTGTTCAGCGGAATGCAACGTAGCGGTGGTAAACTCAGCCTTTCCGGTACTGCGCCTTATCGCCTGAAAATCGGCGCGCCGTCTGCGGTGCAGGTGCAATATCAGAACCAGCCGGTTGATTTAAGTCGTTTTATCCGTAATAACCAGGTTGCTCGCCTGACGTTGGGTGCGCAATAACGCTGCATCGCGCCCCGGGCAATTGTGGAGAAAGAATATGCATAACGAAGCACCCATCATCCGTCGTAAATCGACCCGGATTTATGTCGGCAAGGTGCCTGTCGGCGATGGCGCGCCTATCGCCGTTCAGTCGATGACCAATACCCGTACAACCGATGTAGAAGCCACGGTCAATCAGATTAAAGCGCTTGAGCGCGTCGGCGTAGATATCGTCCGCGTCTCTGTGCCGACCATGGATGCCGCCGAAGCCTTTAAGCTGATCAAGCAGCGCGTAAACGTACCGCTGGTGGCGGATATCCACTTTGACTATCGCATCGCGCTGAAAGTCGCCGAATATGGCGTCGACTGCCTGCGTATCAACCCAGGCAATATCGGCAACAACGAACGTATCCGCCAGGTGGTGGATTGCGCGCGCGACCACAATATTCCGATCCGTATCGGCGTGAACGCCGGTTCGCTGGAAAAAGATCTGCAGGAAAAATATGGCGAACCGACGCCGCAGGCGCTGCTGGAATCAGCGATGCGCCACGTCGATCATCTCGATCGCCTTAACTTCGATCAGTTCAAAGTCAGCGTAAAGGCTTCGGACGTTTTTCTCGCCGTTGAGTCCTATCGCCTGCTGGCGAAACAGATCGATCAGCCGCTGCACCTCGGCATTACCGAAGCGGGCGGCGCGCGTGCGGGCGCGGTGAAATCAGCTATCGGGCTGGGGCTGCTGCTCTCTGAAGGGATTGGCGATACGCTGCGTATTTCGCTGGCGGCCGATCCGGTAGAAGAAGTGAAAGTCGGCTTCGACATTCTGAAGTCGCTGCGCATCCGCGCGCGCGGCATAAACTTTATCGCCTGCCCGACCTGTTCGCGTCAGGAGTTTGACGTTATCGGCACGGTGAACGCGCTTGAACAGCGGCTGGAAGATATCATCACGCCGATGGACGTCTCAATTATCGGCTGTGTGGTTAACGGTCCCGGCGAAGCCACGGTGTCGACGCTGGGCGTGACCGGCGGCAACAAGAAAAGCGGCTTCTACGAAGATGGCGTGCGTCAGCGCGATCGTCTCGACAACGACGATATGATCGATCAGCTTGAAGCGCGTATTCGCGCCAAAGCGACTATGCTGGACGAGAATCGCCGCATCAACGTACAGCAGCTGGAAAACTAAGCGTCGGCGCGCGCAGCGCGACTTTGTTTAATGAACCTGTGCGGTTTCATCCTCATAAGGTATGATGCCGGACAGGTTTTTTTGTATTAAGAGATTTTAACGTGGCGAAGAATATTCAAGCTATCCGCGGCATGAACGACTACCTGCCAGCGGATACGGCTATCTGGCAGTGCATTGAAGGCACGCTCAAGCAGGTGCTGGCCAGCTACGGCTACAGCGAAATACGCATGCCGATCGTAGAGCAGACTCCGCTGTTTAAACGCGCCATCGGCGAAGTCACCGACGTGGTCGAGAAAGAGATGTACACCTTTGACGACCGCAACGGCGAAAGCCTGACGCTGCGTCCCGAAGGGACCGCGGGCTGCGTGCGCGCCGGTATCGAACATGGCCTGCTCTACAATCAGGAGCAGCGTCTGTGGTATATGGGTCCGATGTTCCGCTATGAGCGTCCGCAGAAGGGCCGCTATCGCCAGTTTCATCAGATGGGCGCCGAGGTGTTCGGCCTGCAGGGCCCGGACGTGGACGCCGAGCTGATTATGCTGACCGCACGCTGGTGGAAAGCGCTGGGCATCGCTGACCATGTGCGCCTGGAGCTTAACTCCATCGGTTCGCTGGAGGCGCGCGCCAACTATCGCGAAGCGCTGGTGGCGTTCCTTGAGCAGCACAAAGAGACGCTGGACGAAGACAGCAAGCGCCGTATGTACACCAACCCACTGCGCGTGCTGGACAGCAAAAATCCAGAGGTGCAGACGCTGCTTAACGACGCGCCGCAGCTGATGGATCACCTCGACGATGAATCACGCGAGCATTTTCAGGGGCTGTGTGCCTTGCTGGACGATGCGGGCATCGCCTATCGCGTCAATCAGCGCCTGGTTCGCGGCCTCGACTACTACAACCGCACCGTTTTCGAATGGGTGACCGAGAGCCTCGGCGCGCAGGGCACTGTGTGCGGCGGCGGTCGTTATGACGGGCTGGTCGAGCAACTGGGCGGCCGCGCCACGCCGGCGGTGGGTTTCGCCATGGGCATGGAGCGTCTGGTGCTGCTGGTTCAGGCGGTGAATCCTGAATTTGAACCGACGCGCGTTGTTGATGTCTATGTTATCGCTTCGGGCCAGGGCGTTCAGTCCGCTGCTATGCAGCTGGCGGAAAAACTGCGCGACGAAGCGCCGGAACTGAAGCTGATGACCAACTTTGGCGGCGGCAACTTCAAGAAACAGTTTGCCCGCGCCGACAAGTGGGGCGCTCGCGTCGCGCTGGTGGTAGGCGAAGATGAAGTGAAAGCCGGTCAGGTCGTTATCAAAGATCTGCGCAGCGGCGATCAGCAAACGCTGGCGCAGACAGAGGCTGCTGCTGCATTGCGCACGCTGTTACAGTAAGCGTGGCACGGCGCCAACCAGAGAAAGGAGAGGGATCGCGTGGAAGTTTATAGCAATGAAAATGAGCAGGTTGACGCGTTACGTCGCTTTTTTGCTAATAACGGCAAGGCGCTGGCGGTCGGCGTGATTATCGGCATTGCCGCGCTGGGCGGCTGGCGCTACTGGGCCAGTCATGAAGAGGGCTCCTCAAAAGCGCTTTCCGCACAGTATCAGCAAGTGACCACTGCCATGAAAGCCGATCAGCCAGCGACGCTGGATGCGGTAGCGAAATTCGTCAGCGAAAACAGCAATACCTACGGTGCGCTGGCGGCGATGGACGTGGCGAAACAGTATGTTGACGCCAACCAGCTGGACAAGGCTTCTTCCCTGCTGGAAAACGGTCTGAAGAACACCAAGGATGCCAATCTGCAGGCGGTGATTAACCTGCGGCTGGCGCGCATTCAACTGCAACAGAATCAGGCGGATGCCGCCCTTAAAACCCTCGACGCTGTCAAGGGCGATGGCTGGACAGCCATTGTGGCGGATATTCGCGGCGAAGCGCTGCTGAGCAAAGGCGATAAGCAGGGCGCGCGCGATGCGTGGAGCAAAGGCGTTGAGTCAGACGCTTCTCCGGCGCTGAAGCAAATGATGCAGATGAAGATGAATAACTTAAGCTAAGCCAGTCAAGAGAGAGCGCATGGAATTACGTAAATACCTGCTGCCAGGACTGATTTCAGTCACTTTGCTCAGCGGTTGTTCGCTGTTCAGCGGCGAAGAAGATGTAGTGAAAATGGCCCCGCTGCCAAAGGTGGAAAACCAGTTTACTCCCCAGGAAGTGTGGAGCACGTCGGTTGGTGACGGCGTTGGCGATTTCTACTCTAACCTGCATCCGGCATGGCAGGACAATACCGTATTTGCGGCTGATCGTTTCGGCGTGGTAAAAGCGCTGGATGCGTCCAACGGCAAAGAAAAATGGAAAGTCGATCTCTCTGAGAAAACCGGCTTTTTCTCGAAAAATATCTCAGCACTGCTCTCCGGCGGCGTGACCGCTGCAGGCGATCATCTCTACATCGGTAGTGAGCGCGGTCAGCTGTTCGCCCTGAACAGCAGCGACGGCAGTCTCGCCTGGCAGACCAAAGTCGCTGGCGAAGCGCTGTCGCGCCCGGTAGTGAGTGACGGTCTGGTGCTGGTGCATACCAGCAACGGTATGCTGCAGGGACTGGATCAGAGCAGCGGCGTAGTGAAGTGGAGCGTTAACCTCGACATGCCTGCGCTGTCGCTGCGCGGCGAGTCTGCGCCAGCGACCGCCTTCGGCGGCGCGATTGTCGGCGGCGATAACGGCCGCGTCAGCGCAGTGATCATGAATCAGGGCCAGTTAATCTGGCAGCAGCGTATCTCCCAGCCGAGCGGCGCGACCGAAATCGATCGCCTGAACGACGTCGATACGACGCCGGTAATCGTCAACGGTGTCGTCTATGCGCTGGCGTACAACGGCAACCTCACCGCGCTCGATCTGCGTTCCGGCCAGATCCTGTGGAAGCGTGAAATCGGCGGCGTCAAAGATCTGATTGTCGATGCCGGCCGCATCTATCTGGTGGATCAGGATGACCGCGTTATCGCGCTGAATGCTGATGGCGGCGTCGCCATCTGGCGTCAGAGCGATCTGCTGCACCGCAACCTGACGGCGCCGGTGCTGTTTAACGGCTACCTGGTCGTGGGCGACAGCGAAGGCTATCTGCACTGGCTTAATACCGCTGACGGCCGTTTCGTGGCGCAGCAGAAAGTGGACAGCGATGGCTTCCAGACCGAGCCGGTCGTCGCCAGCGATAAGCTGATCATTCAGGCTAAAGGCGGCGAGGTTTACGCGATTACGCGTTAATCCGCTACCGGAATTTGCCTTCCGTCTAACGGCTCCTGACGCGTCAGGAGCCGTTTCGTTTTTAGTCAGGCATGATATTCTTAGCGCCTTCAGCCTGAACCTGGCGGTTAAAACCGTTATAATCACGCCATTCGGGCGATTAATTTTTTTATTGAGGCATTGTTATGATACCTGTGGTCGCGCTGGTTGGGCGTCCCAATGTGGGGAAATCCACGCTGTTTAACCGCTTAACGCGCACTCGTGATGCGCTGGTGGCGGATTTTCCTGGACTGACTCGCGATCGCAAATATGGTCGCGCCGAAGTGGAAGGGCGCGAATTTATTGTTATTGATACCGGCGGTATCGACGGCTCTGAAGAGGGCGTCGAAACGCGTATGGCTGAGCAGTCGCTGCTGGCGATTGAAGAGGCCGATGTCGTGCTGTTTATGGTGGATGCGCGCGCGGGCCTGATGCCGGCGGACAAGCAGATCGCTAACCATATCCGTTCGCGTAAAAAGCCGACGTTCCTGGTGGCGAACAAAACCGACGGCCTCGATCCCGACTCAGCGGTTGCCGATTTTTACTCGCTGGGGCTGGGTGATATCTACGCTATTGCCGCATCGCACGGTCGTGGCGTCACCAGCCTGCTGGAAACCGTCTTGCTGCCGTGGATGGATGAAGTCGATCCGCGCGAAGTAACGGAAGAGGACGAGAACGAAGCCTACTGGGCGGCGCTCGCGGCGGAAGAGAACGGCGAAACGCTGGAAGAAGAGGAAGAAGAGGCGTTTGACCCGACCGGTCTGCCGATCAAGCTTGCTATCGTCGGCCGTCCCAACGTCGGCAAGTCCACGCTGACTAACCGTATCCTCGGCGAGGATCGCGTGGTGGTGTACGACATGCCGGGCACCACGCGCGACAGCATCTATATCCCGATGGAGCGCGACGATCGCGAATATATCCTGATTGATACCGCTGGCGTGCGTAAGCGCGGCAAGATCACCGATACAGTCGAAAAGTTCTCGGTTATTAAAACCCTGCAGGCGATTGAAGACGCTAACGTTGTGTTGCTGGTAATCGACGCGCGTGAAGGTATCTCCGATCAGGATCTGTCGCTGCTTGGCTTCATCCTTAACAGCGGCCGCTCGCTGGTGATCGTGGTGAACAAATGGGACGGCCTGACGCAGGAGATCAAGGACGAGGTCAAAGAGACGCTGGATTATCGTCTCGGCTTTATCGACTTTGCCCGCGTGCACTTTATTTCTGCGCTGCACGGCAGCGGCGTCGGCAACCTGTTCGAATCGGTCACCGAAGCCTATGACTGTTCGACCAAACGCGTTAACACTTCTATGCTGACGCGCATTATGAATATGGCTGCCGAAGACCATCAGCCGCCGCTGGTGCGCGGACGCCGCGTGAAGCTCAAGTATGCGCATGCGGGGGGATATAACCCGCCTATCGTAGTGATCCATGGTAACCAGGTGAAAGACCTGCCGGATTCCTACAAGCGCTATCTGATGAACTACTTCCGTCGTTCGCTCAACGTTATGGGCACGCCGATTCGTATTCAGTTTAAAGAGGGCGACAACCCCTTTGCAGGCAAACGCAACCTGCTGACGCCGACGCAGCAGCGCAAGCGTAAGCGCCTGCTCGCGCATTTGAAGAAAAACAAGCGTTAAACCCAAGGGACCGAAAGGTCCCTTTGTTGTTTTCAGGGGCAGAGAAAAACCTCTGACGCTTTTCTCACTTTTGCAAATGATCCTGGGCGGGTTGTAAGAAGCAATGAAACAGCGCGGCTTGCCCGGGTGTTTGTAGCAAAAATGCTATTGTCGCGTTTACATCCCGTTATAAATGTTCACCTCATAATGTACCAGGTGGTACAATCCTGCCCTGTATTGCGACGAGGGCAGAACATCATTTATGCCTCCTCGCTCACAATGCCTGCAACCTGGACATGGGTCCGTACTATTACGAAATAAAATAAAGCTATATCCGGCGCGTCAGACAACGTCACGCTTAGCGACATTGTTCGGTGCGTTCGCTGCGGCGCGGATGCTTTATTTTTTCAGGAGAGTTTGTGTTATGGCTGAAACAACATCCCGATCCGGCAAAGGATTGGGTATCTGGTCGATCTTGCTGGGGCTGGTGCTGCTGGCAATCGGCCTGTTCTTTGCTATCGGCGGCGGTAAGCTGGTTTCGCTGGGTGGTAGCTGGTATTTCCTGATTGCAGGTATTGTGACTCTGCTGTCAGCGATCCAGTTCTTCCGTCGTAAGTCCTCTGCCGTTGTGCTGTTTATTCTGGTATTCGTCGGCACGCTGATTTGGGCGCTGGCGGACGCGGGCTGGTCGTTCTGGCCGCTGGTATCGCGCCTGATGGTGCCGGCTGGTCTGATGCTGCTGGCGTTTCTTACCTGGCCTGCGCTGCGCAAGCGCGAAGGAAAGTCTTCGCTGGCGAAAATCTCTTATGCGCTCTCAGCGCTAATCGCTGTTGGCATGGTCGGCACGCTGGTGCAGATGTTCCAGCCGCATCCAACCGTGGCGTTCACCGGCAAAGAGCTGCCGCTGATCCCGGTTGATAAAAGCAAACCGCAGCAGGACTGGAATAACTATGGTCGCACTCCAGGCGGCGATCGCTTTGCCGCTGTGGATCAAATCACGCGCGACAATGTAAAAGACCTGCAGGTCGCCTGGACATTCCATACTGGCGATACGCCGATTAGTCCAACCGGCAACGGCGCGGAAGATCAGCAAACGCCACTGCAGATTGGCAACACGATCTATCTCTGTACGCCGCACAATAACGTGATTGCGGTTGAAGCGGACAGCGGCAAGCAGATCTGGAAACGCGAAATCAACGCGCAGGCGGAAGTCTGGCCGCGCTGTCGCGGTCTGGCCTACTTCGACGCCACCAAACCGCTGACCCAGCCGAGCAAACCAGGCTCAACGCCGGTGCCGGCAGCCAACCTGGCGGCGGGCGATACCTGTCAACGCCGTATTCTGATGAACACCATTGATGCGCGTCTGATCGCCATCAACGCCGACAACGGCGAGTTCTGCGAAAACTTCGGTGACCATGGCGTGGTCAGCCTGAAAGAAGGGCTGGGCGAAGCGCAGGATCCGAAATATCAGCTGACTTCAGCGCCGACGCTGGCGGGCACGACGGTAGTGGTCGGCGGCCGCGTTGCGGATAACGTTCAGACCGATATGCCGGGCGGCGTTCTGCGCGGCTTCGATGTTATTACCGGCAAGCAGCGCTGGGCGTTCGACCCAGGCAATGTCGATCCAAACGCCGTGCTGATGCCGGGTCAGAATTACAAACGCAGCACCCCGAACTCCTGGGCACCGATGTCATACGATCCGGCGATGAACACGGTGTTTATCCCGATGGGCAGCTCTTCTGTGGATCTCTGGGGCGCTAACCGTACCGCGCTGGATCATAAATATGGCGCCTCCGTACTGGCGCTGGATGCAACCACCGGTAAAGAGAAGTGGGTTTATCAGACCGTTCATAACGATCTGTGGGACTTCGATCTGCCGATGCAGCCAAGCCTGGTCGATTTCCCGATGAAGGACGGCACCACTAAACCCGCGGTCGTTATCGGCGGGAAAACCGGCATGATCTTCGTGCTGGATCGCGAAACCGGCAAGCCGCTGACCAAAGTCGAAGAGCTGCCGATGCCGCAGGGCCATATCCCGAACGAGCAGTACACCAAAACCCAGCCGCATTCGACCGAGATGCCGCAGATTGGCAACCAGACGCTGACCGAGTCGGACATGTGGGGCGCGACGCCGTTTGACCAGCTGGCGTGCCGCATTGCATTTAAATCAATGCGTTACAATGGGCTGTTCACCGTACCGGACACCGATAAGTCGCTCAGCTTCCCGGGTTCGCTCGGCGGGATGAACTGGGGCAGCATCTCCTTTGACCCGAACAACCAGTACATGTTCGTCAACGATATGCGTCTCGGCCTGTGGGTGCAGATGATCCCGACCGATACCAGCAAAATCGCTCGCGGCAGCAACGGCGGCGAAGCGATCAATACCGGTATGGGCGCGGTTCCGCTGAAAGGCACGCCGTATGCGGTCAACAAAAACCGCTTTATGTCGCCGCTGGGCATCCCATGCCAGGCGCCGCCGTTTGGCACGCTGTCGGCGATCGATATGAAGACGCGTAAAATCGTCTGGCAGGTGCCGGTAGGCACGGTGCAGGATACGGGTCCGTTCGGTATCAAAATGCATGCGCAGATGCCGATCGGCATGCCGACGCTGGGCGGTACGCTGGCGACGCAGGGCGGTCTGGTGTTTATCGCCGGTACGCAGGATTACTATCTGCGCGCCTTTGACAGCTCAACCGGTAAAGAGGTGTGGAAAGCGCGCCTGCCGGTGGGCAGTCAGGGCGGCCCGATTAGCTACGTATCACCGAAAAACGGTAAGCAGTACATCCTGATCTCCGCAGGCGGCGCGCGTCAGTCGCCCGATCGCGGCGACTATGTGATTGCCTATGCGCTGCCATAACGGCTAAGCGTTTTTACTAAAAACCCTGCGCTCCGGCGTGGGGTTTTTTTATTTGGCACACAAGGAATTGTAAGCGTGACGGCAATTGCATAAACGCCTGATAAGCAGCTCGCTAAGTAGTAGCGTGCGGGTTGGGCAGGGGAGAGAAGAGGGTATAATTGCGGTGGCGCTTGAGGTTTCTGCCTTAAGCGATCGGCATGCTGATTGTCAGGCAGCGCGGAAATCGCTGTGTGAAATTCGCTACCGGGACAACCAGCGCGAGGTGGCTGCTTCGATGGCTTACGAATCTGGTAAGTAGCAACCGGAAGGCGGGGAGTGAATCCCCGCCTTAACCGACTGTTGGCTGGACAGGCCTGAAGCGCCTTCATAAGGCCGTCACTTGCGTGACGGCCTTTACTCTTCAGGATCTTCGCCGTCACGCCAGAGCGCCTCCAGCGCCGGCGGCGCGATCTGTTCCGGGATCAGCAATACAATGGTGCCGACTTCACGGTGCGTGGCATAGCTGATTTGTATGCGGAAGTAGCGTTGATCGCTGCGCCCCATCTCCGGCGCTTTATCTTCAGGCTCGCCCAGCGGCAATGCCTGTTCCAGAACCTGACAGACGCGCTGCTTTTGCGGTTGCGGCAGCTGAGCCAGCGCGAAGCGCCGCGCGCCGCGCAGGCCCGGGATAAAGGCCAGCCCGCCTTCGCGTTCGACCTCAATGACCGCATCGTCGGTCAGTTCAGGAAAGGAACTCATAGCACACCAACCTCCTTCCACGCTTGCTCAATCGACTGCGCCACCGAACGGTTAAAGCGACGTTCGCCGTGCTGAATAGTCAGGCGCGCAAAGGTGCTGAAATCGGCATCCTGAGGCAGGGATTTATCGCACACCGTGTCGTACCAGGCCCAGCCCGCCAGCTCCCAGGCATAGCCGCCTAGCGCTTTCGCTGCGAGGTAAAAGGCTCGGTTAGGTATGCCGGAATTAAGGTGAACGCCGCCGTTATCTTCACGCGTCTGCACATAGTGATCCATATGCGCGGGCTGAGGATCCTTACCCAGCATTGGATCGTCATAGGCCGTACCCGGCTCTGCCATCGAGCGCAGCCCACGTCCTTTAATGCCGCTTGCCAGCAGCCCTTCGCCGATAATCCAGTCGGCGCTATCGGCGCTCTGCTTGAGATGGTACTGCTTCACCAGCGAGCCGAATACGTCGGAAAGCGATTCATTCAGCGCACCCGCCTGCTCGAAATAGATCAGCCCGGCTTCGGTTTCGGTTACGCCATGCGTCAGCTCATGCGCGACCACGTCGATAGCGATGGTAAAGCGATTGAATATTTCGCCGTCGCCGTCGCCAAACACCATCTGCTGTCCGTTCCAGAAGGCGTTTTGATACGCCTTGCCATAGTGAACGGTGCCAAGCAGCTTCAGCCCCTGATTGTCGAGCGAATTACGTTGATAGGCCTGCCAGAAAAAATCGTAGGTGACGCCAAGATAATCCCAGGCTTCTCTGGCGGCGATGTCGCCCGTATCTGACTGACCTTCGGTGCGCAGCAGATCGCCTGGCAGGTTTTGAGTGTTTTTCGCATCGTAGATTTCACGCTCAACATGACCGCCCGCCGCCGTCTTTGGCGCAACCGGCTTCTGCCAGTTCTCTGCCATCAGATGCTGAACGTGCAGCAGCGTACGGCGTGCATAATCCTGTTGATGACTGGAACCGTGGGCGACGATGTTACGCAATATATAGGGAGGAATAACGCTGTAGGACATACCCGACTCCTTGGCACAAGTGATGTGTCAAAAAGTATAGTCTTTGCTCAGGAAGTGGTCTTACGGCGTCGTTTTTTTTCTGGCAGCAGGCTGGTCACCTGGCTTTCCACCCAGCCGTCGTCGAGACGCGTGCGCAGCGTATCGCCGCTCTGTAGCTGGGCCGTTTTTTTCACCACCTGACCCGTGATATCGGTGGTGACGCTGAAGCCGCGCGCCAGCGTCGCCAGCGGACTGACGCCTTCCAGCTGCGCGGCAAGCGTCGCAAAGCGTTGCCTGTCGCGGTTGAGCATCTTTTCCATGCCTTGCTGCAGGCGATAGCGCATCTGCTCCAGCTGGCGCTGCGCCTGAAACAGACGCGGCTGCGGCTGATGGGCGGCGAGACGCTGCGCAAGGCGATCCTGCTGGCGCAGCGTCTGACGCAGCTGGTTTTCCATCGCCTCGCTCAGCCGCTGTTGCAGGCGGAACAGGGCGGTCTGCTGTCGTGCCAGGCGAAGCTGAGGATGCTGCTGCTGCAGGCGGTGATCGAGGCGGGAGAAGCGGCGTTGTTGCTGCGCCAGATAATAATCCATGGCCATTTCCAGCCGTTGTTGCTGGGAGAGCAACTGTCGCAGCAGTTCTGTCTGATTTCTGCTCACTATTTCAGCAGCGGCAGAAGGGGTGGGCGCGCGCAGGTCGGCGACAAAATCGGCGATAGTCACGTCGGTTTCATGGCCGACCGCGCTGACGACAGGAATGCGGCTGGCGAAAATGGCGCGTGCCACGCGCTCTTCGTTAAAGCTCCAGAGATCTTCCAGCGAGCCGCCGCCGCGCCCGACAATCAGCACGTCGCATTCCGCACGCTGGTTCGCCAGTTCAATTGCGCGCACGATAGCGGCTGGCGCGTCGGCGCCCTGAACTGGCGTAGGATAGATAACGACCGGCAGTGAAGGATCGCGACGATGCAGCACGCGCAGCACATCATGCAGCGCCGCGCCGGTCGCCGAGGTGATCACGCCGACCTGTTTCGCCGGTTCGGGCAAGGGCTGTTTGTGCTGCTGGTCGAACAGGCCTTCGCTCGCCAGTTTCGCCTTCAGCAATTCGAACTGCTGCTGCAACGCGCCTTCGCCCGCCGGATGCATGCTTTCGATAATCAGCTGGTAGTCGCCGCGCGGCTCATAAAGCGTAATGGTAGCGCGCACCAGAATCTGCTGGCCATGCTGTGGACGAAAGGTGACGCGACGGTTGCTGTTACGGAACATGGCGCAGCGCACCTGTGCGCCGTCATCCTTCAGCGTGAAATACCAGTGGCCCGAAGCGGGCTGGGAAAAATTAGAGATCTCCGCGCTCAGCCACACCGATCCCATCTCCTGTTCCAGGAGCTGACGCACCGTCGTATTCAGGCGGCTGACGGTAAAAACATTGGCAATCGGCGGTAGCGACATGTGATGGAGATCAAATAGTAAATCAGAGGGTTAATTAACCGATACTACATGGCTGATAGAGAGGATCAAGAGTTTTTCTAAAATAATGCTGGAGGCAAACGATTACGGCCTGTATAATGCCGCGGCAATATTTTATCTGTTCTCATTCACCCCAGGTTGAGATATTGCCATGCTAAGAATCGCTAAAGAAGCCCTTACTTTCGACGACGTTCTGCTCGTTCCTGCTCACTCCACCGTTCTGCCTAACACGGCCGATCTCAGCACTCAGCTGACGAAAAATATTCGTCTGAACATCCCGATGCTCTCCGCCGCTATGGACACTGTGACCGAAGCGGGCCTGGCTATTGCGCTGGCGCAGGAAGGCGGTCTGGGCTTTATCCATAAAAATATGTCAATTGAGCGCCAGGCGGAAGAAGTTCGCAAGGTGAAGAAACATGAAAGCGGCGTGGTAACCGAACCGCAAACCGTACTGCCGACCACGACGCTGGCGGAAGTGAAAGCGCTGACCGAGCGCAACGGCTTTGCCGGCTATCCTGTGGTGAACGAAAGCAACGAGCTGGTCGGCATCATCACCGGCCGCGACGTGCGCTTCGTCACCGATCTGACGCAGCCGGTTACCGCAGTGATGACGCCGAAAGCGCGTCTGGTGACGGTAAAAGAGGGTGAGGCGCGTGATGTCGTGCTGCAGAGAATGCACGAAAAACGCGTTGAGAAAGCGCTGGTGGTGGACGACAGCTTCCATCTGCTCGGCATGATCACCGTTAAAGATTTCCAGAAAGCAGAACGTAAACCGAACGCCTGTAAAGATGCGCAGGGACGTCTGCGCGTTGGCGCGGCAGTCGGCGCGGGCGCGGGCAACGAAGAGCGCGTCGATGCGCTGGTCGCTGCTGGCGTCGATGTGCTGCTGATTGACTCGTCGCATGGCCATTCAGAAGGCGTGCTGCAGCGTATCCGCGAAACGCGCGCAAAATACCCCGATTTAGACATTATCGGCGGCAACGTCGCGACCGGCGCAGGCGCACTGGCGCTGGCGAAGGCGGGCGTAAGCGCGGTAAAAGTCGGCATCGGCCCTGGCTCTATCTGTACTACCCGTATCGTGACTGGCGTAGGCGTTCCGCAGATCACTGCCGTTTCTGACGCTGTTGAAGCGCTGGAAGGCACCGGCATTCCGGTTATCGCTGACGGCGGTATCCGCTTCTCTGGCGATATTGCTAAAGCTATCGCTGCCGGCGCGGCAGCCGTTATGGTCGGCTCTATGCTGGCTGGTACCGAAGAGTCCCCTGGCGAGATCGAACTTTATCAGGGCCGCTCTTTCAAATCCTATCGCGGCATGGGTTCGCTGGGCGCGATGTCAAAAGGCTCCTCTGACCGTTACTTCCAGAGCGATAACGCCGCTGATAAACTGGTGCCGGAAGGCATTGAAGGCCGCGTCGCCTATAAAGGCCGCCTGAAAGAGATCGTTCACCAGCAGATGGGCGGCCTGCGCTCCTGTATGGGTCTGACCGGTTGCCAGACCATTGACGACCTGCGCACCAAAGCGGAGTTTGTACGCATCAGCGGCGCGGGCATCAACGAAAGCCACGTGCACGATGTGACCATCACCAAAGAGTCACCGAACTACCGTATGGGATCCTGATCCCTTAAGATTTACCGCCCGGCATAAGCCGGGCGCTTTCATTATCAAGTTACCCGCTCTGGAAACGCCTCAATGACGACGGAAAATATTCATAAACATCGCATTCTGATTCTCGATTTTGGTTCTCAATACACGCAACTGGTCGCGCGCCGCGTCCGTGAGCTGGGCGTGTACTGCGAACTCTGGGCATGGGATGTCACCGAAGAGCAGATCCGCCAGTTCAACCCGAACGGCATCATCCTTTCCGGCGGTCCGGAAAGCACCACTGAACTCAACAGCCCGCGCGCGCCGGAGTACGTTTTCAACGCCGGCGTTCCGGTGCTTGGCGTCTGCTACGGCATGCAGACCATGGCGATGCAGCTGGGCGGCAAAGTCGAAGGCTCTAACGAACGTGAATTCGGCTATGCACAGGTAGAAGTCATCACCCCGAGCGCATTGATTCGCGACATTGAAGACGCTATCAGCGCCGCAGGCAAGCCGCTGCTCGACGTCTGGATGAGCCACGGCGATAAAGTGACCGCCATTCCGTCCGATTTTGTGACCGTCGCCAGCACCGAAACCTGTCCGTTCGCCATTATGGCTAACGAAGAGAAGCGTTTCTACGGCGTGCAGTTCCATCCGGAAGTCACGCACACCCGCCAGGGACTGCGCATGCTGGAGCGTTTCGTGCTCGACATCTGCGAATGTGAAGCGTTGTGGACGCCAGCGAAAATCATTGAAGACGCAGTTGAACGTCTTCGTGTGCAGGTCGGCAACGACAAAGTGATCCTCGGCCTGTCAGGCGGTGTAGATTCCTCCGTAACCGCGATGCTGCTGCACCGCGCTATCGGCGAGCGCCTGACCTGCGTATTCGTCGACAACGGTCTGCTGCGTCTGAATGAGGCGGAGCAGGTGATGGATATGTTCGGCGACCACTTTGGCCTCAATATCGTCCACGTACCGGCTGAAGCGCGCTTCCTTGACGCGCTGGCGGGCGAAAACGATCCAGAAGCCAAGCGTAAAATCATTGGCCGCGTCTTTGTGGAAGTGTTCGACGAAGAGGCAAGCAAGCTGACCGACGTGAAATGGCTGGCGCAGGGCACCATCTATCCGGATGTGATCGAGTCCGCCGCCTCCGCTACCGGCAAAGCGCACGTAATCAAATCGCACCACAACGTGGGCGGCTTGCCGAAAGAGATGAAGCTGGGCCTGGTTGAGCCGCTGAAAGAGCTGTTCAAAGATGAAGTGCGCAAGATTGGTCTGGAACTGGGCCTGCCGTACGATATGCTCTATCGCCATCCGTTCCCGGGTCCGGGGCTCGGTGTGCGCGTGCTGGGCGAAGTGAAAAAAGAGTATTGCGATCTGCTGCGTCGCGCCGATGCGATCTTTATTGAAGAGCTGCGTAAAGCAGATCTCTATAACAAAGTGAGCCAGGCGTTTACCGTGTTCCTGCCGGTGCGTTCAGTGGGCGTGATGGGCGACGGTCGTAAATATGACTGGGTCGTTTCGCTGCGTGCCGTAGAGACCATCGACTTTATGACCGCGCACTGGGCGCATCTGCCGTACGATTTCCTCGGCCGCGTCTCTAACCGCATTATCAACGAAGTCAACGGCATCTCCCGCGTGGTATACGATATCAGCGGCAAGCCGCCAGCGACCATTGAGTGGGAATAACCTTTCCGCTTACACTGAAGCGCGTTGATTAATCCATCGCCAGCCTGTCGCCAGACAGGCTGGCGATTTTCTTTCTGCCCCTTACTCCCGGATACCCCTATGCTGCCACTTAAAGCACTGAGCCTTTGCATTCTGCTGGTGATCCTGCTGTCGCTGGGCGCCAGTCTGGCGCAGGCGACGCGCCATGGAGAACTCTCCGGCGGTCAGGGAGGCTGGTGGTCAGCACGGCGCGACTCCGCGGGCCTGGCACCCGATCCGCAACGCTATGCAACTCAGGCTATTGTGCAGGTCTATGCCGCGCCGACCTACGGCTGGAAAGGGGCGGTAGCGGTGCACCCGTGGATTATCTTCAAGCGTGCGGGCGAGACGCATTACAACCGTTATGAAGTGATCAGCTGGGGCAGCGGCGACAAAGTACGCCGCAACAGCAATTTGCCGGACGGCTACTGGTATGGCGCGAAGCCGCGCCTGCTGGTAGAGCACCGCGGCGCGGAGGCTGAAGCGATGATCCCACACATTGAGGCGGCGATTAAATCCTACCCCTGGCCAAATACTTATCACGCCTGGCCGGGACCGAACAGCAATACCTTTCTTGCGCATATTGGACGTGAAGTGCCGGCCTTGAAACTCGACATGCCAGCCAACGCGCTCGGCAAAGATTACCGGCCGCTGTGGCGTCCTGTTGGTTTGCCGCCCTCGGGCCGTGGAATTCAGATTTCCATTCTGGGCGTCGCTGGCGTGACGCTGGGGGCGGAAGAGGGGGTTGAGCTTAACGTCCTGGGACTAAATATGGGCGTGGATTTTACCCCGCTGCGTCTGCGTCTGCCCTTTATCGGCGGTCTCGGTAACCAGAACGTTCAGCAGGACAATCCGCCGGGCTAAAGGCCCGGCGCAGGCGTCAGCAGACGCCGAAATCTCCATCTTCGTGGTAGAGGTTAACGCTGTCCGCCTTCACTTCGATCTCTTTTTTCGTCGCGTCATCAACGCGCGCGCACCACAGCGTTTCGTCTTCCACACGCAGCACCAGCATCTTTGGTCCACCGGTTTTCGATTGCACAAAATCATCAGGTTTAAACATGCTTTTCTCCTTTGGTTTTAAGGAAGTGTAGGGCGCACGGCGTCCCCCTGCATAAAATTTTTTGCGGCGGCTCTTCCATGATTTTTCATGGAATTCCCTGAACAAAGCAACATAAGGCATGCTGCTGAGCAGACAAAAAAAGCAGCCTGGTTGTCAGTTGACAACCTGAGGTGTTCAGGGTAAGGTGCATTACGATGGAAAGAAGACGGCATCCAGCTAAAGAGATTGAAACGGCGCTGCGTCATGCCGAAGCGTACGGGTGGCAGATAGTGACAATGGGGCATCATGGCTGGGGCAAAATGTATTGTCCCATGCACTCGGTGGCATGCCGCTGCGGAGAGTTTTGCATCAGCGTTATCTGGAGTACGCCGCGGAACGCTTTTAACCACGCGCGAGCGCTGCGGCGGGTGATTGATAAATGTATTGCGGTGCGCAAACTGCATTAAGGAGCAAACATGGAATATATTTTTACGCTGCGTTTTCAGCTGCCGAAACCTCTTTTACCGGAAGAAGAGCTGTTAAAGCAGCTGATCGACGCGGGCTGTGACGATGCGCTGGTGGGGCTGGGCGTGCCGGGAAAAGTGGCGCTGGAGTTTACCCGAGAGGCGTCCAGCGCACAGCGAGCGGTGCTGAGCGCCATCAGGAATGTGCAGAGCGCAATGCCCGGGGCGCAGCTCACCGAGGCTGCGCCCGACCTTGTCGGCCTGACGGATGTCGCCGACATTATCGGCGTTTCCCGACAGAATATGCGTAAGCTGATGCTCAGCCACAGTTCGCAGTTTCCGCTACCGGTGCATGATGGCAAAACCGCGCTCTGGCATCTGGCGGATGTGCTGGAGTGGCTGGAACAGCGCGGCAGCTACGCTATTCCCAATGCGACGCGTGAGCTGGCGCAGGTGACGCTGCGGCTCAACCTGCAACAGACGATGCAGCGCTATGCGCACTGCATAGCCTCCGCCGCTGACGGCAACAATCAGTGATGGAGCAAAAACAGCGTCGCCAGACCGAGGAAGATAAAGAAGCCGCCGGTATCGGTAATTGCCGTAATCAGCACGCTGGAGCCTACCGCCGGGTCGCGTTTCAGTCTGGTCATGATCAGTGGGATCAACACGCCCATTAGCGCCGCCAGCAGCAAATTAAGCATCATCGCCAGCATCATTACCCCACCCAGCTCGAGATTGTCGTACATCAGCCAGGTAATCAGCCCCATTGCGCCGCCCCAGAACAGGCCATTAAGCAATGCGACGCCGAGTTCGCGCGCAATCAAAAACGAGAAGTTGCCCGGTTCGACCTGATGCAGCGCCAGCGCGCGCACAATCATCGTGATGGTCTGGTTGCCAGTATTGCCGCCGATACCGGCTACAATCGGCATCAGCGTTGCCAGCGCCACCAGTTGGGAGATGGTGTCTTCAAACAGGCCGATAACGCGCGACGCGATAAAGGCGGTACAGAGATTGATTGCCAGCCAGGCCCAGCGTCGGCGCACGGCTTTGCGCACCGGCGCAAATACATCCTCCTCCTGACTGATGCCGCCCATGCGGCGAATATTGCTTTCGTTCTCTTCGTTAACCAGATCGACCACGTCCTCAATGGTGACGCGCCCAATCAGCTTGCCTTTCGCGTCGATGACCGCAGCGGAGATAAGGTTATAGCGTTCAAACGCGCCCGCCGCGTCCTCGGCTTTATCATTGAGCTGAAAGGTGGTAGGCGAGGTGTTCATCACCTCCTCGACGCGTTTTTTCGGCTTGTTCAGCAGAATATCGGTCAGCGACAGCTCGCCCAGCAGCAGGTTGTTTTCATCGGTAATGAAAATTTTATCTGTGCCGTTCGGCATGCTTTTTCTGTGGCGCAGATAGCGCTGCACCGTTGCCAGCGTGACGTCGGCACGCACCGTCAGGATATTGAAATCCATAATGCGCCCGACGCGATCGCGATCAAAATCGACCACGCTGAGCACGCGTGCACGCTGGCCCGGCTCCAGCGTCGCCAGCAGACGCCCGGTCAGATCGCGCGGCAGGTAGCGCGCCAGCCAGACCTGATCGTCAATATCGAGCGGCTCAATGGCGCGCAGGATATCGCGGTCGCTCATCTCTTCCGTCAGGCTGGCCCAGACGGTTTCAGATGCCTCGACCAGCACATGGCCGCGCTGCACGGTAGGAACCAGACGCCACAGCGCCTGGCGCTCCTCTTCCGGTAGCGCTTCAAGAATATCGGCTAAATCCGCTGCGTGCAGCTGAGCGATATCCTGCTCCAGCGCAGCCTGGTGCGCCGCATTTTCACGTTGCTGTTCAGGGCTGCGCTCGCCAGATTTCTCCAGCAGCGCGTCCACCAGATCCGGCTCACTGAGCAGCAGCGTCAGAATGCGATGACGAATTTCACTTAAACGTTGAGTATGCGAGGCAGACATAACGAGTCCCTTGTGTCTGAAAGTTACAGCACGAAGTGTAGCGGTTCGCCTCGCAAAAGGTCGCAAAAAAAGACGCGGTTATTCAGGCTGCGTTTCGTCTGGAGATGCAAAAGTGAAGGATGGTTAAGTGTTGTCGCGAATAGCTGTGCTCAAAGGGGCAGATTGCGGCGCGGCTTTTTTCTGCTGATGATGTTCAAAAGCGGCAGGCAGGATAAAGATCAGGCGGCTAGCGAGAATAATAAAGCTAATCAGTAAAACGATCCGGGTAAATGAACCGGATTTGGGACGTCTTCGGGAAGGGATGGCGCTGTTCACGCGAGGTGTTTCCTGTAAAGACCCTGTCGGGCGATGGCAACATTTAGTCATAATGCTGCGTTGAAATCAACCGCCGATTAAAAAAAGAGCAGGGCTGGAGGGCCGCGTTACGCAGCCCCGGTTTACAGGCTGGCTTTTTGCGCCAGCAGCGTGGCGAAACGGCAGCTGATGCGGTTGCCTTGTTCGTCGCGCTTATGTAACTGACCAACATGCTCGTTGTATTTCAGGATGTGCCAGTTGCGATAGTAGTGGCTCAGCTCGCCCGATTTAAACGTAAAGGGGAACGCAAGCGGGCAGGGGTAATCATCGGTGCTCATCGCCGCGACAATCAGGTTATGCCCGTCTCTCACCGTGCTCGCCTGCATATCGGCAATCAGCTGCGGAATGGTTTCTGGCTGCAGGAACATCATTACAACCGTGGAGAGCACAAAGGTGTAGCCGCCGTTGAAGCGCGTCTGATTCAGGTCACGCTGCTCGGTATGAATATTGGTTATCCCTTCCTGCGCGACGATCTGCTCGAGACGCGCCAGGCTGGCGGGATTGTGGTCCCAGGCGGTAACGTCGAAGCCATTCTGGCTCAGAAACAGGCTGTTGCGGCCATTGCCACAGCCGAGATCCAGCGCTTTGCCTGGATTGAGATGAGGCAGCGCCGCCAGCACTTCAGAGTGCGTCGGCGTCAGCCCATAGGTTTCGGCAAAATAGTTTTCAGTTTTAATCATGGTTCGCTTTCATTACGTGGGCGCAGGCGCCCACCTCCTCAGGCTTCTTCTTCCAGCGTCAGTTTCCAGCCGGTGACCTCAGTCCAGTAGGTCTGTTCACGCTCCAGATCGAGCTGTACCAGATTGTTCTGGCTGAAATAGCCCGCCGGGAACGTCAGCGTCCAGTGCCCCTCATCGGTGGTCAGCTTGAGCGAATCGGGTCGCGTAGTCGCCTGACGCTGATTATTGAGTAAGGTGCCAAGGCGCAACAGAAACAGCAGCGGCAGGAACTGTTTTTTCTTGAACAGCGTGACGCGCGGCAGATCTTCGACCTTGACGGCTTTGCGATGGAAGCGTACCAGCGCAGCCAGCAGCGTTTGCTGATCCTGGTTAAAACCGGGCAGGTTAGTGTTTTGCAGAATATAGGCAGAGTGGCGTTGCATGCCGCTGTGGTTAATGGTCAGTCCGACTTCATGCAGCATCGCTGCCCACTTCAACAGCGCCGCCAGCTGCGGGTTCGCCAGCTTGGGATTCTGATCGCGCCACTGCAGATAGAGCTGATCGGTGGTATCCAGCACGCGACGCGCTTGATCGTTGTCGATGGCGTAATGGTTCGCCAGGCTCTGCGCCGTACGGCTGCGGATATCCTGATGGCGGAAGCGGCCCTCCATCTCGTAGAGGACGCCTTCGCGCAGCGCGCCGTCAGAGAGGCGCAGCTCGCGAATCGCCAGCGCGTCGAACACGCCGCAGATAATCGCCAGCCCCGGCACGAACACCGATTTACGCTCTTCAGAGAGGCCCGGCAGGCTCAGCGCGCTGAAAGATTTATGCTTCATAACCTCGTCATAGAGCATGTCCAGCCGCTCTGGCGTGATCATTTTTTCTTTTTCGCCCATCGCCTGCAGCACTTCGCACGCCGCCTTGATGGTGCCTGACGCGCCGAGCGCGTACTGCCAGCCGTGCAGGCGATACTGCCACGCCAGCGTTTCCAGCTTTTGCGTCGCCGCAAGGCGCGCGCGGCGGAAGTTTTCGCGGCTGATTTCACCGTTGGGGAAGTAGAGCTGGGCGAAACTGACGCAGCCCATGCGGCGGCTTTCAACCAGCTGCGGCTCGAAGTTTTCGCCGATCACCAGTTCGGTCGAGCCGCCGCCGATGTCGATCACCAGCTTGCGTCCTTTCTCCGGCTGCGTATGTTCGACGCCCATAAAAATCAGGCGCGCCTCTTCATGACCGGAAATGACCTCGATAGGGTAGGGGATAACCTCCGCCGCGCGCTGCAGAAACTCTTCCGCGTTTACCGCCTGGCGCAAGGTATGGGTGCCGACAATGGTGACGTTGCTCGCGCTGAAACCCTGCAAACGTTCGGCGAACAGCGCCAGGCAGCTCAGCCCGCGCTCCATCGCCTCTTCGCTCAGGCGATTTTTGCTGTCCAGACCGTCAGCCAGATGTACGCGCTGCTTCAGACGACCAAGCACCTGCATAGCGCCGTCGACCACGCGCGCGATGACCATATGAAAGCTGTTTGAGCCAAGATCGATTGCCGCAAATTCTTGCGGTCTCGGCGTACTTTTATGAGAAATGGGCATAGATTATTCAGGCTGTTCCAGTTTCTTGATGTAATCATAAATCGCCAGTTGAGAGCGGACCTTACGACGATTGCCGCGCGGAACATAGCGGTTCCCCAACTCTTTATCAACGATACGCGCTTTCACCGTATCACTAAACAGAATAGCGATAATGTCCAGAATGCGTTGTTTCACGCGCGGATCGAGGATCGCGACAGCGACCTCGATACGATGATCGATATTACGCGTCATCCAGTCAGCGGAAGAGAGAAAGACTTTTTTGTCGCCGCCGTTTTCGAAAATATAGACGCGATCGTGCTCGAGATAGCGATCAACGATACTGATCACGCGAATATTTTCACTGATCCCAGGCAAATCAGGAATGAGCGAACACATGCCGCGTACCAGCAGATTGACCTTCACGCCCGCGCCGGATGCCGCATAGAGACGATCGACCAGACCGTTATCCACCAGGTTATTAATTTTCAGCGTAATGCCACTCGGGCGACCCTGCTGCGCGTTGGCGATTTCCGCATCGACAAGCTGGTAGAGCATCTGACGCGAGTTCTGCGGCGATACCATCAGGTGCTCAAAGCTCACCGGACGATAAGGGTTTTCAATAAAGTTAAACACCCGGCGCACTTCGTTGGTGATGCGCGCATCGGCGGTCAGCAGCGAATAGTCGGTATAAAGGCGCGCGGTTTTCTCGTTAAAGTTGCCGGTGCCGATATGGGCATAGCGCACCACTTCGTCGCCTTCTCTGCGTGAGATAAGAAACAGCTTGGCGTGAATCTTCAGGCCTGGCGCAGAGAAAATAACGTGCACGCCCGCTTCGGTTAAACGTTTGGCCCACAAAATATTGGCCTCTTCGTCGAAACGCGCCTGCAGCTCCACCACAACGGTGACCTTTTTGCCGTTATAGGCGGCGTGCATCATCGCATCCATAATGCGCGAATGCTTCGCGACGCGATAGATGTTGATTTTGATCGCCAGCACGCTCGGGTCAAAGGAGGCCTGACGCAGCAGCTCCAGCACATGCTCAAAGGTGTGGTAGGGGTAATAGAGCAGAATGTCGCGATCGCGAATGGCGTCGAAGCCGTTACGGAAGCCATCAAAGCCAATATGGCGGATCTGCGGCAGCGGACGGTTGACCAGGTTGCTTTTGCCGACGTCCGGAAAACCGATAAAATCTTTAAAGTTATGGTAGCGACCGCCCGGCACGATCGAATCGTAGTTGGAGATGGTCAGCTTATTACACAGCAGCTCTACCATGGCGTCAGGCATATCACGCTGATAGACAAAACGCACCGGCTCGGCAGTCAGACGCTGCTTGAGGCTGGAAGACATCAGCTCCAGCAGGCTCGACTCCATCTCCGTGACCAGATCGTATTCCGCATCGCGCGTCATCTTCATCGAGTAGGCGTTCAGCGCATCGTAATCGAAGAACCCTTTAAAGATATCGTCGAGACAGTAGCGCAGAATGTTATCCAGCAGGATCATCGGCTTGCGGCGGCGCGGCGATTCGGCGGGCAGGTTAACGAAGCGCGGAACCTTATCGGAGGGGATCTCCAGCAGCGCATAGCGAATCTCATCGCCGCGGATGATCTCTACCGCCAGGTAGGTGTAGTCATCTTTTAAGAATTCGGTGAGATCGGTGTCGTGATTAATAAGGATCGGCGTGATGTGCTGACGCAAATCGTGTTTGAAATAGTGACGCAGCCACACCTGCTGATTAGGTGAAAGCTGGCGCTCGTTAATCAAAAAGATTTGGTTGCGCGCCAGTTCCAGCAGCAGTTCGTTATAGAGACCGTCGAATTCCTGTTCCGACTTCATGACGCGCTGCTGAATTTTCTTCAGCAGATGGCGCGGCAGGCCGGGCGATCCCTGTTCTTCGCCAATCAGGATGCGACGCTTAAGATCGGCAAAGCGTACTTTGTAAAACTCATCAAGGTTATTGGAATAAATCCCGAGAAAACGCATGCGCTCAATTAACGGGTTAGTTTTGTCCGCCGCCTCTTGTAAAACGCGCTCGTTGAAGGATAACCAGCTTAATTCTTTTTCTATATACAGCTTTTCCTGACCCATTCTGACTCCATATCGCGTTCGCAGGACTTAAAGAACCAGTGTCCGTCATCATTATGGCGAGAGTATGGCAACCTTGTCCAACGTCAATAGTTGTCTTATCAACCAGCTACGGGCAACATAGCGGCTTACTACCGATCTCATTCAGAGCCGCATGAGCCTAAAGCATATTCCCGTCAACTTCAGCGACCGCCGCCGCCGCGCTATCGACCGTTTTACGCGGCGTCTGGTCACATCCTGCGGCATCGCTATTTTACTGCTGATGCTGCTGCTCTTTTTCTGGTTGATTTGGGTGGTACTGCCGCTCTTCGCCGCGCCGGGCGTGCATCCCCAGGCCGCGCAGCGGCTGTGGGATAGCGAGCCCGCGCTGATAGTGGGAAATCAGGGCGATCGGGGCTGGCGGATCGGACAGGATGGCGCGGCGCGCTTTATTCCGCTTAACGGTCAGCCCGCGGAAACGCCGCTGATGCTGCGTCCGGCGCCGCAGCAGGCGGTCAGCAGCGCCGACCAGCGCACGCTGCTGCTTAACGCGCAGGGCGCGCTGACGCTGCTGCAGCCGGTAGACGGCGCATGGCGCTATCCGCTCGGCGATACGCCTTTGCGGCTGCCGGACGGCGCGGTAAAAGCGATGGCGCTGGCGACGCTAAACGAAACCAAATGGCGTGTCAGCGTGTTGACCGACGCGGGGCTGCGCGTAGTGACGCTGGCGCCTCAGCAGGCACCGCGCATCATCGAGCTGCCGCAGGCGCATGCCGATCATCTGCTTTTGTCGCCGCAGGGCGATCTGCTCTATGCCAGCGAGGGCAATGTGCTGCGCGTCTGGCAGCTCGACGACGATCGCGCAACATTGCGCGAAACGGTGACGCTGGCGCAGACGCCGCGTAGCCTGCATCTGCTGGCGGGCGGGCGGAGCCTGTTGATTCAGGATGGCCGCGGCGTCACGCAGTGGTTCGCTATCGCCGGAGCGGAAGGGCCGCGCCTGCATGAAATTCGCACTTTCGCCGGGAGCAGTCCGACCGCAGATATCGTCACGGAAACGCAGCGCCGCGTCTTCGCCACGCTGGAACCCGGCGGCGCGCTGAAACTGTTCGCCAGCAAGCAGCCTGGCCCCGTTCTGCAACGCCAGCTTGCGCCAGGAATAAAAAGCGCCGCCTTCTCACCGCGCGGCGACGCGCTGCTGCTGGAGCGCGCCGGCAGCTGGCAGGTTTTGCGTCTCGATAATCCCTGGCCGGACGTCAGCTGGCGCAGCTTCTGGCAAAAAATCTGGTATGAAAACTACCCCGCGCCGGACTGGGTCTGGCAGTCCACTAACGCTGCAGACAGCTATCAGGCGAAATTCAGCTTTATGCCGATGGTTACCGGCACGCTAAAAGCGGCGGCGCTGTCGCTGCTGTTCGCCACGCCGCTGGCGCTGGCGGCCGCTATGTATACCGCCTGGTTTATGGCGCCGGGCTTGCGACGCTGGGTCAAGCCGGCGATCGAGATGATGGGTGCGCTGCCCAGCGTGGTTATTGGGCTTATCGCCGGACTGTGGCTGGCGCCGCATATCAGCCAGGCGCTGCTCGGCGTATTGCTGCTGCCGCTGACGCTGGCGGCGACGCTGCTTATCTGCGGCGCGCTCAGTCGGCATCTGCCGCCGCGCTGGCGTCAGCCGGGGCGCGAAGTCATGCTGCTGCTGCCGTTACTGCTGATGGTGACGCTGGCTACGCTGATTATCCCGACGTTCCTGATGCGCGACGCTGCGGAATGGCTGCCGCACTACGAACAGCGCAACCTGCTGGTTGCCGGTCTGGCGATGGGGTTCGCGCTGGTGCCGCTGATTTTTACCCTCTCGGAGGATGCGCTGTTCAGCGTGCCCGCGGCGCTGGGGCAGGGGTCGCTGGCGCTGGGCGCGACGCCGTGGCAGACCCTGACGCGGGTGGTGCTGCCTGGCGCGTCGGCCGGGATTTTCGCCGCGCTGATGATTGGCTTTGGCCGCGCGGTAGGGGAAACCATGATCGTGCTAATGGCGACCGGCAACACGCCGCAGAGCCAGGGCGGTCTTTTTTCCGGGCTGCGCGCGCTTTCCGCTAACATCGCCATTGAGATGCCGGAGGCGGCGGCAGGCAGTGCGCACTACAGAATCCTGTTTCTCAGCGCGCTGATGCTGCTGGTCTTTACCCTGATTATTAACACGCTGGCCGAGCTGATCCGTCAGCGCTTGCGCCAGCGATACAGCCAGCACGAGGGCCAGGCATGAAGGCGATGCGACAAAATGACCGCTGGCGCTGGCTGACCGCAGGCGCGGTCGGCGTCTGTCTGCTGGCTTTTACCCTGATGATTGCGCTGCTGGCATGGCAGGGAGTACGCGCCTTCTGGCCGCAGCGCGTCGATCTCTACCAGCTGACGCAGCCCGGCGGCCAGCCGACGGCGTTGCTGGGCGAAACCCTTGAGCATCAGCCGCATTTCCCCGCGCCAGCGGCGGAAAATGATGCGTTGCCGCCGGTAAGCCAGGTCCATCGTTACCTGATCAAAACCGGCAACCGCGACTGGGACGCGCCCGATTTCCGCGTGATCTATGCGCGTGAGGCGCTGCATGTCAGCCAGCCGAAAGAGGTGATGGTGCTGCAGAGACGCAGCGGCGGCAACGCCTACGGCTGGTTTGCCGGACTGCGCGAAGATAACGAGGCGCTGACGGCGCGCGATCCCGATGCGCTGCTGCACCAGCGGCTGGATCAGGTGCGCGCGCTACTGCATAAAATCAACCGCATTCGTCACGTCGATCTGACGCGCCTTAACGACCAGCTGGCGGCGCTGGATGCGCGCGCCGATCGGCTACGGCAGCAGCAGCAGTTCGATACGCGCGCGCTGTCGGAGTTCGAGGCCAACCAGGCGGCGCTGCAGCGCCGTTTCGCCCGGCTCAGCAGCCAGCTGGCCGACTTGCAGCGCGAGAGCCAGCGCGACGTGTTGATTCTGCGCGACGCGCAGGATCGCGAACATGCCATTCCGCTGGCGCAGGTGGTTGAGGGGCGTGGCGTCCCAACGGCATGAACGCGCTGCAAAAGCTCACGCACACGCTGCGTCAGATCTGGCATTTTGTCAGCGATTCACCCGCGGACGGCGAAAGCGAAACCGGTGCTTTTCCGGCAATTTTCGGCACCGTACTGATGGTGCTGCTGATGTCGCTGGTGGTGATGCCGTTTGGCGTCATCGCCGCCATCTGGCTGCATGAATATGCGGGCCGCAACACCCTGACGCGGCTGGTGCGCATTGCAGTGGTGAATCTGGCGGGCGTGCCGTCGATTGTATATGGCGTTTTCGGGCTGGGCTTTTTTGTCTGGCTGGCAGGCGGCACGCTCGATCAGCTCTTCTTTTCCCGTTCGTTGCCTAATCCCACCTTCGGCACGCCGGGGCTGCTGTGGGCGTCGCTGACGCTGGCGCTGCTGACGCTGCCGGTGGTGATTGTCGCCACTGAAGAGGGATTGTCGCGTATCCCCGACTCACTGCGTCAGGGCTCGCTGGCACTCGGCGCGACCCAGGCGGAGACGCTGTGGCATGTCGTGCTGCCGATGGCGCTTCCCGCGATGCTGACCGGCCTGATTTTAGCGGTGGCGCGCGCGGCGGGAGAGACCGCGCCGCTGATGCTGGTAGGCGTGGTTAAAATGGTGCCGGAGCTGCCGGTCGATGCGGTCTTTCCTTATCTGCATCTCGACCGCAAGTTTATGCACCTCGGCTTCCAGATTTACGATCTCGCCTTTCAGAGCCCCAACGTCGAGGCCGATCGTCCGCTGGTGTACGCTACGGCGCTGTTGCTGGTGGTGATTATCCTGTCGCTCAACCTGCTGGCGATGGCGCTGCGCCATCGGCTGCGCGAACGCTATCGCCTGATGACCCAATAAAAGATGATGACTATGATGCCCGATAACGAAACGGCGCTGACGCTAAACCACCTTTCGTTGTGGTATGGCGAGCGTCAGGCGCTGCACGATATTTCGCTGCGTATTCCTGAGAAGCGCATTACCGCACTGATTGGGCCGTCCGGCTGCGGCAAATCGACGCTGCTGCGCTGTTTTAACCGCATGAACGACGTGGTGGATAGCTGCCGCATTGAGGGCGAGATTCTGCTGGGCGACCACGCCATTATGCAGCCGTCGCAGGATCTGTCGGCGCTGCGGCGTCGTATCGGCATGGTGTTTCAGCGGCCCAATCCGTTTCCCAAATCGATTTATGAGAATGTGATTTATGGCCTGCGGCTGCAGGGCGTGCGCGACAGACGGGTGCTGAACGAGGCGTGCGAACGCGCGCTGCGCGCGGCGGCGCTGTGGAGCGAAGTAAAAGATCAGCTGGGGCAGAACGCCCTGACGCTTTCCAGCGGACAGCAGCAGCGTCTGGTCATCGCCCGCGCCATTGCTATCGAACCGGAGGTGTTGCTGCTGGATGAGCCGACCTCAGCGCTCGATCCCATCTCTACGCTGGTGATTGAGGAGCTGATGACCACGCTGAAGCAGCATTTTACGCTGGTGCTGGTCACTCACAATATGCAGCAGGCGTCGCGCGTCTCCGACTACACCGCCTTTATGCATCAGGGCGCGGTGGTGGAGTTTGATGAAACGGATCGCATTTTTACCTCGCCGCGCAACCGACGCACTGAGGATTACATTACCGGACGCTACGGCTAGCGGAGGGTGATATCAGCCCATTGCAAAAGCGTTAAGGCGTCCCTGACGCGGGACGCCTGCGTGTAACTTTGCGAGCCGCCTGCTGGCAACGGCTCGGTATCTGTTAGTCGTGCGCATAGCCCTGCGGCGGCAGCGGCTGATTATCCAGCCAGGCCTTGCCTTCGCGCATCGCTAAACGTCCCTCGACAAACCAGCTAATCACCAGCGGATAGATTGCATGCTCCTGATGCTGCACGCGCGCGGTGATCTCATCTTCATTGTCGCCGGGGAAGACCGGCACGCTGGCCTGCAGCACGACGGGACCGCCGTCCAGTTCGTCAGTGACGAAGTGCACGGACGTGCCGTGTTCGGCGTCGCCATTCTCCAGCGCCTGACGATGGGTATGCAGGCCGGGGTATTTCGGCAGCAGCGAAGGATGAATATTCAGCAGGCGATCCTGATAGTGAGCGACAAAGGCGCTGCTCAGAATGCGCATATAGCCCGCCAGCACCACCAGATCGGGCGCGTAGGCGTCGATCTCCTGCATCAGCTGGCGATCAAAGGCTTCGCGGTCGGGAAAATGGCTGGCCGCCAGCGTATGGGTCGGCACGCCCGCCTCGCGCGCGCGCGTCAGGCCGAAAGCGGTCGATTTATTACTGAAAACGGCAGCGACGCTGCCGTTAATACGCCCGCTTGCGCAGGCGTCGAGGATGGACTGAAGATTGCTTCCGTTGCCGGAAATCAGCACAACCAGCTTTTTCATGCGTTAATAACCACGCGCTCTTCCGAGTCTGAGGCTTTAATCACGCCGATTTTCCAGGCTTTCTCGCCTGCAGCGCGCATTAGCTCGACCGCTTTATCTGCTTCGGCGGCGCTTAGCGCGATCACCATGCCCACGCCGCAGTTAAAGGTGCGGTACATCTCGTGACGGCTGACGTTGCCTGCCTGCTGCAGCCAGTTAAAGACGGCAGGCCATTCCCAGCTCTTCTCGTCGATAATCGCCTGGGTATTATCTGGCAGTACGCGCGGAATATTTTCCCAGAAGCCGCCGCCGGTCAGGTGAGCAATCGCATGGACATCGACCTGCTCGATCAGGCTCAGAATATTTTTCACATAGATGCGGGTCGGCTCCAGCAGATGATCCGCCAGCGGTTTGCCGTCCAGCTGCTTAGTCTGCGGATCGGTCTGGCTCACCTCGAGGATTTTGCGCACCAGTGAATAACCGTTGGAGTGCGGGCCGCTGGAGCCCAGCGCGATCAGCACGTCGCCGTCCTGCACTTTTGACCCGTCGATAATTTCCGATTTCTCGACCACGCCGACGCAAAAACCGGCCACGTCATAATCTTCGCCGTGGTACATGCCCGGCATTTCTGCGGTTTCGCCGCCGACCAGCGCGCAGCCGGACTGCAGGCAGCCCTCGGCGATGCCGGTGATAACGGAAGAGGCGGTCTCGACGTCCAGCTTGCCGGTAGCGTAATAGTCGAGGAAAAACAGCGGTTCCGCGCCCTGAACCACCAGATCGTTCACGCACATGGCGACCAGATCGATACCGATAGCGTCATGGCGCTTCAGATCCATCGCCAGACGCAGCTTGGTGCCGACGCCGTCGGTTCCGGAGACCAGCACCGGCTCGCGATATTTCTGCGGCAGCGCGCAAAGTGCGCCGAAACCGCCCAGCCCACCCATCACTTCCGGGCGGCGAGTCTTTTTCACTACGCCTTTAATACGGTCAACCAGAGCATTACCAGCATCGATATCAACGCCGGCGTCTTTGTAGCTGAGAGAGGTCTTGTCGGTCACTGCGGAATCCCCACGCGATTGCGGTTGGTGGTTAACAAAAAGCGCGGCAATTCTAACAGCGCAGGCAAACGTTTGCGAGCCCCATTGCCTGGTCAAATTGCGCGCCGGACGATTTTCATCAATCCTTGAATGCAGGATCTAAAGTTTCCCTCTTTGCGCAACGACATATGGCGCGCTTGCGAAAAGGCGGTATAATCCCGCGATTTTTTTTTAGCTCAACTCATTCCGGGAGAACACCAATGAAGATCGTGGAAGTCAAACACCCGCTGGTCAAACATAAACTGGGCCTGATGCGTGAGCACGATATCAGTACGAAGCGCTTCCGCGAGCTGGCGTCGGAAGTCGGCAGCCTGCTGACCTACGAAGCCACCGCCGATCTGGAAACCGAGCGCGTCACCATCGAAGGCTGGAACGGCCCGGTGGAAATCGATCAAATCAAAGGTAAAAAAATCACCGTAGTGCCGATTTTGCGCGCCGGTCTGGGGATGATGGAAGGGGTGCTTGAGCATGTGCCGAGCGCGCGCATTAGCGTGGTCGGGGTCTACCGCGATGAAGAGACGCTGGAGCCGGTGCCTTACTTCCAGAAGCTGGTTTCCAATATCGAAGAGCGCCTGGCGCTGGTGGTCGACCCGATGCTGGCAACGGGCGGCTCGATGATCGCCACTATCGATCTGCTGAAGAAAGCGGGCTGCACCAGCATTAAAGTGCTGGTTCTGGTTGCCGCGCCGGAAGGGATCGCCGCGCTGGAGAAGGCGCATCCGGACGTGGAGCTCTACACCGCTTCAGTCGATCATGGACTCAATGAAAAGGGCTATATCATTCCGGGGCTGGGCGATGCCGGCGACAAAATTTTCGGGACTAAATAACTGAATCAGCCGACCAGAGAGTCGGCTTTTTTTTGGCAAAAAAACACAACCTTTTAAGGGGATAAATGATGACTCGTCGCGCCATTGGCGTTAGCGAACGCCCGCCGTTACTGCAAACCATACCGCTCAGCCTGCAACATCTCTTCGCCATGTTTGGCGCGACGGTGCTGGTGCCGATCCTGTTCCATATCAACCCGGCAACGGTGCTGCTGTTCAACGGCGTTGGCACGCTGCTTTATCTTTTTATCTGTAAAGGCAAAATCCCCGCCTATCTCGGCTCCAGCTTCGCCTTTATCTCGCCGGTGCTGCTGCTGTTGCCGCTGGGCTATGAGCTGGCGCTGGGCGGTTTTATCCTGTGCGGTGTGCTGTTCTGTATCGTCGCGCTGATTGTGAAAAAGGCGGGTACCGGCTGGATCGACGTGATGTTCCCGCCGGCGGCGATGGGCGCAATCGTGGCGGTTATCGGGCTGGAGCTGGCGGGCGTGGCGGCCAATATGGCGGGTCTGCTGCCGGCGGAAGGGAGCAGCGCCGACAGCACGACGATAATCATTTCGCTGGTGACGCTGGCGGTGACGGTTTTCGGCTCGGTGCTGTTTCGTGGTTTCCTCGCCATTATCCCTATCCTGGTCGGCGTGGTCGTGGGCTATGCGCTCTCTTTCGCAATGGGCATCGTCGACTGGACGCCGGTCTATAACGCGCCCTGGTTCGCGCTGCCGACCTTCTATACGCCGCGTTTCGAATGGGCGGCGATGCTGACGATTCTGCCCGCTGCGCTGGTGGTCATCGCTGAACATGTCGGGCATCTGGTCGTAACCGCGAATATCGTGAAAAAAGATCTGATCCGCGATCCCGGCCTGCACCGCTCAATGTTCGCGAACGGTCTTTCAACCGTCATCTCTGGCTTCTTCGGCTCGACGCCGAATACCACCTACGGCGAAAATATCGGCGTTATGGCGATTACCCGCGTCTACAGCACCTGGGTAATCGGCGGCGCGGCGATCATCGCTATCCTGCTGTCGTGCGTCGGCAAACTGGCGGCGGCAATTCAGGCGATCCCGGTGCCGGTCATGGGCGGCGTCTCGCTGCTGCTTTATGGTGTGATTGGCGCGTCGGGCATCCGCGTGCTGATTGAATCGAAGGTCGATTACAGCAAGGCGCAAAACCTGATCCTGACCTCCGTTATCCTGATCATCGGCGTCAGCGGAGCGAAAGTGCATATCGGCGCCGCCGAGCTGAAAGGCATGGCGCTGGCGACGCTGGTCGGCGTGCTGCTGGCGCTGATTTTCCGCGTTATTTCGCTGCTGCGTCCGGAGGAAGTGGTGCTGGACGCTGAAGAGAAGGGCGGTCACTAAGCCCCTGCGGGCAGGGACGCCCGTTATCCTCTCCCGGCGAAAACTGTGGTAGACTTGCCCCGTTTTTTGCCTGTTCTCTTTGAGGTGCTTCTGAACACGCCGGCACAACTGTCACTGCCACTTTATTTACCGGACGACGAAACTTTCGCCAGCTTCTGGCCGGGAGAAAACCCGTCCCTTATTGCCGCGCTCAAAGGCGCCCTCAATCAGCAACACGGCAGCTATCTCTATTTCTGGTCGCGCGAAGGCGGAGGCCGCAGTCATCTGCTGCACGCCGCGTGCGCGGAGATGTCGGCGCGCGGCGAAGCGGTCGGCTATGTGCCGCTGGATAAACGGACCTGGTTTGTGCCGGACGTGCTGGACGGCATGGAGCATCTGGCGCTGGTCTGCATCGACAATATCGAATGCATCGCGGGAGAAGAGGCGTGGGAAATGGCGATCTTCGATCTCTATAACCGCATCCTGGAAACGGGCAAAACCCGACTGCTGATCACCGGCGATCGGCCGCCGCGCCAGCTTAATCTTAATCTGCCCGATCTGGCGTCGCGCCTCGACTGGGGCCAGATCTACCGGCTGCAGCCGCTGAGCGATGAAGATAAACTGCAGGCGCTGCAGCTGCGCGCCGGTATGCGAGGATTTGAGCTGCCAGAGGACGTGGGGCGCTTCCTGCTGAAACGCCTCGATCGCGAAATGCGCACGCTGTTCGATACGCTGGATCGTCTCGATCACGCCTCCATCAGCGCGCAGCGCAAACTCACCATTCCCTTCGTAAAAGAGACGCTCGGTCTTTAAAGGATCGCCAGCACCGCTTCCGGCGGACGGCCGACTCGCGCCCGATCGCCATTGACGACCACGGGCCGCTCCAGCAGGGCCGGGTGCGACGCCAGCGCGTCAAGCAGTTCGCTTTCGCTGGCGTTTTCCAGCCGCAGCGTTTTATAGAGCTCATCTTTGGTGCGCATTAGCTGACGGGCGCTGCTCAGACCGAGTTTTTGCAGCAGGATTTGCAGCGTTTCGCGATCTGGCGGGGTCTCCAGATAGCGCACGATTTCCGGCTCGATGCCCTGCGCCTCCAGCAGCGCCAGCGTTTCGCGGCTCTTGCTGCAGCGCGGGTTGTGATAAAGAGTGACCATCGGCGTTTATCCTTTTTGATACTGTTTAAAACGGCTCTGCAACTGGCGCAGCTGGTCAATTCGCGCGTCGTAGCGCGCCTGCTTCAGGCTGCCGACAGGCACCTGCGCGCTGGCGCTGCTCAGGGCGGTGATCGCCTGATCGAGCTGGCCGTTAAGCGCCAGCGTCTCGGCGCGCGCCGACATCTCTTCGTCATTGAGCCCCTGCTGCGCTGACGCCTGCGCCAGCAGATCCCAGCCGTTGGGGTCGTCAGGATGCGACCAGGTATAGCGGTTAAGAATGCGGCTGGCGTTAGCGGGCTGTTTCGCCTCGACGTAAGCGTTCGCCAGGTTAAGCTGCACCACCGGGCTGTTTTTTGCGCCACCTGCGGCGTTAAGCAGCGCGATCGCCTGCTGCGGCTGGTTCAGACCGATATCGATATCGGTCATAATATCGAGAAACCAGATGTTATCGGGCTGCTTCGCCAGCAGCGGCTCAATGATCTTTTTCGCGCTGGCGAAACTTTTCGCCTGTAAAAACTGCACCGCTTTGCCGTACTGCGCCGCCTGCTGCTGGCGGCTATTGCCGCGGCCATACTCATCCAGCAGCTCGTCGGTAAGCTGGTTGCGGCCGGTGGCGTACATGCCGAGCGCGCGCACTTTCGCCATGTAGTAATCCTGCGAGGACTGCACTACCACCGGGCGCATCTGGTTGGCGCGGTTGCGCGCATCCGCCAGGCGGCTGTCCGGCAAGGGGTGCGTCAGCAGGATTTCCGGCGGTTTCGAGGAGAAGCGGCTCTGATCGGCCAGCTTCTGTAAAAAATTCGGCATCGCTTCGGGGTCGAATCCGGCGCGTTGCAGCACCTGAATGCCGATGCGATCGGCCTCCTGTTCATTGCCTTGGGTAAAGCTGATAATGCCCTGCTGCGTACCCGCCAGCGTACCGGTAAGCGCCGCCATGCCCGCCTGCGGACTGGCCATCGCCAGCAAAATCGATCCCAGCGCGCCGACCCAGGTCAAAGGCGCGTTGCGCTTCTGATCTTCCATTGCGCGCGCCAGATGGCGCTGGGTGACGTGAGAGATTTCATGCGCCATTACCGAGGCGAGCTGGCTCTCATTCTCGGTAAAACGAAACAGCGAGGCGTGCAGCACCACGTTGCCGCCAAAAAAGGCGAAGGCGTTAAGCTCGTCGTTCTGGATCAGAAAAAAGTGAAAGGGCGTCTTTACCGAGTCGGCATGGGCGACCAGCCGCTGGCCGAGCTGGTTAATGTATTGATTAAGCAGGGGATCGTTAATCAAGGGCGCGCTGGCACGCAGCTGCCGCACATAAAAGTCGCCCATCTGCATCTCCTGGCCGATAGAGAGCGTCGAGCCCGCGGTTGTGCCCATATCAGGCAGCGAGTCGCTGACGTCAGCCCAGGCAGGCGCGTGCGGCATCAGCATCAGCGTGGGAAGCAGCGCGGCGAGTAGCGTTTTCTTTAACCGGTTCAACATGCCTGGATCCTGTAGAGAAACTCAGAGGCCTGGAAAGTACATTGTGCTTTTTCAGGGTAAAAGACGCGTCGCGTCTATCTTAACCAGAGCCTTGAGAGAAAGAAACGGTCTGCTCCGCCATTAACGGAGGCCGTAACAGTGCTTTTGCAGCAAAAAATTGAATATTAACGGCTGGCAAGCTTTCATTAAAAAACACGACGCGCATTGACGCTGGTACGCCGCATCGCCAGCATAATCGCGCTGTAGCAGCGAACGCTTTTATTCACGAGCCTGTAAAAGGCGCTTTCTCCAGTTGAATCAGTGGGCTCCCGATCCCTCTCTCGATTAAAGATATGTAAATTTGCTCAAAAAAATTGAATGTGGCATGTTTTTTTCCAGGCTTACTCTGAAAAAAACAGCTGAAAAAGCGCTGGGTAGTGAAAGTGAAAATCAATAATTTTTATTGTGAAATAGCGCTAGTCTTTTGAACAACATTAATCGCTGGCCCGTTATTTAACCCAGACCTTTTTATTCTCCTTGCCTCTTCTCTTTTATATCGATCCACTTCAATACAGACCTGTACACGCAGCGCCATCAAACTCCTTTATTAAGCTGGTGAATTAATAATTTCATTTGAAATTAATAGGGCGCAGCGGCTCAGCGCCGCACCCTTTTGCCACGCCGGGGCTGTGGTATAGATAGCTCACCCGATTCAGGATGTGAATCAGCCCTACGCTGTTGTCCGGAGATAATTTATGCGTTCAGCTGTATCTTACGCGCTCATCGCCATTATTGGCGGTGCTGTTGGCGCGGGCGTTACCCAGAGCGGCGCGCTCTATCAAAAGGTCGTTAACCACTTCGCCGCCAAACCCAGCGATCCCGAAGGCTTCTGGAGCACACCTGCCGTCGAAGGCTACGGAAAGATCCACTACGAGCCGGATGCCGCCTTTAAACCGGTCGCGGGCCTGAGCAATAAAATCGTTTTCCAGATCACCCGCAGCGACGGTGAGATGACCGACGTTAACCTTGGCCTGGAGCGCGTAGCGCGCGTGGTCAATCTCTATGTCGCCTCCGGCGTGCCCGCCGAAGATCTGAAATTCGTGGTCTCGGTGACGGGTGACGCAACGCCAGCGATGCTGGATAACGCCCATTTCAAACAGTTTTATGGCGTAGACAATCCCAACCTTAAGCTTATCGGCGAGCTGAATAAGCTGGGCGTGAAGGTCTCCGTCTGCGACCAGTCGGTGGCTTTCCATCATTACCCCAACGACTGGATCGATAAATCAGTTGTCCATGCGCTTTCCAGCCCGACCACGGTCTCAACCCTGGAGAACCAGGGTTACGCATGGCTACAGATGTAATCACACTTTGAAAATAACAAGCAGGAGAATAACGATGCGTCCAGCGGCCTATATTGTGGTGGCGGCTATAGCCGGTTTTATTGGCGGCAATGTGTTACAGCTGCCGGAATTATATGAAAAAGTAAGCGGCAAATTCGCCGATAACAACACGCAGCCAGCAGATTTCTGGAGTACGCCCGCGATTGAAGGCTACGGCAAAATTCACTATGTCGATACGCCCGCTTATAAGCCAGGCACCGTACCGGGCCTGAGCAATAAAATTGTGTTCCAGATTAACCGCAGTGAAGGCGATATTCGTAAGCCGAACCTGGGGCTGGAGCGCGTTGCCCGTGTGACTAACCTCTATTACGCCGCAGGCGTGCCGCTGAATCAGCTGAATTTCGTGGTATCGATCAACAGCGATGCGGTGTCGGCGGCGCTGAACAACGAGCAGTTCCACAAAGCGTACGGCGTGGACAACCCGAACCTTAAGCTGATCGACGAGCTGGAAAAAGCGGGCGTGAAGGTGTCGATTTGCGACCAGTCGGTGGCTTTCCACAACCTGCAGCGCGAGTGGATCGATCAGCGCGTTACCCACACCATCTCCAGCGGCACCACCGTCGCAACGCTGCAAAACGAAGGCTACGCCTTCCTGATGCTGTAAACCTCTCTCTGACAGCGGCCGCGCGCCGCTGTCATCTGTTCGTCATCCCGCTGCGATTGTTCTGTCATACAACCCCTTTACTTTGAGCGCCAATGAGATCGTTCTCATCAGCGTATTGAGGGGGAAAAATGACGGATTTAGTCAGCGTAGCGAAACTGGCGGGCGTTTCTCGCGCCACGGCGGCGCGCGCCTTTTCCGATCCCCATTTGCTGAAAGAGAGTACGCTGCAGCGCGTGCTGGCGGCTTCCGACCAGCTTGGCTTCCGGCCCAACCATATTGCGCGTCAGCTGCGCACCCAAAGCTCCACCACGCTTGGCGTATTGCTGCCCTCGCTGTTAAACCCGGTATTTGCGCAGCAGCTTCAGGCGATGGAGCGACAGGCGCGGCTGGCCGGATTTGGCCTGCTGGTCGCCACCAGCGACTATCAGGCCGAGCGCGAAGCGGCGATTGTGGAGCATATGCTGCGTCAGCGCGTCGCCGGGCTGGTGTTGACGGTGGCCGACGCGGATCGCAGCGCCGTGCTGCCGACGCTCGCCGCGGCGCAGATGCCGTTTGTGCTGGCGCATAACGTGCCGCAGAGCGCGGGCTGGCCGAGCGTCTGCGTTGATAACCGCCGCGCGATGGCAGAAGCCACTGAACATTTGCTGACGCTGGGCCATTGTCATATCGGCATGGTTACCGGGCCGGTCTGGCAGTCCGATCGCGCGCAGCAGCGCTTTCTCGGCTACTGCGATGCGATGCAGCAGGCGGGGCTGAAACCCTTTCCGCTGATTGAGATGCCGAGCCATACGCGCTCCGATTTTCAGCAGCTGCGGCCACGTCTGCAGGGTGCAAATCCGCTGACGGCGGTGATCTGCAGTAACGACCTGCTGGCCATCAGCCTGATGGGTGCCGCCGCACGCGCAGGCGTTCAGGTGCCGACTCAGCTCTCAATTATGGGCTTTGACGGCATTGAAACCGGCGAACATCTTTCTCCGTCGCTTGCCTCGGTAGTGCAGCCCAGCGATCTGCTTGGCGCATGCGCTATCGATATGCTTTTACAACAATCCAGCGGCGGGCCCCGCATGCTGGCACACCACCTGCGGTTGGGCGAGAGCATCGCGCCCGCGCCGCGCTCTACTTTCGTCAACTCCAGGGAATCCACATGTCAACGCACAATAAAATGAAAATGTTAACCGCTGCGGCGCTGCTGGCTGCATGCGGTATGGCGAGTCAGGTCGCCCACGCGGCGGAAAGCGCGATCTGCTACAACTGCCCGCCGGAATGGGCGGACTGGGGAACGCAGCTGAAAGCCATCGCGCGCGACACCGGCATTCAGGTGCCGCAGGACAATAAAAACTCCGGCCAGGCGCTGGCGCAGATGGTCGCCGAGAAGAGCAATCCGGTCGCCGACGTGGTCTATTACGGCGTAAGCTTTGGCATCCAGGCGGCGGGCACTGGCGTGATCGCCGACTACAAACCGGCGCACTGGGATACGATCCCGGCAGGCATGAAAGATCCCGACGGCAAGTGGGTGGCGCTGCACTCCGGCACCATGGGCTTTATGGTCAATGTCGATGCGCTGGGCGGCGCGCCGGTGCCTCAATCCTGGGATGATCTGCTCAAGCCGGAATATAAAGGTATGGTGGGCTATCTTGACCCCTCCAGCGCCTTTGTTGGCTATGTCGCCGCCGTGGCGGTGAACCAGGCGAAAGGCGGCACCATGCAGGACTTTACTCCGGCGCTCAGCTGGTTCAAAAAGCTGCAGGTCAATCAGCCGATCGTTCCAAAGCAGACCGCCTATGCGCGCCTGATTTCAGGCGAGATCCCGATTCTGCTCGACTACGACTTCAACGCCTACCGCGCAAAATATAAAGACCATGCCAACGTCGCCTTTGTGATCCCGAAAGAGGGCACGGTAACGGTGCCTTACGTCATCAGCCTGGTGAAGAACGCGCCGCACGAAGCCAACGGCAAAAAGGTGATCGACTATGTGCTCTCGGATAAAGGGCAGGCTATCTGGGCTAATGCCTATCTGCGCCCGGTGCGCCCGTCGGCGATGTCCGCCGAGGCGAAGGCGAAGTTCCTGCCTGACAGCGACTACGCCCGCGCCCAGACAGTTGACTACCAGCAGATGGCCGATGCGCAGAAAGCCTTTTCCGCCCGCTACCTGAGCGAGATCCGTTAATGTCGCTGCTGGATACCCGCAGCCGCGCGCCGACGGCCCTGCGCCGTCGGGCGCATCAGGGCGCGCGCTGGCCCTGGATGCTGCTGCCCGCGCTGCTGTTTTTTGCCGCCTTCTGGCTGCTGCCTTTTGCGCGTCTGCTGCAGATCGGCGTCACGCCGGACCGCACCACGCAGCAGAGCGGCTACTGGACGGTCATTAGCCAGCCGCAGTATCTGCAAAGCCTGCTCAACACCGTGCTGCTGTCGCTGGCGGTGACGCTGATGACGCTGCTGATCGCCGCCGTGGTCGGCTGTTTTCTGGCGCGTCAGCGCTTCGCCGGGCGCGGCACGCTGCTGGCGCTGCTGACCTTTCCGCTCGCCTTTCCCGGCGTTGTGGTGGGATTCCTGGTGGTGATGCTGGCGGGCCGCCAGGGCGTGCTGGCGCAGCTGAGCATGAGCCTGTTTCACGAGCGCTGGACGCTCGCCTATTCGCTCAGCGGCCTCTTTATCGGCTACCTCTATTTTTCGCTGCCGCGCGCCATCGTCACGCTGGTGGCGGCGAGCGAAAAACTGGATCGCTCGCTGGAAGAGGCGGCGCGTTCGCTGGGTGCCAGTCAGTGGCGCATTACCTGGGACGTCATCGTGCCGGGACTGAAGCCGGCGCTGCTTTCCAGCGGCGCGCTCTGCTTCGCCACCAGCATGGGCGCCTTCGGCACCGCGTTTACGCTGGGCACCAGCCTTAGCGTATTGCCGCTGACGATTTACGGCGAGTTCACCAACTACGCCAACTTCGCCACCGCTGCGGCGCTGTCGGTGGTTATGGGGGCAGTAGCCTGGCTGGGCCTGATGCTGGCGCGCGCCCTGACGCGGGCATCGGGAGAGGAAGCGTGATGAAACGTCGTACGCTGTTTTATCTGCAGGCCGGCATTACCACGCTGACGGCGCTGTTTATGATCGTGCCGGTGGTGCTGTCGATGCTGGCGGGCGTCACGGAGAACTACTTTATCGGCCTGCGCAGCGGCCTGACGCTGAAGTGGGTCGGACAGGTATGGGAGCTGTACGCCGATACCTTCTGGCTGTCGCTGCTGATTGCGCTCTGCTGCCTGGCTATTACCGTCGCGATCGGGCTGCCCGCTGCCTGGGGTTTGCTGAAGGCGCCGCCGCGCTGGTCCGCCCGCATCGAAGAGTGTCTGATGCTGCCGGTGGCGCTGCCGGGTCTGGCTACCGCGCTCGGCATTATTCTGCTCTATGGTCGGTTTAACGGCCTGCGCGACAGCTGGCTGTTTATTTTGATCGGCCACGTGCTCTTTACGCTGCCCTTTATGATCCGTCCGGTGCTGGCGGTGATGCAGGCGATTCAGCTGCCGCGCCTTGAAGAGGCGGCCGCCAGCCTGGGGGCCGGATTCTGGCGTCGTTTTTTCACCGTTGTGGTGCCCAACTGCCGCAACGGCATCCTGGCGGGCGCGTTTATGGTAATTACGCTCTCGGTAGGCGAGTTCAATATCACCTGGATGCTGCATACGCCGCTGACGAAAACGCTGCCGGTAGGGCTGGCGGACAGCTACGCCTCGATGCGGCTGGAAGTGGGATCGGCCTACACGCTGATCTTTATCGTTATGATTTTACCGCTGTTGCTGATGCTGAACGCCTGCAATCACTGGCTGACGCGCCAGGCGACGCGAAACGCTGTTAAGGAGCTGGCATGAATAACGATGCCGTTACCGTCACGCTGCGCGGCTGCTCGCGCCGCTTTCATCAACATACCGCGCTGCATCCGCTCGATCTTACCGTTCACGCCGGTGAAACCCTGGTGCTGCTCGGGCCATCCGGCTGCGGCAAAACCACCACGCTGCGCATTATCAGCGGGCTGGAGAGCAGCGACGAGGGCGGCAAAGTCTGGTTCGACGATCGCGACGTCACCGCGCTGCCGATCGAGAAGCGCAATGTCGGCATGGTGTTTCAAAACTACGCGCTGTTTCCCAATATGAACGTGGCGCAGAACGTCGAGTACGGCCTGAAAGTGCAGGGCGTGGCGCGTGTTGAGCGTGAAGCGCGGGTGAAAGATATGCTGGCGCTGGTGGATCTCAGCGCGCTGGCGAACCGCGCTATCGACAAACTCTCCGGCGGGCAGAAGCAGCGCGTGGCGCTGGCGCGTGCCCTGGCCGCGCGGCCGAAAGTATTGCTGTTCGACGAGCCGCTGGCGGCACTTGACGCCAAACTGCGCGAGCGTCTGCGGCTTGAGATCGGTGCGCTGCTGAAAAAGCTCGCGATTACCGCCGTTTACGTCACGCACGATCAGCAGGAGGCGATGGCGCTCGGCGACCGCATCGCGGTGATGGAGCAGGGGCGTATCGCCCAGATCGACACGCCGCAGGCGATTTACCAGCGGCCGGCGACGCGCTTCGTCGCCGATTTCGTCGGCGCGATTAACTGCGTCGAGACCGACGTCCACGGCGAGCCGCGTCAGTTCTGCCGCCCGGAGGATATCTTACTGGCGGACGACAACCGCTACGCGCGCCACGGCTACATTGTCGGCAGCACTTTTTTAGGCGCCGCGCAGCGTTTGCAGATCGATATCGGTCTCGCCGCGCCGATTCAGGTGGAGCGTCATGCGCGGGAAGCCTGGCACGCCGGGCAACGCGTTACCTGGACGCTGGCGCCGCGCGCCGCGCTAGAATTTACCGGTTATTAAGGAGAGTTTTGTGTTTGCCAAACCTACGCTGATTGCGCAAATCAGCGATCTGCATATTAAGGCGAACGGTCGCCTGTCCTATAAAAAAGTGGATACGCAGGCCGCGCTACTGCGCGCCATTGACACCCTTAACGCGCTGCGGCCGCAGCCGGACATGGTGGTGATCACCGGCGATCTGGTCGATTTCGGCACGGTGGAGGAGTATCAGACGCTGCGTCTGGCCCTGCGCCGCCTGCAGCTGCCGTTCCGCCTGATGCCGGGCAACCATGACGATCGCCAGGCGCTGCGCGCCGTCTTTATCGATCATGACTACCTCCAGCACGGCGCTACGCTTAACTGGCAGCTGAAGGTAGGGCCGCTGAAGCTGCTCGCGCTCGACTCCAGCGTGCCGGAACAGCCTTGGGGTTATGTCGATGAATATCAGCTGACGTGGCTGGAGGAAAGCCTGACGCGCGAACCGGCTGCGCCGACGCTGGTCATGCTGCACCATCCGCCTTTTACCTGCGGCATCGATCATATGGATCGCCAGCGGCTGCGCAATCCCGACGCGCTCGCGGCCATTATTGCCCGCCATCCGCAGGTAGAGCGGGTCCTGTGCGGCCATCTGCATCGCAGCCTGCAGACACGTTTCGCCGGTACGCTGGCGGTGTGCGCGCCGGGCGTTTCCCATCAGGTGGCGCTTGACCTGCAGCCGGACGGTCCGGCCCATTTCGTGCTGGAGCCGCCAGGCTTCCTGCTGCATTGCTGGCAGCCGGAGCAGGGCATGGTGACGCACCAGTGCGCCATCGGCGACTATTCCGGTCCCTGGCCCTTCTACGATCAGCACGGTTTGATCGATTAGCGCCGGGCGCGAATCGCGGGTTTCAGAGAATGTAACGGTTGGAAAGGTGCTCAGGAGGGCGGCAGGGTGTACACTTGCCTCTTGCCTCACCAGGGCAGATAACCTCCAACAATAACGACATTCTCAGGCCTTTCAGCATGTATTTATCTTTTGCAGCGGGCGCGCTATGTTAATGCGCCTGCGTCCCCGAACCGATCTGCGCACGCTTATCGCGTTACTCGCTATCGTCAGCATCGTGGTTACGCTGACCAACGCGCTCTATGCTACCTGGCGCGTGCAGCGTATGGCGCTAATCGACAGCACGCTGGAGGCGAACCGCGCCTATGCCACCAAGCTGGCCTCCACCACCGAAATCTTTTTCCAGCTGGCGCAGTCGCAGCTGCACTACAGCGCCAGGCTGCTCGGCGACGATTTTAACGATCCCGCGCTGCTGCGTCGGGAGGTCGATCGCCTGCGCGAGCAGACCAGCAGCTTTAACTCAGTGGCGGTGGTCGACGCTAACGGCGTCGTTAAGGCTATCTCGCCAGAATCCCTGATGCTGCAGGGCATGCATCTTACCAGCGAGGCGTCGCGCGAAGCGCTAAGCGCGCGGCAGCCCGCCATCAGCAAACCCACCATTTCGGCGGCGAACAACCTGATTATCTTCGTCTCCTGGCCGATCTGGAGCCGTGACGGACGCTATCTCGGCTATGTGGGCGGCACCATCTACCTGAAAAAGAAAAGCATTTTAAATACGCTGCTCGGCGAGCAGTACTATCGCGACGGCACCAGCGTCTACGTGCTGGACAGCGAGAGCCGGGTGCTCTATCACCAGAACGGTCAGCTGATTGGCAAAACGCTGCCTGCGCTGCTTAACGGTCATGATGAAGAGACCAACGGCTCGCTACAGCTACAGCTGGCGGGCGAACCGTCGCGCCTCGCTGGCTATGCGGTGGTGCCGACTACGGGCTGGACAGTGGTGGCGCTTAAGCCCACCGCCGTAACGCTTGAGCCGCTCTCCGGCCTGCTGATGCAGGTGCTGAAACGCTCGGTGCCTTTCGCGCTGCTGACACTGCTGGTGGCGGTGATCCTGGCGCGGCTGATTGCGCTGCCGCTCTGGCAGCTGGCGCGTAAGGCGCGTCAGATGGATGCGCCCGGCGTCTCACAGGAGCTCAGCGCTGTTCATGCCTGGTATTTCGAGGCGGCGCAGGTAAAACGCGCGCTGCTGACCGGCATCGGCCTGGTGCAGGACAAAATCGGCCGCCTTAAGTCCGAAGTGCAGACCGATCCGCTGACGCAGCTGCTCAACCGGCGCGGCCTGAGCGCGGTGCTCGACTTTTATCAGACGATGCGTCAGCCGTTCGCCGTGCTGGCGCTGGATATCGATCACTTTAAGCGGGTCAACGATAACTGGGGGCATGATGTTGGCGATCGGGTGATTCAGCAGGTGGCGGAAACGCTGAGCGCCAGCGCGCGTCAGAGCGATGTGGTATGCCGCAACGGCGGAGAGGAGTTCCTGATGCTGCTGCCAATGACCAATATCGAAGAGGCGCGCCACATTGCCGAACGCATACGCGCCGAGATCGCCGCGGCATCGCTTGCCGATGTCGGCACTATCACCCTTTCAGTCGGGGTGGCGGCCTGGCAAGATGAATCGGTGCCGCTGGAACAGAGCCTGAAACAGGCAGACGCCGCGCTTTATCAGGCGAAAAATGACGGGCGAAACTGCGTCAGGGTAGCGGAAGCGCAAACGCCGCTTTCGGGAAGTGCTGTCTCGTAAAGAGAGGCGGCGGGATGCGGCGCTAAGCCGCATCCGCGTGTGTTAAAGCGACTTCAGGTAATCCATCACGATATCGTGGTGGTTGGACGTTTTGAAATCGTCGAACACCTTTTCGATCTTGCCGTCGGCGCCGACCAGGAAACTGATGCGGTGAATGCCGTCATAGGTTTTACCCATAAAGGATTTTTCGCCCCAGACGCCGAACGCCGCGCAGACCTGATGATCTTCATCAGAGAGCAGCGTAAAGTTCAACAGCTCTTTTTCAGCGAAGCGCGACAGCTTTTCTGGTTTATCAGTGCTGATACCCAGTACCTCCACGCCCGCTTTTTTCAGTTCATCCATATTGTCGCGCAGGCCGCAGGCCTGCACTGTGCATCCCGGCGTCATCGCTTTCGGGTAGAAATAGACCAGAACGCGCTGTCCCTGGAAGTCGGTTAAATTTACCTGTTCGCCATCCTGGTCGGGCAAGCTAAATTTCGGTGCGGTGTCACCGGCTTTCAGTGGATTCATCACTACTCTCCATTTTTCTTTATGCTGTGGGCGACAGGCTGCCTGACGAACCGCGTCAGGTGGAAAGTCGCCATCAGGGGATATTGCGCCACATAGCCAGACATCAGTGATGTGGAGGAATAGCCCCGGTTTATTTACAGCTTAGCGTGAACCCTGAAGCGTCGCCGCATCTTCATCGGCCAGGCTGTAAAAACGCAGCGTACCTTCGGCATTGAGTTCGCGACACAGTCCATAAAACGCCTGTTCAAACTGCGAGTCGCCGACGCCCGCCGGGCTATGCGCCGTTATTTGAATATAGAGCGTCGGCGTCTGATCCGCCTGACCCGGCTTGATGCGCGAACCCAGCTCAGCGATATTCATCGCATGTTTGTCGAACAGATCGGTGAACCGTTCAATAAGGTGGGGTGAATCAGGCACCTCGACCTGAACCCAGACCGTCGCCGGCATCGGCGGACGCGTTCTGGCGCTGGTGCGCTTCATCACGATCAGCAGCTCAAGCTCCGCGCCTTTCAGCGGCAGCGTCGATTCGATCAGCGCGATGGCGTTCCAGCTGCCGGAGAGCAACATAATAAAGGTGAACTCATCCCCGAGCATGGCGAGACGGCTGTCTTCGATATTGCACCCACAGCTGCTGACGTGGCGGGTAATGGTATTGACGATACCCGGACGGTCAACACCCAGTGCGGTGATCACCAAATGGTGGGGTTGAGACTGCGGCAAAGTGGGATTTCCTGTTCATTCGCTAATAACCATAAGGTAAACATAAAAAAAACTGCTGACAAGCGCAGGAGGGGCGTGGCCTGCTTGCTTTTCAACAGAAGTAAAACGTACCATGAAGCACTTGTTTGTCGAGGGGATCGCCAATGTTCACGGGAAGTATTGTTGCGCTCGTTACGCCAATGGATGACAAAGGTAATGTCTGCCGTACGAGTCTGAAGAAACTGATTGATTATCACGTCGCCAGCGGCACCGCGGCGATCGTCTCCGTCGGCACCACCGGCGAATCCGCGACTCTGAGCCATGAAGAGCATGGCGATGTGGTGATGCTGACGCTGGAGCTGGCGGACGGACGTATTCCGGTGATTGCCGGTACCGGCGCCAACGCCACCGCAGAAGGCATCTCTCTCACCAAACGTTTCGAAAACAGCGGCGTGGTTGGCTGTCTGACCGTAACGCCGTACTACAACCGTCCGACGCAGGAAGGGTTGTTCCAGCACTTTAAAGCGATCGCGGAAAGCACGGCGCTGCCGCAAATGTTATATAACGTCCCCTCACGCACTGGCTGCGACATGCTGCCGGAAACCGTCGCGCGCCTTGCTGAAATCAAAAATATTATCGGAATCAAAGAGGCGACCGGGAACTTATCGCGCGTTAGCCAGATCCAAGCACTGGTCGATGAGGACTTTATTATTGTCAGCGGCGACGACGCCAGCGCGCTGGACCTTATGCAGCTGGGTGGCAAGGGCGTTATCTCGGTAACGGCCAACATCGCGGCGCGTGAAATGGTTGAACTGTGCGCGCTGGCGCAACAGGGCAATTTCGCCGAGGCGCGTCGTCTGAATCAGCGTCTGATGCATCTGCACCAGACGCTTTTCTGTGAACCCAATCCTATCCCGGTCAAATGGGCGGCGAAACAGTTAGGATTAATCGCCAGTGACACGCTGCGTCTGCCGATGACGCCGCTGACTTCAGCGGCCATACCAAAAGTTGAGCAGGCGCTGATTAAAGCGGGTTTGCGATAAGTTAGGGAGTTTCAATGAATCATTCTGTAAAGCGCTCAACGGTTGCGACCGTCGTGGCGCTGTCTACTGCGATGCTGTTAACGGCGTGCTCTAGCGATCAGCGTTATAAACGTCAGGTAAGCGGTGACGAGTCCTATTTACAGGCCAGCGAGCTGCACGATCTGCAGGCGCCGGCTGGCATGATCCTGCCGGTGGCGCATGGCGATTACGACGTGCCGCACACCACCGCCAGCGGCAACGTCGGCAAGCAGCTCGACATTCGTCCGCCGGCTCAGCCGCTGGCGCTGGTTAACGGCGCGCGCGCGCAGTTTACTGGCAATACCGGCGTGCTGATGCTGGAAAAAAACCGCGGCTCCGTCTGGTCGCAGGTGAGTAAAGTTGTCGAATCCAGCAATTTCCCTGTTGCGCAGCGTAACGATGCGCGGCAGCAGCTGACCACCGACTGGGTGCAGTGGAATCGCGCCGACGAAGACAATCAGTATCGCGGCCGCTATGAGATCAGCGTGCAGTCGCAGAGCTACCAGCAGGTGCTGACAGTACGCCTGCTTGAGCTGCAGCAGAAAGGCGAAGCGGTCACGTCGCCGGTGCAGATCCAGCGCTACACCGCGCAGATGCTTAATGCCATCAGCGCCGGGCTGGACAAAATCGACCTCGCCAGCGAAAACGCGGCGGCGGGTCGCGCCAGCGGCAGCATTGATGTGCAGAGCGGTGCGGACGATACCGGTCTGCCGATGCTGGTGCTGCGTACGCCGTTCAACGTCGCCTGGCAGCGTCTGCCGCAGGCGATGAAGCGCGTCGGCATGGAAGTAACCGACAGCAACCGTCCGCAGGGCAGCCTCAGCGTCACCTATAAATCGCCGGGCAGCAGCGCGTGGGATGATGTCGGCGCGAAAGATCCGGAACTGCCGAACGGCGACTATAAAGTACAGGTCGGCGATCTGGATAACCGCAGCAGCCTGCAGTTTATCGATCCCAAAGGCCACGTGCTCACCCAGTCGCAGAACGATGCGCTGGTGGCCGTGTTCCAGGCGGCTCTTAACAAATAAATCGCCTCAGGGCCGGAGATTCTCCGGCCTTTTTTTTTCGTCTCTGGCATAATAGCGCGCGGCGAAGTAAACGATTGCGTCGCGGCAATCCCCAGCGGCCCGCCGTCGCAGAACACCCGAAATTTTCAAGTCTGGAGTTAACAAGATGCAAAAGCGAGCTGAGTTGTATCGCGGTAAAGCGAAAACCGTATACAGCACCGACAATCCGGATCTGCTGGTACTCGAATTCCGCAACGATACGTCAGCAGGCGACGGAGCCCGAATCGAGCAGTTCGATCGCAAAGGAATGGTAAACAACAAGTTCAACCATTTCATCATGACTAAACTGCAGGAAGCGGGCATTCCGACCCAGATGGAGGCGCTGCTTTCCGACAACGAAGCGCTGGTGAAAAAGCTGGAGATGGTGCCGGTGGAGTGCGTAGTACGCAACCGCGCGGCCGGCTCGCTGGTAAAACGCCTGGGCGTGGAAGAGGGGATGATCCTCAATCCGCCGCTGTTCGATCTGTTCCTTAAAGACGACGCGAAGCATGACCCGATGGTCAATGAATCCTACTGTGAAACCTTCGGCTGGGTGAGCAAAGCGAACCTGGCGCGCATGCAGGAGCTGACCTTTAAAGCCAACGAGGTGCTGAGCAAACTGTTTGACGACGCAGGCCTGATCCTGGTCGATTTCAAACTGGAGTTCGGCCTGTTCAAAGGCGAAGTGGTGCTGGGCGATGAATTTTCGCCGGACGGCGCGCGCCTGTGGGACAAGCAGACGATGGACAAGATGGATAAAGATCGTTTCCGCCAGAGCCTGGGTGGCCTGATCGAAGCCTATGAAGAGGTAGCGCAGCGGCTGGGCGTTAAGCTCGACTGAACTAACCGCGTCTGAAAGCGAAAAGGAGAGCCCCGGCTCTCCTTTTTTCATTTAGCCGCAAGGCTGGTAGTTGTCTCGCCGCGCAACTAAAATCACGGTAACTATCTTAATCAGGAGCAGATTATGCGCTGGCAAGGACGTCGCGAGAGCGACAATGTAGAAGACCGTCGAGATCAAGGGCCAGCCTATGGCGGCGGAAGGCAGATCCGGCTGCCGCGCGGGAAGGGCGGCATTATTCTGTTAGTCGTGGTCGCGGTCGCTGGCTATTACGGTTATGACCTGACGGGGCTGCTTACCGGTGGCAATGTCGCGCCCACCAGCCAGCAGCAGCGCGTCAGCACCAATGACGACGAAGCGGCGAAATTTACCCGCGTTATCCTGGCCTCCACCGAAGATACCTGGAGCAAGCTGTTCCAGAAGATGGGCAAAGAGTATACCGCGCCGACGCTGGTGATGTACCGCGGCGCAACCCAGACCCGTTGCGGTACTGGCCAGACGGCGATGGGGCCGTTTTACTGTCCGGCGGATCAACGCGTCTATATCGATCTGTCATTCTACGATGAAATGAAAAACAAGCTCGGCGCGGGTGGCGAGTTTGCGCAGGGTTATGTTGTCGCGCATGAGGTGGGGCATCATGTGCAGAAACTGCTCGGCATCGAACCGAAAGTGCGCGAAATGCAGCAGGGCGCGAGCCAGACGCAAATCAACCATCTGTCGGTAAAAATGGAGCTGCAGGCGGACTGTTTCGCTGGCGTCTGGGGTCACTACGTCAGCAAAGATAACTGGCTGGAAACCGGCGACCTGCAACAGGCGCTCGACGCGGCGCAGGCTATTGGCGACGATCGCCTGCAGCAGCGCAGCCAGGGACGCGTGGTGCCTGACAGCTTTACGCACGGCACCTCGGAGCAGCGCTACAGCTGGTTTAAACGCGGATTCGACAGCGGCGATCCTGGACAGTGCAACACCTTTGCAGCTAACTGATGTCGCCTGAACAGCTCAGCCGTCAGATGCAGCAGGCGGGCGTCAGACGGCTCTGCGTCATTAGCGGCGAGTCGGACTGGTCGCTGGCGCGCGTCGCCGAATGGCGCGCCGCTTTACCCGGCGACTGGCTGGTGGTGAGTGATGCCCCCGTCGACGACAACCTTCCGCACTGCGCGCCAGCGGCGTTACGCACGCTGCTCGGCCGCGAATTTACTCACGCTGTTTTCGATGCGCGCCGCGGTTTTCACGCGGAGGCGTTCGCCGCGCTGGCGGGCACGCTGCGCGCCGGAAGCTGGCTACTGCTGTTAGCGCCGCCGTGGATGCGCTGGCCGCAGCAGCCTGACGAGGACAGCCTGCGCTGGGCCGACGTCGCTCATCCTCTTCCTGCACCGCACTTTGTTCGCCATCTGCAAAAAATGGTGCTCGCCGATCCTGGCGTGGCGCTGCTGCGACAGGATGAGCCTGCGCGTATCGCGCCGTTGCCAATCATGCCTCGCTGGCAGTGCCGCGCGCCGCAGCAACAAAGTGCGATAGTCCAGCAGCTGCTGGCGATGACGTCAGGCGTCGCAGTGCTTACCGCACCGCGCGGCCGCGGCAAATCGGCACTGGCGGGAATGCTGGCGCAGCAGATCCCCCGGGCGCTTATCACCGCGCCGGCGAAAGCCTCTACAGAGGTGGTGATGCGCTTTGCGGCAGATCATTTTCACTTTATGGCGCCCGACGCCATTCTCGCTCAGCCCGATGTTCCCTCCGCTGACTGGCTGATAGTCGATGAAGCCGCGGCGATCCCTGCGCCGCTCCTTACCCAACTGGTGGCACGCTTCCCGCGCGTGCTGCTGACTACCACGGTTCAGGGATACGAGGGCACCGGGCGAGGTTTTATCCTGAAGTTCTGCGCCGGACTGGCGCAGGTGCGTTACTTTACGCTGGATGAGCCGCTGCGCTGGTCGCGTCAGGATCCGCTGGAAGCCTGGATCAACCAGACGCTGCTGTTTGAGGACGCCGCGCCCGTGCCGGTTTCCCTGCCCGCCGCGCCGCGGCTCATGCCCGCCGATGCCTGGCGCGACGACCCCGCGCAGCCGGAGGCCGCATACCGCCTGCTGGCCAGCGCGCACTATCGCACCTCGCCGCTCGATCTGAGGCGGTTAATGGATGCGCCTGGCATGACGCTGTGGCTGAGCGGCGAAGCGTCCGCTTTACAGGGCGCGCTCTGGCTGGTGGAGGAGGGCGGCTTAACGCCCGAACTGGCGCAGGCGGTCTGGGCGGGCAGGCGACGGCCACGCGGCAATCTGGTCGCACAGTCGCTGGCCGCGCACGCCGGATTCGTCGAGGCGGCGACGCTGCGGTCCCGCCGTATCAGCCGCATCGCGGTGGCGGCGGAACAGCGTCGTCAGGGCATCGGGCAGGCATTAGTGGCCGCTGCGCAGAGGCGACAGGATGTTGATTTTCTCTCTGTCAGCTTCGGCTATACCGAGGCGCTGTGGGCCTTCTGGCGCGCCTGCGGCTTTACTCTGGTGCGCATCGGCACGCAGCGCGAGGCCAGCAGCGGCTGCTATGCGGCGATGGCGATGCGCGCGCTGACGCCCGCAGGCGCGGATCTTCAGCAGCGTGCTGCTGAGCGGCTGGCGCGCGACTGGCCGCAGCTGCGTCAGCAGGTAACGGAGTCCATTGCGCTGCCTGAGATGCCGCTCTCTTTCACCGACGAAGACGCCTGGCTGGCGGCGGGGTTCGCCTGGGCGCAGCGACCGCTTGAGGCGAGCCTGCCGGTGCTGCACCGGCTCGCCGCCAGGATTTCTGTTCCTCCGCTGCTGAAGGCCGCGCTGCAGCCGCAGGCGGATATTGGCCACCTCGCGCAGCAGGCGGGGCTGAGCGGGCGCAAGGCTTTGGTCGCTCAACTCCGCCTTGACGCCGCCGCCGCCCTGAGCGCGCTGGACGCGGCGCGCGCCAGTCAGCTGCGTCAGCAAGTGGAATAAATCCACAAACTTGTTCAAATTTTCCCAATAGCGCTCCGCGCAAGGCGGCGTATAGTGATCCGAGGAGGTCGATATGACACTGCAATACGTTATTGTTCAGCAGCCGAGCGCGACAGCGCAGCAGCTGTTCCTGCTCTACCACGGCGTCGGCGATAATCCCCACTCTATGGCGCAGCTGGGTGGCTGGTTCGCGCGCGAGTTTCCGCAGGCGCAGGTAGTGGCGGTCGGCGCGCCTGCGCCGGGCCATTACTGGTTCAGTGAAACCGCGCAGCACGACCAGAGCGAGCAGCAGCGGGTTAACGCCGTACTGCCCCAGTTCGTCGATTCAGTGCGACACTGGCAGGAGCAGAGCGGCGTGCGCGCCGACGCTACCGCGCTGGTGGGATTCTCGCAGGGCAGCACCATGGTGCTGGAGGGCGTGAAAGCGCAGCCGGATCTGGCGGGCCGCGTCGTGGCTTTCAGCGGCCGCTACGCTACGCTGCCGGAGCAGGCGTCGACGCGCACCACTATCCATTTAATCCACGGCGAGTATGACGAGCAGATCCCGATGCAGCACGCCGAGCAGGCTGCGCAGCGGCTGACCGCGCTGGGCGGGGACGTGACGCTCGATATTGTGGAAGATCTGCCGCACGCGGTAGACGACCGCAGCATGGCGCTGGCGCTGAAGCACCTGCACTACACCGTGCCGAAGCGCTATTTCGATGAGGCGTTAAGCGGAGCGAAACCGGGCGACGACGATGTGATTATGATGATGTAAAAACGCCCTCGCGCAGGCGAGGGCGTCAGCAGGGAAGCGTAGTCTGACCTGTTACTTCTTCTTCTTCGGCCAGTCGTCGTCATCGTCCCACTTATCGTTAAAGTCGCGATGCGGCGGCAGGTCGGGTTTATTCGCCATATATTTTTTATGGTCGATGCGTTTCAGATCCTTATAAACATTCATCAGTACGCCGACCAGCAACAGGATCACAATGATCCACCAGTAATCTTTAATAAATTCCATTTGCCTGCTCCTCTCGATCGCGATCAGGCGACCAGCTGTTCCATAATGCGCTGATACATGCGGCTCAGCGTCTGCAGATCGGCTGCCTTCACGCATTCGTTGATTTTGTGAATGGTGGCATTCACCGGGCCAAGCTCAACCACCTGTGCGCCCATTCGCGCGATAAAGCGCCCGTCTGAGGTGCCGCCGGTGGTCAGCAGCTGCGGCTTAATTTCATTATAGTGCGATACCGCCTTAACCACGGCGTCAACCAGCCTGCCGCGCGCCGTCAGGAACGGCTGACCAGAAACCGCCCACTCCAGGGTATAACGCAGCTGATAGCTGTCGAGCAGCGCCGCGACGCGATCTTTAATCATCTGATCGGTGAGTTCGGTGCTGAAGCGGAAATTGAACTGCACAAAGAATTCGCCCGGGATCACATTGTTGCTGCCGGTGCCAGCCTGCACGTTAGCGATCTGCATGCTGGTCGGCGGGAAAAATTCATTGCCGCGATCCCACTCGGTGGCGACCAGCGCATTAAGCGCCGGCATCGCGCGGTGCACCGGGTTATCCGCCAGATGCGGATAGGCGACGTGGCCCTGTACGCCATGAATGGTCAGGTTGGCGGTCATCGAGCCGCGACGGCCGTTTTTCACTACGTCGCCCACCACTTCGGTGCTGGAGGGTTCGCCGACCAGGCAGTAATCCAGGCGCTCGTGACGCGCCATCAGACGCTCTACCACCTTCACCGTGCCGTTTTTCGCGCTCGCCTCTTCGTCAGAGGTAATTAAAAACGCCAGGCGGCCTTTATGGTTGGGGTGCGCCGCGACAAAACGTTCCGCTGCGACCACCATCGCCGCCAGCGAACCTTTCATATCCGCCGCGCCGCGGCCGAACAGCATGCCGTCGCGAATGGTGGGTTCGAAGGGCGGATTGATCCAGCGGCTGGCGTCACCCGGCGGCACTACGTCGGTATGGCCAGCGAACGCCAGCGTTTCGCCCTGACCGCGGGTCGCCCAGAAGTTTAGCGTGTCGTCGATGTGCATCGGCTCTACGTGAAAGCCAATCGCTTCCAGACGCGCGATCAGCAGCGCCTGACAGCCCGCGTCATCCGGGCTCAGCGAGGGGCGGCGGATGAGCTGCTGCGCCAGTTCGATTACAGGACAGAACATATTATGACTTCTCCTGGAGAAACGCGTGGTAAGCGGCTTCGCTGAAGCCGGAGAGCAGCGTGCCATCCGGCGCGCGCAGCAGGGGACGTTTAATGATGGCGGGCTGCGCCAGCATCAGCGCTTTGGCGCTGTCGCTATCGGTAATGGCGTCGCGTTCCGCTTCCGGCAGCTTGCGCCAGGTCGTGCCGCGCGTGTTAAGCAGCGTCTGGTAGCCTAGCTGATCGATAAACTGCGTCAGCAGCGCATCGCTCAGCCCGCTGGCGCGGTAATCATGGAACGCGACGTCGATGTCGGCGGCTTCTAAAAAGCGGCGCGCTTTTTTTATGGTGTCGCAATTTTTTATGCCGTACATCACCCACTGCGCTGTCATCAGGATCCCTCGTCAAAAAATGAGGGCATCAGTTTACCACAGTGAGCCAGCGTGCTAACCCGCCTCGCGGGAAAAGCAGCGAAATAACGCGAATAAAATCATTAGGATTTGTCTTAGTAACCGCTTTCATTCGTGCGGGTTATTGTCACGCTGTTTATCATGATCCTGTTAAGAATTATCTTAGAGTGTGCTTAAGCGAGCTGGTCCGGTTAATAGCAGCTTTTTCTCTGCGTTTATAGCGGTTTGCTGAAATGTGCGTCAGCTAGCAGAGCGAAAAAACTACAGTAATTAATCGCCTTTGCCGATAGTGAAAACAGGTGTAACCGTATTCACCTGACGAAAATTTACGCGTAGAATCGACAGCACAATAAGAGAGAGGTCTATATGATTGACGCTGAAATGGGGAACTGGAAAGAATTCATCGCGGCGATGTTACGCAACAAGTAACGCGCGGCGAACAGGCAGGAAGATTCCCCCTTGCTCTGATTCTGACCACACATAGCAATAAGGCAGCCACTTCGGTGGCTGCCTTTACTTTTGCACTCAGTCGTGCGGCTTTGCCCGCAGCGGGAAGCGACGACGCACCAGCACGAAAAACAGCGGCACAAAGAAGATAGCCAGCAGCGTGGCGGAGATCATGCCGCCCATAACGCCGGTTCCGACCGCGTGCTGGCTGCCGGAGCCGGCGCCTGCGCTGATCGCCATCGGCAGCACGCCGAAAATAAAGGCCAGCGAAGTCATCAGAATCGGGCGCAGGCGCTGGCGCGAAGCGGAGAGCGTCGCCTCGACCAGCTCGCCGCCTTTGCTGTTCATCTCGTTGGCAAACTCTACGATCAAAATAGCGTTCTTTGCCGAGAGGCCCACGACCGTCAGCAGCCCTACCTGGAAATAGACATCATTTTCCAGCCCGCGCAGCCAGGTGGCGACCAGCGCGCCGACCACGCCGAGCGGCACCACCAGCATTACCGAGAAGGGAATCGACCAGCTCTCATAGAGCGCCGCCAGACAGAGGAAAACCACCAGCAGTGAAATGGCGTAAAGCGCAGGCGCCTGCGAGCCTGACAGCCGCTCCTGATACGAGGCGCCGGTCCACTGAAAACCGACGCCGAGCGGCAGTTTTTCCACCAGCTGTTCCATCACATCCATCGCTGTGCCGCTGCTGACGCCTTGCGCCGCCTCGCCGACAATCTCGATTGAGGAGTAGCCGTTGTAGCGTTCCAGGCGCGGCGAGCCGGTCTCCCAGCGGCTGGTGGCGAAAGCGGAGAAGGGCACCATACCGCCGCTGCTGTTGCGCACGTACCACTGATTAATATCGTCCGGCAGCATGCGAAATGCCGGCGCGGCCTGCACGTAGACCTTTTTCACGCGTCCGCGGTCGAGGAAGTCGTTAACGTAGGTCGACCCCCAGGCGGTCGTCAGGGTATCGTTGATCGTATTGATCGAGACGCCCAGCGCCTGCGCTTTGCGCTGATCGACATCGATCTGCAGCTGCGGGCTATCGTCCAAACCGTTGTGGCGCACACGCGACAGCGACGGGTTGCTGTCCGCCATCTCCAGCAGCTTATCGCGCATCGCCATCAGCTGTGTGTGGCCGATACCGGCGTGATCCTGCAGCTCCATATCAAAGCCAGACGAACTGCCCATGCCGGTAATGGCTGGCGGACTGCTGGCGATAACGCGACCCTCTTTAATGGCGCGGAAGGCTTTAGTGGCGCGTTCGATAATGGCGAAAGAGGTGCGATCCGCGCCGGGGCGTGCTTCCCAGTCTTTCAGACGCACAAAGAGTCGCGCCACGTTCTGACCATTGCCGCCCGGCCCTGAGCCGATGGTCGAGAACACCGACAGCACGTTCTCTTTCTCCTGCGTCATATAGTAGTTTTCGACTTTCGCCACGACGTCGGAGGTTTGCTGAAGCGTCGCGCCTGGCGGCAGCTGCACCTGCGTCAGGAAGACGCCGCGATCCTCAAGCGGCAGAAACGAGGTCGGCAGGCGGGTAAACAGGAACGCCATCAGGCCGATAATGGCAAGATAGAGCAGCAGCCAGCAGCCGCCTTTTAGCAGAATGCGCGCGACGCCGCGCTCGTAACGGTCGGCGTTGCGGTTGAAGTGGCGGTTAAACCAGCCGAAAAAACCGCGACGGCCATGATGTTCTCCCTGCGCCAGCGGCTTGAGCAGCGTGGCGCACAGGGCAGGCGTCAGGATCATCGCCACCAGCACCGACAGCACCATCGCCGAAACGATGGTAATCGAGAACTGACGATAGATAGCGCCGACCGTACCACCGAAAAAGGCCATCGGCACGAAAACCGCCGACAGCACCAGCGCGATCCCGACCAGCGCGCCCTGGATTTGCCCCATCGACTTGCGCGTCGCCGCGCGCGGTGAGAGGCCCTCCTCGCTCATAATGCGTTCGACGTTTTCCACCACCACGATGGCATCATCCACCAGCAGGCCGATAGCCAGCACCATCGCGAACATGGTGAGGGTATTGATGCTGAAGCCGCAGGCGTAGAGCACAGAGAAGGTACCAAGCAGCACCACCGGCACCGCGATGGTGGGGATGAGCGTGGCGCGAAAGTTCTGCATAAACAGATACATCACGCCGAATACCAGCACAATCGCCTCCAGCAGCGTTTTCACCACGTCAATAATAGAGGCTTTAACGAACGGCGTCGTTTCATAGGCGACTTTGGCTTCCAGCCCGTGCGGGAAAAAGTGTGACAGCTCTTCCACGCGCTGACGCACCAGCTTGTCGGTATTCATCTCATTCGCGCCGGAGGCGAGCTTAATGCCCAGACCCGACGCCGGCTGGCCGTTATAGCGGCTCAGATAGTCATATTTTTCCGCGCCCAGCGCCACCTGCGCCACGTCGCCCAGCGTCACGACCGAACCGTCGGGATTGGTTTTCAGGGTGATGGCTTTGAACTGCTCCGGCGTCTGCAACAGCGACTGCGCATTGACCGTGGCGTTCAGCGCCTGTTTGTCCACTGACGGCAAACCGCCAACCTGCCCAACGGCGACCTGCGCGTTTTGCGCTTCGATAGCGCTTACCACGTCGTCGGTTGTCAGCGAGTAGGCGATAAGCCTGGCGGGATCGAGCCAGATGCGCATCGCATACTGCGAGCCGTAGGCATCGACCTGGCCGACGCCATCGATACGGCTCAGCGGATCCTGAATATTACTGGCGACATAATCTGCAATGTCTTGTTTATCCATACTGCCGTCGGTAGAGACGAAGGCGAGCATCAGGATATTGCTGTCGCCGGTTTTATTGACCGTCACCCCCTGAGACTGCACCGCCTGCGGCAGCTTGCGCAGCGCGGACTGAAGCTGGTTTTGCACCTGCTGCCGCGCTTCGTCGGGATTGGTGCCAGCGGAGAAGGTGAGCGTGATTTGCGCCTGGCCGGTATTGCTGCTGTTGGAGGACATATACATCAGGTTGTCGATGCCGGTCATGTTCTGCTCGATAACCTGCGTAACGGTATTTTCCAGCGTTTCGGCCGAGGCGCCGGGATAGTTGGCGGTGATACGCACATTGGGCGGCGCGAGGTCGGGATATTGCTCAATCGGCAGAAAAATAATCGCCAGCGTGCCGCAAAGGCTGATTAAAATCGCCAGCACCCAGGCAAAAACGGGACGGTCGATGAAAAAATTCGACATCGAGTCGACACTCCTCAGCAGCGTTTCGCTTTTATTATCAGAATGCGGCCCGCGCTTCGCGCGGGTCGTGCGGGCAGGGAAAGAGACGGTTTCTGCCGAAACTTACTCTACGTGCTGTCAGTCAGGATATCGTGGAGAAATTGTGGAGAAAGTGTAAATCCCCCGTCAGGTCAGCTGTTGCGGCTCTCCAGCCACATTACGGTGGCGGCGACGCGCGAACGAACATCAAGTTTTTTCAGCAGATTGCGGATATGCACTTTTACCGTCTCTTCTGAAATATGCAACGTGGCGGCGATCTCTTTATTCGACAGGCCGCGCGCCACCTCCTGCAACACATCGCGCTCGCGCTCGGTCAGCTGGCGAAACGGGCTGGCGCTGTGCTGGCGCGTGGCAAGATAGTCCCATACTGCGTCGCTGAAGATTTTCTCGCCGCGCGCCGCCTGCAGAATCTGTCCTGGCAGCAGTTCCGGATCGCTGTCTTTGAGCAGATAGCCATCGGCGCCAGCATCAACCATTGCGTCGATATCGCTGCGCGCATCCGATACGGTAAAGATCAGAATACGTGAACTGATCCCTTCATGACGTAGCGCCTTCAGCGTATCCAGCCCCGACATGCCTTTCATATTCAGATCGAGCAGAATGATATCCGGCGCCAGGCGGCGCGCTTCGGCCAGCGCTTCGGTGCCGTTGTTGGCCTCGGCGATCACTTCCAGCCGGGGTTCCAGCGTCAGTAGCTGGCGAATACCGCGGCGCATTAGTGGATGGTCGTCCACGATCATTACCGTCAGCGTGGGTTGTTGCATATTGACTCCCGGGGAATTACGCGAAAAGCGCTTCTGAAAAGGTTAAAAAGGCGCGTTGCAGTCAACGCAATACTATTATGTCAGCCGCGTTGCGGACTGCGGCGGAAAACGCAGCGCCACCTGGGTGCCGCGCGCCTGCGCCTGAATCGTCAGCTCGCCCGCCAGTCGTGCGGCGCGCTCCGACATGGTGGTTAAACCGTAATGGCCTTGCGGCTCTTCTGTAGTGGCGATGCCGACGCCGTCGTCAGTCACCGTAAGTAAATGCTCTCCTGCTGCGTTGCGCTCATAGCGTACGCTTATCGTCGCGGCATCGGCGTGGCGGATGGCGTTCAGCACCGCCTCGCGGGCTATCTGCAACAAGTGAACCTGCTGCTGCGCATCCAGGGTTTCCAGGCCGGGCTGAAAGCTAAAGCTAATTTTAGCCGTAACCTGTTCCTGCAACGAAGCGATCATCGCCTGCATCGCCGCAACCAAATCGGCCTGCTCAATCGTCAGGCGGAAAGTCGTCAGCAGCTCGCGTAGCTGGCGATAAGCATCTGAAAGCGTACGGTCAACGTCAGCGATAATGCTTTGCGCCTCGCTGTTCGAGCCGCCGAGGGCGCGGCGCAGCAGCGTAAACTGTATACGCAAAAAGGAGAGCGCCTGCGCCAGCGAATCGTGCAGCTCGCGCGCGATAGTGGCGCGCTCTTCGATCAGCAGCATTTGCTGAACCTGCTTTTGCGTCTGCCAGATCCAGATGGCGCGCGACAGCATATTTCCCAGGCTCTGCATCAGCGCCTGACGCGGCCGGGTCTGCTCGCTCTGCCAGCGCAGCGCGCCGGTCTGTTCATCATCCTGCTGCAGCGGCACGCTGTGCCAGCTGAGCGTCTTATCGCTTTCGCCTGTGCTAAACCGGCCATGCGCGCTCTCCAGTACCAGCACGCGCAGGTTTTCGCGTTCGCGCACCTGCGCCATGACGCTTTCAAACAGCGCCGCGCTGAGCGGCCGGGCGGTCAGCATCTGCGAGCTTTCATACAGCAGCGACAGGGTACGGTTAGCTTCCTGTAAATCGCGCGTCTTCTCTGCTACCGCGCTGGCGAGGGCCTGATGGTGCGAGTGCAGACGCGCCGCCATGGCGCTGAAAGTCTGCGCCAGCACGCGCAGTTCGTTGTTCTGCTCTACTATCAGCGGCGGAAAGTCGAAGTTGCCGCTTTCAACATAGCGGCTGGCGGTCACCAGCGCATTGAGCGGACGCACGACCTGGCGGCGGCTGTAGCGAATGGTGGCTAACGCCAGCGCCACAATTAACACCAGGCCCAGCAGACTGCTGGCCGCCACCAGCTCCATTTTCCTTTCGCTGTAGTGCTGCAACCCCATGACGAAACGATCGATTTCGCCGACGTAGCTCGCCACCTGCTGTTGATAGAGGCGTGCGTCGCCGCGCTCCAGTTGCTGCTGTAGCGCGGGCCAGGCGGTACGCAGATGGTGATAACGGCTGATGACCTCTTGCGGTACCCAGGGACGATCGAGATCGCGCAGCGCGGGTTTATTGAGCGTCTCTTTATACTCCAGCAGATGCTGCCGGATCTGCTGCGGATCGCTGGTGCTGTCCCAGGCCAGCCGGTAGCTCTGCATGCGCAGCGAACCGGCCAGATTGATCGCTTCGGCGTCGCGCAGGCTGCTGGAGAGCGTCATCAGCGCCAGCCCGGTCGTGAGCAGCGCCAGCAGAACGATAGCACTCAACGCCTGAGCGATACTGCGGGTCACTGAACGTTTCACAATCACGGTAATATCCCTGTTTTTGGTGCGGGCATTATAAAGGAGGGGGCGGTAAGCCGCCAGGCCACTCTGATACTATCGACACGCTGGGTTACATTCTGCACAAAAAAGAAGCTCTGCTGACATAACCCAGGAGAATGCGCAGTGCGATGCCTAAAAAGGAGACAGCTTTACACCGGCCAAAGACTGGCTTTCATTGTGGCGATAATAATTCTAAACGGCATTAAGCAAACCACCTGCAAACCAAGGAGCATGCGATGAAAAAACCTGTTTTGATTCTGGCTGGCGCCCTGTTAGCAACCGCTTCGTTCTCCACGCTGGCGGCCACGCCGGTAAACCAGGCGCAGGCGCAGGGTCTGCAAAGCATCGGCAGCGTCTCCGTAACCAACGCGCGCGGCTCGCTGGATGACGCAACGCGCCAGCTTTCGCAAAAAGCTGAAGCGATGGGCGCAAGCCACTACCGTGTTATCGGCGTCGAAAACCCGGGCGACTCCAGCCTGTGGCGCGGCACCGCAGAGATTTATCGCTAACCCTCAGCCCTGATTTTCCCTCCCTGTAGCCTTTGCCGGTCCGTTAGTGACCGGTTTTTTTGTGCAGCAAACCCGATTATTACAAAACACTTTGTGCGCCTTACCGGTATCTTTTGCTTCGTTCACGCAGAACGGGTAGGATTCATCGCCGTAATTTCCCCTGCCGCTTTACCTATAACTCACAGGCAGATAAGTCGGGCAGTTACCCCATTTCGCATGGCGCGCGCAATCGTTTGTGATCGCCGTGATTGATGGTCAGGACAAACAGGAAGGCTATGAAATCTACTAAAAAAACCGCAGCCGAAATGCGTGCTGCGAAAAGACGCTGGCTGAACTCACATGACACCGGCTACCACAAGGCGATGGGCAATCGTCACGTTCAGATGATTGCTATCGGCGGCGCGATCGGCACCGGCCTGTTCCTCGGTGCAGGCGGACGTCTGCAGGCGGCGGGGCCGGCGCTGGCAATAATCTATCTGGTCTGTGGCATCTTCTCGTTCTTTATCCTGCGAGCCCTTGGCGAACTGGTATTGCACCGTCCGTCAAGCGGCAGCTTCGTTTCCTACGCGCGCGAATTCCTTGGGGAAAAAGCCGCCTACGTTGCGGGCTGGATGTACTTCGTGAACTGGGCGATGACCGGCATTGTCGATATCACCGCCGTGGCGCTCTATATGCACTACTGGGGCGCGTTCGGTGATGTGCCGCAGTGGGTCTTCGCGCTGGGCGCGCTGGCGATCGTCGGCACCATGAACATGATCGGCGTGAAGTGGTTCGCTGAAATGGAGTTCTGGTTCGCGCTGGTGAAAGTGCTGGCTATCGCCATCTTTCTGGTGGTGGGCGTGGTGTTTCTCGGCACCGGCAAGCCGCTCGACGGCAACGCCACCGGCTTCTACTTAATCACCGATAATGGCGGCATGTTCCCGCACGGCCTGCTGCCTGCGCTGGTGCTGGTGCAGGGCGTGGTGTTCGCCTTCGCCTCTATCGAGCTGGTGGGCACCGCCGCAGGCGAGTGTAAAGATCCGGCGACCATGCTGCCGAAGGCGATCAACAGCGTTATCTGGCGTATCGGTCTGTTTTACGTTGGTTCGGTAGTGCTGCTGGTAATGCTGCTGCCGTGGAACGCCTATCAGGCGGGACAGAGCCCGTTTGTAACCTTCTTCTCGAAGCTGGGCGTGCCCTACGTTGGCAGCATCATGAACATCGTGGTGCTGAGCGCGGCGCTCTCCAGCCTTAACTCTGGCCTTTACTCTACCGGCCGTATTCTGCGCTCGATGGCGATGGGCGGTTCTGCGCCGAAGTTCATGTCGAAAATGAGCAAGCAGCAGGTGCCTTACGCCGGCATTCTGGTCACCATTGCGGTCTATGTGATTGGTGTGGTGCTCAACTACTACGTGCCTTCACAGGTATTCGAGATCGTGCTGAACGTCGCGTCGCTGGGCATTATCGCCTCCTGGGGCTTTATCGTGATCTGCCAGATGCGCCTGCGTAAAGCGATCAAAGAGGGCAAGGCGGACGACGTCAGCTTCAAGCTGCCGGGCGCGCCGGTCACCTCCTGGCTGACGCTGCTGTTCCTGCTGAGCGTGCTGGTGCTGATGGCGTTCGATTACCCGAACGGCACCTATACCATCGCCGCTATTCCGGTTCTGGCGGTTATCCTGGTGCTGGGCTGGTTCGGCGTGCGCAAGCGCGTTCAGGCTGTCGCGCAGACCGAGCACGATCATCTGCATGACGACGAAAAACCGCACGCGCTGGCGGACGACGCCGCGCGCTAAGCGACATTGATACGGGCGATACCGCCCGTGCTGAAAAAGCCTGCCCGCTAACGGCAGGCTTTTTTCTTCCCGCCTCTTATAGTTTTCCCGCACGCTTCCGCCTATGATGGCAGGCTCCCTCAAATCGGCAGTGGAGCCATCATGTCGTTCAAGATCAACATCATCAAAGACAAACTTCTCTCCGAAAACTACTTTATTCTGCGTAACTACACCTATGAACTCGCCACCAAAAGCGGCGAAATGGTGCGCCACAAGCGCGAGGTGTATGACCGCGGCAACGGCGCCACCATCCTGCTCTATAACCGCGAGAAGAACAGCGTGGTGCTGACGCGCCAGTTTCGCATCGCCACTTACGTCAACGGCAACGCTAACGGCATGCTGATTGAGGCGTGCGCGGGGCTGCTGGATAACGACACGCCGGAGGATTGCATTCGCAAAGAGGCGATCGAAGAGACCGGCTATGCGGTGGGCAAGGTGGAAAAACTCTACGAAGCTTATATGTCGCCGGGTGGCGTCACCGAGCTTATCCATTTTTTCGCCGCCGAATATAATGAGTCGCTGCGCGATAATGCCGGCGGTGGCGTAGAAGATGAAGATATCGACGTGCTGGAAATGCCTTTCCCTGAGGCGCTGGCGATGGTGAAAGATGGCCGCATCCGCGACGGCAAAACCATTATGCTGCTGCAGCATGCCCAGCTGGCGGGCTGGCTGAAAGCCTGACGATGAAGGATGACGCGTCGGGGCAGGGCGGCGCGTCTTAACGATTGTCCGATAAATCCGATTGAGATAAACCCGCGCGCTACCGATAGTGTAAACGGTGATTTCTGTGGCGCCGCATCGCAATATCGTATGCTTTTTCAGCAGTTAAGTGCGCTTTCCGGACGTGGTCACAGTTTAGGTCCACCGGATGTCCGGCCGTTGCGCTATCATCTCCACTCTGAGATTTTGGGGACCGTTTTTCCTGATGCCGACCTGGACGAAGTCACTGCTGGTATTGCCATTCCTTTTCATTGCCTGCGTTAAAGCCGATCCACTGCAAAAGTCATTTTCCGACTGGCAGGTGACCTGCAATAACGCCGGGTTCTGCGTGGCGCGCAATATACCGGGCGACAAAGGGCTGGTGATGACTATCGCGCGCCATGCCGGCGTTAACGATCGTCCGCTGCTGCGTATCGACTACGGCAGCGCCTACAGCGGAGAAATTCCCGGCGCGCCGCTGCAGGATAATTTGCTGCTCGATCAGCGTCGCCTGCGTCCCGACTTCAAGCACTGGACGGTAGAGCCGCACCATCTTGCCACCAGCAATACTATCGCCATTGATGAATTTTTAGCGCAAATCCTCGACGCGGATGCAATACAGCTCACCTACAACGCGCAGGCGGCTATCTCGCTGCATGGCCTGAAAGCGGCGCTGCTGCTGATAGATGACGTGCAGGGCAGAGTTAACGGCATGAGCGCCTGGATAAAGCGCGGCTCGCGCGCGCTGTGGGATGTGCCGCCTGCGCCACCGCTGCCGCAGCTGCCCGCCCAGGGAACGCCACCGGCCGCGCTGACGCATGAGGAAACCAGCGGGCTGCTTGATTACGGCACCTGGCGACTTAACAGCGATGCCTGCTCGCTCGATCCGATGCGGCGTGAAGTCAACGTCGCGCCGCTGACGGACAGCAAGGCGCTGCTGATGGTGAGCTGCGAGATGGGGGCTTACAACGTGATCGATCTGGCGTTTGAGGTGACGCGCGCCGCACCCTATGTGGCGCGCGGCATTAGCCTGACGCTGCCGTTTACGCCGCCGCGCGGTGAGCGACAGCTGGAGCTGATCAACGCCGACTATGACGCCAACACCGGCCAGCTGTATACCTTCAGCAAAGGGCGCGGACTGGGCGACTGCGGCTCTGCCACGCGCTGGCGTTTTAACGGCAGCGACTTCACGCTGGCGGAATATGCCGAAGAGTCCACCTGCGACGCCTGGCACAGCAGCGACGACTGGCCGACCCTGTGGGTATCCCAGCCGTCGCCCGCGACCGCGCCTTAGCGCATCGCCTGTACCATCATCGGCGAACCGTTCTGGTTGCCGACCAGCTCCGCCAGCATATCGTTGACGCCGTCGCTCATCGCGGTAAAGCGCGTCAGCGGCGAGCGGGTGATCACGACAAACACCCCAACGTTATGCTGCGGCACCATCGCTATATAGGTGATGAAACCACCGCCGCCGCCAGTCTTCTGGATAATGCCGGGGCGGCCATTTTTCGGCCCCATATAGACCCAGCCCATGCCAATCGCATCGGCTCTGCCCGGCACGTCCATGCCTTCCACCTTCGCCAGCTGGTCGCGACGGTAGATTAGCGTCTGCATGCGATCGACCTGCGGCGAACGCGGGCTAACCGCCGAGTCGAGGAACTGCTGCATCCAGCGGCCCATATCTTCCGGCGTCGAGTAGACGCCGCCGCTGCCGATGGCGGCCAGCGTATTATTGCAGGGGCTGGCGCCTTTCTCCGCCACCATCAGGCGGTCGCACTGCTCCGGCGAAGGCGTGAAGGTGGTGTCTTTCATGCCGAGCGGGCGAGTGATGAGCTGTTGCAGCAGCGCCGGATAGGGCGTACCGGCAGCACGCGCCAGCGCGTCGCCCAGCAGGTCATAGCCCAGATTCGAATAGGACGCGTCGGTGCCCGGCGCGGCTTTCAGCTTCGCGCCAGCCAGCCAGTCCCAGCGTTCGCTGCGCGTCGGCCAGACAAAGACCGGACGATGCGGTTTGCCGCCGGGCTGTTCACGCGGCAGGCCGCTGGTGTGGGTAGAGAGGTTAATCAGGCGAATTGGCTGACCGGCGTAGCTCGGCACGCGCGCGCCCGGCGGCGCGTATTTGCTCAGCGGGTCGTCCAGACGAATTTGTCCGCGCTCCGCCATTTTCACCATCACTTCGCTGGTCAGCAGCTTGCTGAGCGAGGCGATGCGGATCAGGGAATCTTTTTGTGGACGCACGTTGTTGCCTGGTCGGGTTTCGCCAAAGCTGGCGAAAACGCGCTGGTTCCCGTCGATAGCGACCAGCGCCATGCCGGTAGCGCCGCTGCCGTAAAAAATGTGTTCAGCGTACCGATCGACAATTTGGGAAGAGAGCAGCGGATCGGGCGTGATCTGCGCTTTGCCTGCTAATGGCATCAGGGAAACCATTAAGGCCAGTAAATAAGGAGTACGTTTTTTCAACGGGAAAGCATCCAGCCAGATGAGTCAGGGAAGGATCCTATAGTAATGGGTTTACGCAAGCGGTGAAGGGGGCTAAAGCGATTTTTTTCTGTTTCAGGCTGTGAAAGGAGAAGGCCCTCTCCGCAGCAAGGGAGAGGGCCTGAAGCATTACGCGGGCTTGAGTAACGACTCCGCCTGCGCCACGACGTTTTCAATCGTGAAGCCGAAGGCAGGGAAGAGTTTGCCAGCTGGCGCGGATTCGCCGAAGGTGGTCATGCCGACGATTTTGCCGTCGATACCGACATATTTGAACCAGTAATCGGCGATGCCCGCTTCCACCGCGACGCGCGCGCGCACCGTGGACGGCAGCACAGATTCGCGATAGGCGATATCCTGCTTGTCGAACACGTCGGTGCTCGGCAGCGACACTACGCGCACCTTATGGCCGTCGGTGGTCAGTTTCTCCGCCGCGCCCAGCGTGATCTCCACTTCCGAACCGGTTGCGATCAGGATGACGTCCGGCGTGCCGTCGCAATCCTTCAGCACGTAGCCGCCGCGCGCGATATTCTCGACCTGGGCAGCGGTACGTTCCGGCTGCAGCAGGTTCTGACGCGACAGGATCAGCGCGGTCGGACCGTGATGACGCTCAATAGCGGCTTTCCACGCCACCGCCGTCTCAACCTGATCGCAGGGACGCCAGGTGCTGAAATTAGGCGTCAGGCGCAGGCTGGCGAGCTGCTCGACCGGCTGGTGCGTCGGACCATCTTCGCCGAGGCCGATGGAATCATGGGTATACACCATAATCTGACGCGCTTTCATCAGCGCCGCCATACGCGCGGCGTTACGCGCATATTCCACGAACATCAGGAAGGTCGCGGTGTAAGGCACGAAGCCGCCGTGGTGGGCGATGCCGTTAGCGATAGCGGTCATACCGAATTCGCGCACGCCGTAGTGAATATAGTTGCCCGCCGGATCTTCTTTAATCGGCTTTGAACCAGACCAGATAGTCAGGTTGCTGGGCGCCAGGTCCGCTGAGCCGCCCAGCAGCTCCGGCAGCAGCGAGCCGAGATGCTCCAGCGTATTTTGCGACGCTTTACGGCTGGCGATTTTCTGCGGATTAGCCTGCAGGTCGGTGATGAATTTAAGGGTCTCTTTTTCCCACGTCGACGGCATTTCGCCGTTCATGCGGCGCTGATACTCTTCGGCCAGCTCCGGATGCGCCTGTTTATAGGCCGCCAGCTTGTCGTTCCAGGCGCGCTCGCGCTCGGCGCCCGCCTCTTTGGCGTCCCACTGCTGATAAATTTCCTGCGGGATTTCAAACGGCGGCGAAGTCCAGCCCAGCTCTTTACGCGCCAGCGCCACTTCCGCGTCGCCCAGCGCCGCGCCGTGCGACTCCTCTTTACCGGCTTTGTTCGGCGAGCCGAAACCGATAATAGTGCGGCAGATAATCAGCGACGGTTTGTCGGTTACGCTCTGCGCTTCTTTAATGGCGCGGCTCACCGCCTCAGCGTCGTGGCCGTCGATCTCGCCGACCACATGCCAGTTATAGGCTTCGAAGCGTTTATGGGTGTCATCGGTAAACCAGCCTTCGGTTTCGCCGTCAATGGAGATGCCGTTGTGGTCGTAGAAGCCGATCAGCTTGCCGAGACCCAGCGTGCCCGCCAGCGAGCAGACTTCGTGGGAGATCCCCTCCATCAGACAGCCGTCGCCCATAAAGACATAGGTGAAGTGGTCGACGATATCGTGACCCGGGCGGTTGAACTGCGCGCCCAGCGTGCGTTCAGCGATCGCCAGACCCACGGCGTTGGCCAGACCCTGGCCCAGCGGACCGGTGGTGGTTTCTACGCCCGGCGTGTAGCCGATTTCCGGGTGGCCTGGGGTTTTCGAATGGAGCTGACGGAAGTTTTTCAGCTCTTCCATTGGCAGATCGTAGCCGGTAAGGTGCAGCAGGCTGTAAAGCAGCATCGAACCGTGGCCGTTGGACAGGATAAAACGGTCGCGGTCGGCCCAGGCAGGGTTAGTCGGGTTGTGCTTCAGGTAGTCGCGCCACAGCACTTCGGCGATGTCCGCCATGCCCATTGGCATGCCCGGGTGACCTGAGTTTGCTTTTTGTACCGCATCCATACTTAACGCACGAATTGCGTTCGCCAGCTCTCTGCGTGATGACATAGGGTTCTCCCTTCGTTGAGCAGAAGTGCGGGCGGGAAAACCCGCCCGACAAAGTTAAACAGACAAAAACTACAGGCGTGCAGCCAGCACGTCTTCGAGTTTCTGCTGATCGACGGCAAACTGACGGATGCCGTCGGAAAGTTTTTCTACCGCCATCGGATCCTGGTTGTGCTCCCAGCGGAACTCCGCTTCAGAGAGCGACGCAGGCTGATGGAAACCTTCGGTAGACGGCTCCAGCTTGCGCTCAACCGGCGCATCGCTGTTCTGCAGCTCTTCCAGCAGGTTCGGGGAGATAGTAAGACGGTCGCAGCCCGCCAGCGCGATAATCTGTTCTACTTTACGGAAGCTCGCGCCCATGATGATGGTGCTGTAACGGTGCTTTTTGTAGTAGTCATAGATGCGACGCACTGATTTCACGCCCGGATCTTCATCAACAACGTACGGGTCGAGCGGTTTACGGCTGTTGTACCAGTCGTAAATACGGCCGACGAACGGCGAAATCAGGAAAACGCCCGCTTCCGCGCAGGCGCGCGCCTGAGCGAAGGAGAAGAGCAGGGTCAGGTTACAGTGAATGCCGTTCTTCTCCAGCTCTTCAGCCGCCTTGATACCTTCCCAGGTAGAAGCCAGCTTGATCAGAATGCGCGAGCGGTCAATGCCGTGATCTTCATACATGCGAACCAGTTTTTCTGCTTTGGTCACACACATGCCACGATCGAAAGAGAGGCGTGCATCTACTTCGGTCGAAACACGGCCCGGTATGCTTTTCAGGATCTCCATACCGAGATTGATCGCGACTTTATCGCTGGCGTTGATAATCTGCGTCTCTTTGCTGCCGCCTTGCTTTTTCGCATAGTCGATGGCGTCGTCGATCAGGTGCTTGTAGCCTTCGAGGCCGGAAGCTTTCAGGATCAGAGAAGGATTAGTGGTGGCGTCTTCAGGATGGTAGTTGCGGATGGATTCGATATCGCCGCTGTCCGCCACGACGGTTGTGAACTGTTTTAGTGCCTCTAGCTGGTTCATCTTTTAACTCCTTGATGAGCAATTCTTTATTGCGAATGATTTCACCCTGCAACACAGTGCATCAGGCGTTCGATGATGAAAATACTCTTTTTCTGATTATTGCGATGGGCTGAACTCATCGGGGCCCCGCGCGGCGAAAACAGCGTGACGTCAAACAGGGATAGCGTGCTGCAACATCCTGTCAGTCAGCCGGGGGGCGAAAATCGCGCATCTCAAAGGTTAGCAGAACTGACGATTTCTGCCGGATTAACCGCACTTTCCGCCCTGCGCGCCCTTTACGTACCGAACTGCCTTATCGCGATCGCCCCGACGTTTTCCTTTCGGTCCGCCTTTTATACTGCCAGCGCACTGAAGCTGAAAAAGGAACCGAAGATGGACGACCAACTCAAGCAGAGCGCGCTGGATTTTCATCAGTATCCCACTCCGGGCAAAATCCAGGTTTCCCCCACTAAACCTCTCGCCACCCAGCGCGATCTGGCGCTGGCCTACTCGCCCGGCGTCGCCGCGCCCTGTCTGGAAATTGCGCAGGATCCGCTGGCGGCCCATAAATATACCGCGCGCGGCAATCTGGTGGCTGTGATCTCCAACGGCACTGCGGTGCTTGGACTCGGCAATATCGGCGCGCTGGCGGGCAAACCGGTGATGGAAGGCAAAGGGGTGCTGTTCAAAAAATTCGCCGGTATCGACGTCTTTGATATCGAGATTGACGAACAGGATCCGGAACGGCTGATCAACGTTATCGCCGCGCTGGAGCCGACCTTTGGCGGCATTAACCTGGAGGATATCAAAGCGCCGGAGTGCTTCTATATTGAGCAGCAGCTGCGCCAGCGCATGAAGATTCCGGTATTTCACGACGACCAGCACGGTACGGCAATTATCTGTACCGCGGCGGTGCTTAACGGGCTGCGCATCGTTAACAAAGAGATTGCCTCGGTGCGGCTGGTGGTCTCCGGCGCGGGCGCATCGGCTATCGCCTGCCTGAATCTGCTGGTGGCGCTCGGCATGCAAAAAGAGAACATTGTGGTGTGCGATTCGAAAGGGGTGATCTACCGCGATCGCGAAGCCAGTATGGCGCCCACCAAAGCCGCCTATGCGGTAGAGGATAACGGCGCGCGCAGGCTGGAAGAGGTGATCGAAAACGCGGATATCTTTCTCGGCTGCTCCGGGCCGCGGCTGCTGACGCCGGAGATGGTGCAGAAGATGGCGCGCGATCCGCTGATTCTGGCGCTTGCCAATCCCGAGCCGGAAATTATGCCTCCGCTGGCCAAAGCGGTGCGCCCTGACGCCATTATCTGCACCGGCCGTTCTGACTTCCCGAATCAGGTCAATAACGTGCTCTGCTTCCCGTTTATTTTCCGCGGCGCGCTCGACGTGGGCGCAACCACCATCAATGAAGAGATGAAGCTGGCGGCGGTGCACGCCATCGCCGCCCTGGCGCAGGCGGAGCAGAGCGATGTGGTCGCTTCCGCCTATGACGATCAGGATCTCAGCTTCGGGCCGGACTACCTGATACCGAAGCCCTTCGATCCGCGCCTGATTGTGCAGATCGCACCGGCGGTGGCGCGCGCCGCGATGGAATCTGGCGTGGCGACCCGTCCCATAGAAGATTTTGATGCCTATCGTGAGAAGCTCGCCGAGTTCGTCTACAAAACCAATCTGTTTATGAAGCCGATCTTCTCTCAGGCACGCAAAGCGCCGAAACGCGTGGTGCTGGCGGAAGGGGAGGAGGTGCGCGTACTGCACGCCACGCAGGAGCTGGTGACGCTCGGGCTGGCGCGGCCGATCCTGATCGGCCGTCCCAACGTGATCGCCATGCGTCTGCAGAAGCAGGGTCTGAAGATCGAAGCGGGTAAAGATTTCGACGTGGTGAACAACGAATCAGATCCGCGCTTCAAGGCGTACTGGAACGAGTATTACCAGATGATGAAGCGGCGCGGCGTGACGCCGGAGCAGGCGCAGCGCGCGGTGATCGGCAATCCGACGCTGATCGGCGCCATTATGGTGCATCGCGGCGAGGCGGACGCGATGATCTGTGGCACCATCGGGGACTACCATGAGCACTATGACGTAGTGGAGAAAGTGTTCGGCCTGCGCGACGACGTGAAGGTGGCGGGCGCGATGAACGCGCTGCTGCTGCCCAGCGGCAATACCTTTATTACCGATACCTACGTCAATGAGGATCCGACGCCGGAACAGCTGGCCGATCTGACGCTGCTGGCGGCGGAGACGGTGCGCCGCTTCGGCATTGAGCCGCGCGTTGCGCTGCTGTCGCACTCCAGCTTCGGCACCTCAAACGCGCCCGGGGCGCGCAAGATGCGCGAAGCGCTGGCGATTATCCAGCGTCGTGCGCCGGAGCTGGAAGTGGATGGCGAGATGCACGGCGATGCGGCGCTGATTGAGAGCATACGCCGCGAGCTGATGCCAGACAGCCCGCTGAAGGGGGCGGCGAACCTGCTGATCATGCCGAACGTCGAAGCGGCGCGCATTAGTTACAACCTACTGCGCGTCTCCAGCTCGGAGGGCGTCACCGTCGGCCCGGTGCTGATGGGCATCAGCAAGCCGGTGCATGTGCTGACGCGCATCGCTTCGGTCAGGCGGATTGTGAATATGGTTGCGCTTGCCGTCGTCGAAGCGCAAACCGCGCCTTTATAACCAGTCGCGCACCGGTAAAAAGTCGCGCGTCAGCGCGGCTTCCGGCGAATCCGGCTCCGGCTGGTAGTCATACTCCCAGCGCACCAGCGGCGGCATCGACATCAGAATGGACTCGGTGCGGCCGCCGGTCTGCAGGCCAAACAGGGTGCCACGATCCCACACCAGGTTGAATTCCACGTAGCGTCCGCGGCGATAGAGCTGAAACTGGCGCTCGCGCTCGCCCCACGTCAGCGCTTTGCGGCGCTCGACAATCGGCAGATAGCCATCGAGGAAGCCGTGGCCCACCGCCTGCATAAAGCGGAAGCTGGTCTCAAAGTCCGGCGTGTTGAGATCGTCAAAAAAGAGGCCGCCGATGCCGCGCTGCTCGTCGCGATGCTTCAGATAGAAGTAGTCGTCGCACCATTTCTTGTAGCGCGGATAAACCTCATCGCCGAACGGCTGGCAGAGATCGAACGCGGTCTGATGCCAGTGCACCGCATCCTCCTCGAAGCCGTAGTAGGGGGTCAGATCGAAGCCGCCGCCGAACCACCACACCGGATCGGCGCCCGGCTTTTCGGCGATAAAAAAGCGCACGTTGGCGTGGCTGGTCGGCACATAGGGACTGTGCGGATGGATCACCAGCGACACGCCCATCGCCTCAAAGCTGCGGCCCGCGAGCTCCGGACGGTGCGCCGTCGCCGACGCTGGCATCTGGTCGCCGTGAACGTGCGAAAAGTTAACGCCTGCCTGTTCAAACACCGCGCCATCGCGCAGCACGCGGCTGCGACCACCGCCGCCGCCGGGACGCTGCCAGCTGTCTTCGATAAACTGCGCGCCGCCGTCGACTGCCGCCAGTTGATTACAGATTGTCTCCTGCAGGTTCAGCAGAAAGGCTTTAACGCGGGAAATATCGGGCATGACATCTGACTCATTGCAAAAAAGTGGCGCGATTATACCTGACCATTGCGGCGATCGTATTCATCAAAATAGCGGGTAATGCCGCCAGCGATGGCCGTCGCGATTTTGCTGCGGAACGCGGCGGTGCCGAGCAGCTGCTCTTCACGCGGATTGGTGATAAAAGAGGTCTCGACCAGCACCGACGGAATCGACGGCGATTTCAGCACGGCGAACGCCGCCTGCTCGGTATGCTCGCTGTGCAGATGATGCACCGGGCGGATCTGATCCAGCACATGCTTGCCCAGCGTCAGGCTGTTGCGGATGGTATCGGTCTGCACCAGATCGAACAGGATCTGGTTCAGATAGTGATCCTGCTGCTCAACCTTCGCGCCGCCGACCTTATCCGCCGCATTCTCTTTATCTGACAGATAGCGCGCCATGGCGCTGCTGGCGCCGCGGTTCGAGAGGGCGAATACCGAGGCGCCGCTCGCCTCGGGGCTGGTAAAGCCGTCGGCGTGAATCGACATAAACAGGTTCGCGCCGTGCTGGTGCGCGATCTCAACGCGCTGATACAGCGGAATAAAGTGGTCGCTGTCGCGCGTCAGCCGCACCTCAATGCGCGGATGCGACTGCAACAGCTGGCGCACGTTGTTCGCAATCTCCAGCACGATATGTTTCTCTTCCGAGCCTTCGCTGCCTACGGCGCCGGAGTCGATGCCGCCGTGGCCGGGATCGATCATCACGATGCGCTTGCCGTTTTTCTGCGGCGGCGCAGGCTGCGCATGGCGCGGGCTGGCGCGCAGCGGGGCGCTTTCCTCTTTCGCCTGAACCGCGCGCGGGGAGAGCACGGCCAGCGCCAGGCCGGAGAGCAGCAGCTGACGACGGTTGGTAAGACGCTTGAGCAGAGAAAGTGTGGGCATAGGCCGGTCCATTAGCGGAAATTGTGCAGAGTGTTATATCGTAACATTTTGTCCGCTGCGAGGACCTAACCCTTTCAGCTCTTTACTTTGTATGTCAGGTTGCTAACGGGAAAACTGGCGTTTTTTGCTCCAGGCTGCGTTAGCCGGGGTTGCACGCGGCTCCGAATGCGTGATAATCAGCGAATTGTGCTTATTTGCAAGGTAAAGAAGATGGAAATCCGCGCCTTCCGCCAGGAAGATTTTGAAGAGGTGATTACGCTCTGGGAGCGTTGCGATTTGTTACGTCCGTGGAATGACCCGGAACTGGATATCGAACGCAAGATGAACCACGATGCTGACCTCTTTCTGGTTGCGGAAGTCGGCGGCGAAGTGGTCGGCACGCTGATGGGCGGCTACGATGGCCATCGCGGCTCCGCCTACTATCTGGCGGTGCATCCTGACTATCAGGGCCGCGGCTTCGCCAATGCGCTGATGAACCGGCTGGAGAAAAAGCTTATCGCCCGCGGCTGCCCTAAAATCAACCTGATGGTGCGTGAAGAGAACGATCAGGTCGTCGCCTTCTATGAGAAGCTGGATTACGAACCTGTGGATTCAGTGCTGCTCGGCAAGCGGCTGATTGAAGACCGCGAGTATTGATGCAGTGAACTATCTGCCGGATGAATATGATGCGAAAGGGCAGCTGCGGCTGCCGTTTCTTTTTTGGCTGACGCTGCTGCTGCTGGCGCGCACCTGGATCCTGCTGGTGATGGCGGGCGCGTCGCGCCAGCAGGGCAGCGATCTGCTGGGGCTCTTCTATCCCGACCGCCAGGCGTTCTGGCTCGGGCTGGCGCTTGGGGCGCCTGCGCTCATCGGCCTGCTGCTGACCGGCTATCGCGCACGCTGGCCGCGGCTGTGGCAGATGTGGCGCTGGGTGCTGGCGCTGTCGCTGGCGGTCAATCTGGCGTGGCAGGGCGCAACGTTCGCCTCTGGCGATCTGCTCACCTCGCCCTGGCCGCTGCTGCTCACGCTGTTCGACGGCCTGGCGCTGCTGTGGCTGCTGCTCAACGTCAGGCTGCGCGACTGCTTTCTGCCGGAACATCAGCTGACGGAATAAACTTTTTTGCCGCTGGCGACTCCAATGAGTTCTGCCGTTTGGCACCGTGTTAACAGGAGTTTTAATGAAAGCGTTACCCTCTTCGCTGCTGGTAGCCGCCGCGCTGCTTAGCAGCTGTGCCAGTACCGGTTCCGCCTCTGAGTCAGACGTAAGCTGGTATAACCCGCTGAGCTATCACTGGTCGTCTGCGCTGCCGTGGAACTGGTTCGGTTCATCGCTGACGGCTACCGAGCAGGGCGTCGGCGGCGTCGGCAGCGCGACCGCAATGAGCGAAAGCGCGATCGGCGACGGCCTGAAAGGCAACTACAAGCTGCGTCAGGGCATGCGCAGCGAGAACGGCGATGTCATCGCTTTCTGGCAGGCGCTGGACGACGGTAAAGTGAAACTGCAGATCAGCGGGCGCAGCAGCGTAGAGCGTATTGAGGTGATGGACAGTGATATCGCCGCGCAGGATGGCGCTAAAATTGGCGACGCCTTTAGCGACAAATTCAGCAAGGCTTTTAACAACTGTAAGCTGGCGGGCGGCGCGGGCAATCACGACGTGGAGTGCCGCGCGCCGGGCAGCCAGCATCTTTCCTATGTCTACAGCGGCGACTGGCATGGCCCGGACGGCCTGATGCCGTCGGACGACGTGCTGAAAAGCTGGAAGCTGAGCAAAATTATCTGGCAGCGTTAATCCTTTAAAAGCCATAGCCCGTCCCCTTCCGCAGGGTGCGGGCAAAACGGCTTGTGGCATAGCGCCGTAACAGCCGCTGTCACTCCCTCCGGGCCGCCTGACGCGGCCCGCGCTTTTGCTGCCTGGCGCATAAACTTTTGCGCTGTCTTATGCCATTTTCGACTTTGAAATCATCAAACGATATATAAAACCGCTACTGCTTTTCACAGGGTTATAAATACACTGGGCAAACGGCTGGCGTAAGCCGGATCTCTTGTTTTCTCAGGGTGCCCAATGACCAAAAGAACGATGAAAAATATCGTTGGCGGTATCGCCTTGTCGCTCAGTCTTGCAGGCGCGGCCAGCGCCACTGAACTGCTCAATAGCTCGTATGACGTTGCGCGCGAGCTGTTTGTCGCCCTGAATGCGCCGTTCGTAAAACAGTGGGATGCCAGCCATCCCGGTGACAAACTCACCATTAAGATGTCGCACGCCGGTTCCTCGAAACAGGCGCTGGCGATCCTGCAGGGGCTGCGTGCCGATGTCGTCACCTATAACCAGGTGACTGACGTGCAGGTGCTGCACGATAAAGGCAACCTGATTGCCGCTGACTGGCAAAGCCGCCTGCCGAACAACAGCTCGCCGTTTTACTCCACCATGGCGTTCCTGGTGCGCAAGGGTAATCCGAAGCAGATTCACGACTGGGCCGATCTCGGCCGCGACGATGTGAAGCTGGTCTTTCCTAATCCGAAAACCTCCGGCAACGGCCGTTATACCTGGCTGGCGGCCTGGGGCGCGACCAGCAAAGCTAACGGCGGAGACGAGGCGAAAACCCGCGCCTTTATGGCGAAATTTTTGAAGAACGTCGAAGTGTTTGATACCGGCGGACGCGGCGCGACCACCACCTTTGCCGAGCGCGGTCTGGGCGACGTGCTCATTAGCTTTGAGTCCGAGGTCAACAATATTCGTAACCAGTACGGCAAAGATGAGTATGAAGTGGTAGTGCCGAAAACGGATATTCTCGCCGAATTCCCGGTGGCCTGGGTCGATAAAAACGTCGCGCACAATAATAACGCCGACGCGGCGAAAGCCTATCTCAACTATCTCTATACGCCGCAGGCGCAGCAAATCGTTACCGACTTCTACTACCGCGTGAACAACCCGCAGCTGATGAACGAGCATAAAGATCGTTTCCCGCAAACGCAGTTGTTCCGCGTGGAGGATCAATTTGGCGGCTGGGATAAGGCAATGAAGAGCCACTTCGCCAGCGGCGGCGAGCTGGATCAACTGTTATCAGCGGGGCGTGGATAATGTTTGCGTTAACTCAGAAACGCGTGCTGCCGGGATTTGGTCTGAGCCTCGGCACCAGCCTGCTGTTTACCTGTCTGATTCTGCTGCTGCCGGTCAGCGCGCTGCTGATGCAGCTGTCGAAGATGACGCTGGCGCAGTACTGGGAAGTGATCAGCAACCCGCAACTGGTCGCAGCCTACAAGGTTACGCTGCTCTCGGCAGCCGTTGCCTCGCTGTTTAATGCGGTGTTCGGCATGATTATGGCGTGGATCCTCACGCGCTATCGCTTTCCTGGCCGCACGCTGCTGGATGGCCTGGTGGATCTGCCGTTCGCCTTGCCGACGGCGGTCGCAGGCCTGACGCTGGCCGGGCTTTTCTCGGTAAACGGCTGGTATGGCGAGTGGATCTACAACGCCTTCGGCATCAAAGTCTCCTATACCTGGCTCGGCATTGCCGTCGCGATGGCTTTCACCAGCATCCCCTTTGTGGTGCGCACCGTACAGCCGGTGCTGGAAGAGCTGGGGCCAGAATATGAAGAGGCGGCGCAGACGCTAGGCGCGACGCCATGGCAGAGCTTCCGCCGCGTGGTGCTGCCGGAAGTGGCGCCCGCGCTGCTGGCGGGCACCGCGCTCTCCTTTACCCGCAGCATCGGCGAATTCGGCGCGGTGATTTTTATCGCCGGTAATATCGCCTGGAAAACCGAGGTCACCTCGCTGATGATTTTTGTGCGCCTGCAGGAGTTTGACTACCCGGCCGCCAGCGCTATCGCGTCGGTGATCCTCGCGGCGTCGCTGGTGCTGCTGTTTGCGATTAACACTCTGCAGAGCCGCTTCGGCCGCCGTCTGGGAGGCCACTAATGGCGGATATCTCCCACATCAACGCCGCTGACCGCCAGCCGGTCAACTGGAGCAAATGGCTGCTGATCGGCATCGGCGTGCTGGTATCGCTGCTGCTGCTGGTGGTGCCGATGATCTCTATCTTCTACGAAGCGCTGAAGATGGGACTGGGCGTCGCTTTTCAGAATCTCGGCGACAGCGACATGCTGCACGCCATCTGGCTGACGGTGCTGGTCGCGCTGATTACCGTGCCGGTCAATCTGGTGTTCGGTACGCTGCTCGCCTGGCTGGTGACGCGCTTTAACTTCCCTGGTCGCCAGCTGCTGCTGACGCTGTTCGATATTCCCTTCGCCGTCTCGCCGGTGGTGGCTGGTCTGATGTATCTGCTGTTCTGGGGTGTTAACGGGCCCGCAGGAAGCTGGCTGGATGCGCATAACATTCAGGTGATGTTCGCCTGGCCTGGTATGGTGCTGGCGACCGTGTTCGTTACCTGTCCTTTTGTTGTGCGCGAGCTGGTGCCGGTCATGCTGAGCCAGGGCAGCCACGAAGATGAGGCGGCGGTGCTGCTTGGCGCGTCCGGCTGGCAGATGTTCCGCCGCGTTACGCTGCCGAATATCCGCTGGGCGATGCTGTACGGCGTGGTCTTGACCAATGCGCGTACCCTCGGCGAGTTCGGCGCGGTCTCGGTGGTATCGGGATCGATTCGCGGCGAGACCTATACGCTGCCGCTTCAGATTGAATTACTGCATCAGGATTACAACGTGGTAGGCGCCTTTACCGCCGCCGCGCTGCTGACGCTGATGGCCATCGTCACGCTGTTTCTGAAAAGCATGTTGCAGTGGCGTTTAGAGCAACAGCAGCATCGCCTGCAACAGGAGGAAAATCATGAGCATTGAGATTAAACAGATCAATAAATCTTTCGGCCGCACTTCGGTGTTGAACGATATCTCTCTGGATATTCCTTCTGGCCAGATGGTGGCGCTACTGGGGCCGTCTGGCTCGGGGAAAACCACGCTGCTGCGCATTATCGCCGGACTGGAGCACCAGAACAGCGGGCAAATCCGCTTTCACAATAAAGATGTCAGCGCCCTGCATGCCCGCGACCGTCAGGTCGGCTTCGTGTTTCAGCACTACGCGCTGTTCCGCCATATGACGGTATTCGACAATATCGCTTTTGGTCTGACGGTGCTGCCGCGCCGCGAACGGCCTTCCTCGGCTGAAATCAAACAGCGTGTGACGCGCCTGCTGGAGATGGTGCAGCTGGCGCATCTGGCGAACCGTTTTCCGGCGCAGCTGTCGGGCGGCCAGAAACAGCGCGTAGCCCTGGCGCGCGCGCTGGCGGTCGAGCCGCAGATTCTGCTGCTCGACGAACCTTTCGGCGCGCTGGACGCGCAGGTGCGTAAAGAGCTGCGCCGCTGGCTGCGTCAGCTGCATGAGGAGCTGAAGTTTACCAGCGTTTTTGTCACCCACGATCAGGAAGAGGCGATGGAAGTAGCCGATCGCGTGGTGGTGATGAGCCAGGGCAATATCGAACAGGTGGGTACGCCGGACGAGGTATGGCGCGATCCCGCCACCCGCTTCGTGCTGGAGTTTCTCGGCGAAGTAAACCGCTTCGACGGGGAGATCCACGGCTCGCAGTTCCACGTCGGCGCTCACCGCTGGCCGCTGGGCTATACGCCGGCGCATCAGGGCGCAGTCGAACTTTTCCTGCGCCCGTGGGAAATTGACGTTTCGCGGCAGAGCAGCCTGGAAACGCCGCTGCCGGTGCAGGTTCTCGAAGTGAGCCCGCGCGGGCATTTCTGGCAGCTGGTGGTCCAGGCGACCGGATGGCAGAGCGAGCCTTTTTCGCTGGTATTCGACGGCGATCGAAGCGCGCCGGTACGCGGCGAGCGCCTGTTCGTCGGCCTGCAGCAGGCGCGTCTCTATCAGGGTGCGACGCCGCTGCGCGCTGTTGCCTTTGCCGAAAGCGCCTGATATTTTCTCACGCGACAGCGGGTGGGACCTCGTCCCGCCCCTTTTTTTGCTCGCTTATGTTCGCCGGGAAACGCATCTTGACCACTCTGCAAAACACCATCGGCAATACGCCGCTGATCAAACTCCAGCGCCTGACGCCTGCCAACGGCAGCGAAATCTGGCTCAAGCTGGAGGGCAATAATCCTGCCGGTTCCGTTAAGGATCGCGCCGCCTGGTCGATGATTAATCAGGCCGAACTGCGCGGCGAGATCGCGCCAGGCGATCGCCTGATTGAGGCCACCAGCGGCAATACCGGCATTGCGCTGGCGATGATCGCCGCGATGAAAGGCTACGCGCTGCGCTTGCTGATGCCTGAAAATATGAGCCGGGAGCGGCAGGACGCGATGCGCGCTTACGGCGCGGAGCTGGTGCTGGTAAGCCGCGAGCTGGGTATGGAGGGCGCCCGCGACCTGGCGCTGGCGATGATGGCGCGCGGCGAAGGTCGCGTGCTTGACCAGTTCAATAACCCCGATAATCCGCTCGGCCATTACCAGACCACCGGTCCGGAAATCTGGCAGCAGAGCGGCGGGCGTCTGACCCATTTCGTCTCCAGCATGGGGACCACCGGCACGATTACCGGCGTTGGCCGCTACCTGAAAGAGAAGAGCGACAGCGTAACCATTATCGGCCTGCAGCCGGAAGAGGGGAGCGCCATTCCCGGCATTCGTCGCTGGCCGCAGGCCTATCTGCCTGGCATCTATCGGCCCGAGCTGGTCGATGTGGTGATGGATATGGGGCAGTCCGAGGCGGAAGAGACGATGCGGGCGCTGGCGCGGCGTGAAGGCATCTTCTGCGGCGTCAGCTCCGGCGGCGCGGTGGCGGGTGCCTTACGCATCGCCCAGGCGCAGCCTGGCAGCGTGATCGTCGCTATCGTCTGCGACCGCGGCGACCGCTATCTTTCGACCGGCATCTATCGGTAATTCCTCTCTTGAGCGGCCCGGCGGCGCCAGAGTGGAGGGGTCGGGCCGTTTTTGTCTATAGTCATCCTGAGCATCGTCTGACGGCAAATCTGTAAGGAACGCGTAAAACCGGCTGCGTCCGGCGCTCGCTCGGGACAAAATAGCGTCAATTCAGGCGAGAGACCACCATGAAAATTTTGTTAGTTGATGACGATGTGGAGCTGGGCACCATGCTCAGCCAGTACCTTATTGCAGAAGGGTTTGAAACCCAGCTGGTATTAACGGGCAGCGCGGGCATTGAAGGCGCGCTTTCCGGCCATTACACCGCAATGATCCTTGATATTATGCTGCCGGATATGAGCGGCATCGACGTGCTGCGGCAGGTGAGGCAGAACAGCCGCCTGCCGGTAATCATGCTGACCGCCAAAGGCGACAATATTGACCGCGTGATCGGGCTGGAGATGGGCGCGGACGACTATATGCCGAAGCCCTGCTACCCGCGCGAGCTGGTAGCGCGTCTGCGCGCGGTTTTGCGTCGCTTTGAAGAGCAGGCACCCCTGCCAGATAAAAAAGAGCTGCTGCGCTGGGGCGAACTGACGCTTAATCCCGCCACGCGCATTACCGAATGGCAGGGCAAACCCTTCGATCTCACCGCCTCGGAATTCAACCTGCTGGATCTGCTGATGCGCTCACCGGATCGCGTGGTGTCGAAAGATGAGCTGTCGGAAAAAGGGCTGGGCCGCCCGCGTGAAGCCTACGATCGTAGCGTAGATGTGCATATCAGCAATATCCGTCAGAAACTGTCGGCGCTTACCGCCGACAGCGTCAATATCGAAACGGTGCGCAGCATCGGTTATCGCATTCGATGAAGCAAAACTATCGCGGACGCATGTTCTGGAAGATTTTGATCGGCTTCTGGATCGTGTTCGTTATTATCAGTCAGCTGCTCTGGCTCGGTTTTACGTTTGCCGGAAATCACCACGAGCCGCCGGAGATCATCGCCACGCGCCGCATCGTTAATCTGCAGATGGCGTCAGCGGTATCGGTGCTGGAGCGCGGCGGTCTCAGCTCGCTGGACAATATGATGGCGGACTGGGAGCCGAACGATCGTCAGTTCTTTTCCGTCATCCAGCATGCGCGGCCTGCTCATAGCGAATCGCTGCCGGAAACCTTTAACCCGCCGTTTCAGGGCAAATTCCCGGACGTTATTGTGCGCTGGGTGAAAGGCGCGGACGGCAAGCAGTATGAGCTGCGCTATGACGTCAAAGGCCTGCGCGAAGACAGCTCGATGGGAATGACCGGGCCGCGTCACATTCTGAATATCCCTGAACCGATGTTCGTGTTTGCCGGGTCGGTCGGGTTGCTGTTTAGTCTGCTGCTGGCATGGAACCTGACGCGGCCGATGCGCCAGCTGCGCGAGGGCTTTGCACGCGTATCGAACGGCGATCTCAGCGTGCGGCTCTATCCCATGATGCGCAAGCGTCATGATGAGCTGTCTAACGTGGCGGAGGCGTTTGATGCCATGGTAGAGCGGCTTGATACGCTGGTGCGCGCGCGTGAGGAGTTGCTGCATGATATTTCGCATGAGCTGCGTTCGCCGCTGGCGCGCCTGCAGCTTGCGACCGGCTTAGCGCGCCAGACGCCGGAGAGCGTTAACGCCTCTCTGGATCGCATCGACGAAGAGGCGCGGCGGCTGGATAAGATGATTGGCGAGCTGCTGACGCTGTCGCGCGCCGGGCATGAGAGTATGCCTGACGAGCAGTATTTCGATCTGACCGGCCTGGTGCATGCGGTTGTCACCGACGTGCGCTACGAGGCGCAGATCCCCGGCGTGAACGTTAATTTTCAGGTTGACGAAAGCGCCGATTACACGGTGCGCGGCAACGCCGAGCTGATCCGCCGCGGCATCGAGAACGTGCTGCGCAACGCGCTGCGTTTCTCGCTGCCCGGTCAGCATATTCAGGTCAGGCTTCAGGCGGAGCAGCAGTGGCTGGCCATCCGCGTGCGCGATCAGGGGCCGGGCGTGGATGATGAAAAGCTCTCCAGCATCTTCGATCCCTTTGTGCGGGTTAACTCGCCGCTGCTGGGTAAAGGTTATGGCCTGGGACTGGCTATCGTGCGTAAGGTGGTGCTGGCGCATCACGGCGAGGTGCAGGCGGTAAATCGCCCTGAGGGCGGGCTGGAGCTGACTATTCGTCTGCCGCGCTGGCAATCGCAGGATAAGCGCGCATAAGGAGCGCGGCTGCGCCCGCTTCAGGGGACGGAACAGATAAACAAAAACGGCACCCTGAGGGTGCCGTTTCTCTTAGCTGAATCTGTTACTTTTTGATGCGGATCACCGGCGTTTCGCCAACGGTAACCTGACCAGAGAGCTTAACCAGCTCTTTGATCTCATCCATGTTGGAGATCACGACAGGCGTCAGTGTAGATTTGGCTTTCTCTTCCAGCAGCGGCAGATCAAACTCGATCACCACATCGCCTTTCTTGACCTTCTGGCCTTCTTCTGCGATGCGCTTGAAGCCTTCGCCTTTCAGCTCGACCGTGTCGATGCCAAAGTGCACAAACAACTCGATGCCGTTGTCAGACTCGATTGAAAACGCATGGTTGGTTTCGAAAATCTTGCCGATGGTGCCATCGACCGGCGCAACCATTTTGTTGCCGGTTGGTTTGATGGCGATGCCGTCGCCAACGATCTTCTCGGCAAACACCACATCCGGTACGTCTTCAATGTTTACGATTTCGCCTGACAGAGGCGCAACAATATCAATCGTCCCAGATGTGCTTTCTGATTTATTGCCAAAAAGCTTGTCAAGAAAACCCATATTCTTCTCCTAAACAGTATTGTTGGGCCAGCGTCTCGTGGATCAGCAGAGTGTTTTCTCTTTAATGAACTTGTTAACCAGGTTCATCAGTTCTTCCGCTGTAGGTTGAGCCAGAGCCTGCTCCGCCAGAGCTTTCGCATCTTCGAAATTCGTATTACGAATAATTTTCTTAATGCCTGGGATCGAAATGGCACTCATGCTGAATTCGTCCAGCCCCATACCCAGTAACAGTAGTGTAGCACGTTCATCACCAGCCAGCTCACCGCACATGCCGGTCCACTTACCTTCGGCATGAGAAGCATCGATCACCTGCTTGATCAAGCCCAGCACCGACGGCGACATCGGGTTATAGAGGTGCGAAATCAAATCATTACCACGATCGACCGCCAGAGTATACTGCGTCAGGTCGTTTGTCCCAATACTGAAAAAATCCACTTCTTTAGCCAGATGGCGTGCAATAACCGCTGAAGCAGGGGTTTCCACCATAATGCCGACTTCAATAGTTTCGTCGAACGCTTTGCCTTCTTCGCGCAGCTGCGCTTTCAGAAGCTCCAGCTCGCCCTTCAGGATGCGTACCTCTTCAACAGAGATAATCATCGGGAACATAATGCGCAGCTTGCCGAAAGAGGAGGCGCGTAAAATCGCGCGCAGCTGGGCATGCAGGATCTCTTTACGATCCATGGCGATACGAATCGCGCGCCAGCCGAGGAACGGGTTCTCTTCTTTCGGCAGGTTCATGTAAGGCAGATCTTTGTCGCCGCCGATATCCATAGTGCGCACGATAACGGCCTGCGAGCCAACGGCTTCAGCAACCGCTTTATACGCCTGGAACTGCTCTTCTTCGGTTGGCAGCGAGTCGCGGTCCATAAACAGGAACTCGGTGCGGTAGAGGCCGACGCCTTCCGCGCCGTTGCGCTCTGCGCCAGCAACATCGCGCACGGTGCCGATGTTGGCGCACACTTCAACCTGATGTCCGTCCAGCGTGATCGCCGGCAGATCTTTCAGCTTAGCCAGCTCATGTTTTTCGCTCAGATACTGAGTCTGAACAGCCTTCAGCTCTTCCAGCTCGCTCTCCGACGGGTTGACGTAAACTTGATTGTTAACGCCGTCCAGAATCAGGAAGTCGCCGTTTTTCACCGTCGCGGTCACGTTGCCGGTGCCGACAATCGCAGGCAGCTCCAGCGAGCGCGCCATAATCGACGTGTGCGACGTACGGCCGCCGAGATCGGTAATAAAGCCCAGCACCTTTTTCAGGTTCAGCTGCGCGGTTTCCGACGGCGTTAAATCTTTTGCTACCAGAATCGATTCGTCCTGGATAGCGCTCAGGTCAACAATATGCAGACCGAGAATGTTTTGCAGCAGACGTTTGCCGATATCGCGAACGTCAGCGGCGCGTTCTTTGAGGTATTCGTCATCGAGCTCTTCGAGCGCCTTTGCCTGACCGTCGATAACGGAGTAGGCGGCAGCGTCGGCCGACGCGTGATCTTTTTTGATCAGGTCGATGATTTCCTGCTCCAGCTCTTCGTCTTCCAACAACATGATGTGGCCTTCGAAGATGGCTGCTTTCTCTTCACCAAACGTTTCACCCGCTTTCACTCTGATCGCTTCCAGCTGCTGCGCAGCCTGAGCGCGGCCGTCGAGGAAGCGTTTTACTTCCTGATCGACCTGGTCTTCAGAAATCTTTTTGCGGTTGATGACGATCTCATCCTCAATCAACAGCAGAGCTTTGCCGAAAGCGATACCTGGTGATGCTAAAATGCCTGAAATCATAACCCTACCTTTTAATCACGATGGCTCTTTGACCCAATGCGTTGCCATTGTCGCGGGAGCTGTACTCTACGGATGTGATAACGCGGACAAGTTGTCCGCGATCAAGATGTTTGCACTCAATGGGGCAAAGGAGTCGGTATACAGCAAAAGCTGAGTGGATTACTCCAGTTCAGCCATCAGTTTAACCAGATGCTCCACGGCCTGCTGCTCATCTTCGCCTTCGGCAGAGAGCGTGACAACCGTGCCCTGAGTCAGACCCAGCGTCTGCAGTTTGAACAGGCTCTTGGCGCTGGCTGATTTGCCGTTAGAGGTGACGGTGATTTCTGACTGGAACGCTTTCGCTTCTTTAACAAACTGCGCGGCAGGGCGAGTGTGAAGACCATTAGGCGCGGTGATAGTAACTTCTTGCTGGAACATTCTGTTTCCCCAACGTTATCAGGTTTGGTGTTATGGACTTAAAGTCTAGCCTGGAGCCGTAACTTTAGCCTGTGTAGGTGCGCGGGTATAGCGTTACGCTGACCAATAAATGCGCTTGAATGAGTACGTCATTCCAGTTGAAGGGTCAAATTCCCTGTCGAGCGCTTCAGCTGCTAATTATGCCGTGATTCGCCATATCGCCAAATCCTTAAATCGATTCAGCTTGATCCACTTCAAAGGCGGATTAATTTCAGGCACCGAAATAATTGGCAGCTTAAATACCAGAGCAGCGTCACTGAAATCAATCTGGGCGGTGGCGAAAGTGGGATCTACGCCACAAAAAAGCACCCGTTTGGGTGCTTTTTTCAGCATTTTCAGAATCTGGCGTTACTGCTGCAGCTCTTTCTCGGTGAAAAGATCGGCAAACAGCGCGGTACTCAGATAGCGCTCGCCAGAGGAGGGCAAAATGACGACGATGTTTTTGTTGGCGAACGCCTCATCTTCCTGCAGCTTCAGCGCCGCCGCGACGGCTGCGCCGGAGGAAATCCCGGCGAGAATGCCTTCTTCTTCCATCAGCTGGCGCGCAGTGTTGATCGCTTCTTCGTTGGTGATGGCCACCACGCGATCGATCAAATCGAGATCCAGGTTGCCGGGAATAAAACCGGCGCCGATGCCCTGAATCTTATGCGGCCCGGGTTTAATCTCTTCCCCTGCCATAGCCTGAGCGATGACCGGCGAGTCGGTTGGTTCGACCGCCACGGTAATCAGATCTTTTTTGCCTTTGGTATTTTTGATATAGCGAGAGACACCGGTCAGCGTGCCGCCGGTGCCGACGCCTGAGATAAACACATCCACAGCGCCGTCGGTATCTTCCCAGATTTCAGGGCCGGTGGTCTTCTCGTGGATTTCCGGGTTGGCCGGGTTGCTGAACTGCTGCAGCAGCACATATTTGTCCGGGTCGCTGGCGACAATCTCTTCTGCTTTAGCGATAGCGCCTTTCATACCCTTGGCCCCTTCGGTCAGCACCAGGTTGGCACCCAGCGCTTTCAGCAGCTTGCGACGCTCAACGGACATGGTTTCCGGCATGGTCAGCGTCAGCTTGTAGCCGCGCGCGGCAGCGACGTAGGCCAGCGCGATGCCGGTATTGCCGCTGGTCGGCTCGACCAGTTCGACGCCAGGTTTCAAAATACCGCGTTTCTCTGCGTCCCAAATCATATTGGCACCGATACGGCATTTTACGCTGAAGCTCGGGTTACGGGATTCTACCTTCGCCAGAATGCGGCCGTTACCGATGCGGTTCAGTCGAACCAGTGGCGTATGACCAATTGTCAACGAGTTATCTTCATAGATCTTACTCATAGCCTGTCCTTAACTGTATGAATTATTGGGAGCCCTCTGAGCATACCCTTTCTGTCTGCGCGCGGAAGGAAAGAAAACGCATATCTATATGTCCCTGCGCAATAAGCCTCTGCAAAAAATGCATAAGGCGTTCTGATGAGTACTAGCGTAGCTCACTACGACCCAGTTGCCCGCGATAGCGATCGACCCACATCGCCGTTGCGCCGCACACCGCTACCGGCATTATCGCCAGGTTGAGGATGGGGATCATGGTAAACAGGCTGACCAGCGCGCCGAACTGCATATTGGCCGATTTATGTCTGCGCAGGGCGCTGCGCATCTGCTGGAAACTCACCTTGTGGTTATCGAACGGATAGTCGCAATATTGCACGGAGAGCATCCATGCGCTGAACAGGAACCACAGCACCGGCGCCACCGTCTGGCCAAAGCCTGGAATAAAGTAGAGCAGCAGCAGGCCGAGCGCGCGCGGCAGATAGTAACCGAGCTTTTGCAGTTCGCGCTTCATAATGCGCGGTACATCTTTCAGCATCGCCAGCCAGCCGCTGTCCGGCATCGCTTTGCCCGTCAGGCGACCTTCCAGCTGTTCCGCCAGCAGCCCGCAAAACGGCGCGGCGATCCAGTTGGCAATAGTAGAAAAGAAGTAGCTGAACACCAGCACGATAGAGATAACTGACAGCGGCCAGAGCAGATAACTCAGCCACTGCAGCCAGTCGGGGATATACGCCATAAGCTGCGGGATCCAGCTGCCCAGCCGGTAAAACAGCCAGACGAATGCGCCGCCCAGCAGCAGGATATTGACCAGCAGCGGGACAATGACGAAACGTCGGATGCCTGGCAGACGAACCAGTCTCCAGCCTTCGCTAAAATAGTGCACGCCGTTGAAACTTGAGACAGTGTTCTTGTTGGCCATACAGGCAACTCTCCAGAAAATAATCAGGCGAGACCATGATAACCTGGCTTTTTCTCCTGACCATGAGGCGATTGTGTGAAAAAAGAGCAAAAAAACGTGGGGTGACTATCTTATTTGTCAGAAAATACTGCACGAGCTTGCACTTGTTTAGCTGGGCAAATACAGTTAGAGGATAAAGTTTGCCGCGGTGGCAAGGTATTGGAACAACAGAGAATACAATGATGCAGGATTTGCGTCTGATATTAATCGTTGTTGGCGCGATCGCCATTATAGCGCTCCTTCTTCACGGGCTGTGGACCAGCCGTAAAGAGCGCTCGTCAGTGTTCCGCGATCGCCCGCACAAACGGCTCAAACAGCGCGACCAGCGCGATGATGATGAAGATAGCCTGACTGACGATGAAGAGGGCGTCGGCGACGTTCGCGTGCGCCATGAACGGCCGCATCAGGAGCCGCGCATCGATAATTTCCGCGACGAGCCGCAGGATGATACGCCTCCCTTCAGCGCGACGCCGGAGAAGCCGCGTCAGCCAGCCGCGCGCCCTCAGCCGCAGCCGGAAAACGATCCGTTGCTGACGCCGCAACAGCCGCGTACTCAGCAGCCGCGCCCGCAACCACAACCGCAGCCGGTTCAGACACCAGCGCCGCAGCAACCTGCGCCGCGCTTTGCGCCAGCGAAGCCCATACAGGCCGATCCGCTGCTGGATTTAGATCCGCTGGAAGCTGTACAGCCTGAGCCGGAATTCCAGGCCGAGCCGGAGCATGAGCCGCAGCACGCTGCTCATCACCAGCCGGAATATCAGGAGCCTCAGCACGAAGAACCGGTTCGCCAGGAGACGCCTAAAGCGCCGGGTAAGCCGAAGGAGACGGTGCTGGTGCTTCACGTCGCTGCGCACACCGGCGGCACGCTGAACGGCGAAGCGCTGCTGCAGGGCATCCTGCAGGCGGGCTTCCAGTTCGGCGAAATGAATATTTTCCATCGTCATCTCAGCCCTGCGGGCAGTGGCCCGGTGCTGTTCAGCCTGGCCAATATGGTTAAGCCAGGCTCGTTTAATCCAGACGAGATGTCTGATTTTTCCACGCCGGGCATCTCTATCTTTATGATGGTGCCTTCCTACGGCGACGCGAACCAAAACTTTAAGCTGATGCTGCAGTCCGCGCAGCGTATCGCCGATGATGTCGGCGGCGTGGTGCTGGACGATGAGCGTCGTATGATGACGCCGCAGAAGCTGGAAACCTACAAGACCCGCATCCGCGAGGTCATTGAGTCCAGAGAATAATCCAGGCCATTAATCCTGATTCACCAAACCCCCGCCTGTCGGGGGTTTTTTATCTGATGGGGCAATATGAAATCCGTTCAGGACCAGATCACCGAACTGCGCACCACGCTGCGCCATCATGAATATCTTTATCACGTTATGGACGCGCCCGAGATACCGGACGCCGAATATGACCGCCTGATGCGCGAACTGCGCGCGCTGGAAGAGCAACATCCCGATCTCATTACGCCCGATTCGCCGACCCAGCGCGTTGGTGCGGCGCCGCTGACGGTATTTGAACAGGTGCGCCATGAGGTGCCGATGTTGTCTCTGGACAATACCTTTGACGAAGCCGGTTTCCTCGCCTTCAACAAGCGCGTGCAGGATCGCCTGAAAAGCAGTGACGATATCGCCTACTGCTGCGAACTGAAGCTGGATGGCCTGGCGGTAAGCCTGCTCTATGAAAATGGCCTGCTGACGCGCGCCGCAACCCGCGGCGACGGCACCACGGGAGAGAACATCACCGCTAACGTTCGCACCATCGGCGCGATTCCGCTGCGCCTGAAGGGCGATGATTTTCCTGCGCGGCTGGAAGTGCGCGGCGAAGTCTTTATGACGCAGCGCGGCTTTGAAAAGCTCAATGCCGAAGCGCGTCGCACCGACGGCAAGGTCTTCGCCAACCCGCGCAACGCCGCTGCTGGCTCCCTGCGTCAGCTCGACCCGCGCATCACTGCGAAGCGCCCGCTGACCTTTTTCTGCTACGGCTTCGGCCTGCTGGAAGGGGGGGAACTCCCTGGCAGCCACTATGCGCGACTGCAGCAGTTTAAAGCCTGGGGATTGCCGGTCAGCGACCGGATCCGGCTGGTACAGGGCGCGGAAGAGGCGCTGGCGTTTTACCGGAATGTAGAAGAGACGCGTCCCGATCTGGGTTTCGATATCGACGGCGTGGTGATCAAAGTCGACTCGCAGGCGCTGCAGGAACGCCTCGGTTTTGTGGCGCGCGCGCCGCGCTGGGCAGTGGCGTTCAAGTTTCCGGCGCAGGAACAGATGACGTTCGTGCGCGACGTGGAATTTCAGGTAGGCCGTACCGGCGCCGTGACGCCGGTAGCGCGTCTGGAGCCGGTTCTGGTGGCGGGCGCGATGGTGAGCAACGCGACCCTGCACAACGCGGATGAGATCGAGCGTCTCGGCCTGCGCATTGGCGATAAGGTTGTGATCCGCCGCGCGGGCGACGTCATTCCGCAGGTTGTAAACGTGGTGCTCTCCGAGCGTCCGGCCGATGCGCGCGAAGTGGTTTTCCCCACGCACTGTCCGGTATGCGGATCTGACGTTGAACGCGTCGAGGGTGAGGCCGTGACGCGCTGTACCGGCGGGCTAATCTGCGGCGCGCAGCGCAAAGAGGCGCTGAAGCATTTTGTCTCGCGTCGCGCGATGGACGTCGATGGCCTGGGCGATAAAATTATCGACCAGCTGGTGGAGACCGAATATGTCAAAACGCCTGCGGATCTGTTCCGCCTGACGCCAGAGAAGCTGCTTGGCCTGGATCGCATGGGGCCGAAATCCGCGCAAAACGTGGTAAACGCGCTGGAAAAGGCGAAATCGACTACGCTGGCGCGTTTTCTCTACGCGCTCGGCATTCGTGAAGTGGGCGAAGCGACCGCTGCCAACCTGGCGAATCACTTTGGCGAGCTGCAAAAAGTGATGGATGCCGATCTGGAGGCGCTGATTGCGGTTCAGGATGTCGGCACCGTTGTCGCCACCCACGTGCGCAACTTTATGGAAGAAGAGAGCAACCGCGAAGTCATTCGTCAGCTGGTGGAAGAGGCGGGGGTGCACTGGCCCAGGATCGAGGTGGTGAAGGCGGAAGAGATCGACAGCCCGTTCGCCGGTAAAACCGTGGTGCTGACCGGCTCGCTGACGCAGCTAACGCGCGATGAGGCTAAAGATCGCCTGACCGCGCTTGGCGCGAAGGTGAGCGGTAGCGTCTCGAAGAAAACCGATCTGGTCATCGCGGGCGAAGCGGCTGGCTCCAAGCTGGTCAAAGCGCAGGAGCTGGGCATTGAGGTTATCGACGAAGCCGAAATGATTCGGCTGCTGGATGCCTGATATGGACAAGGCGTTCCTGGTTGAGATCGCCAATACGGCGATGCCGTTCGGCAAGTATAAAGGTTGCCTGCTCATCGATCTGCCGGAGCCTTACCTGCTGTGGTTCGCGCGCAAAGCGGAGTTTCCCTCCGGCCATTTAGGCGAGCTGATGCAGATGACGCTCGCTATCAAAATTGAAGGTCTGGAAGGTCTGGTCAAACCGCTTAAACGCAACGCGTAAAAAAGCCCGCTTCGGCGGGCTTTTTTATTACTTCTGCGACTCCACGACGGTCGGCCTCATCTCTTGCTTCAGCTTCTTCTCATGGCTGGCTTTGTAGCGCTGCGCGATATAAGAGCAGATCATCAGCTGCACCTGATGGAAAATCATTAGCGGCAGCACGATAATCCCCACCGCGCTGGCCGGGAAGAGAATGTTCGCCATCGGCACGCCGTTCGCCAGGCTCTTTTTCGAACCGCAAAACAGCACCACGATTTCATCAGCGCGATTAAAGCCAAACAGGCGCGAGGCGCAGAGATTAATTGTCAGTACCAGCGCCAGCAGCAGCAGACAGCCCGCCAGGATCCACAGCAGGGTATCAATGCCGACGCGATGCCAGATGCCGTTAACTACTGCTTCGCTAAAGGCGGAGTAGACCACCAGCAGGATCGAAGTCTGGTCAGTTTTGCCAATCAGGCTGCGATGCCTTTCCACCCAGCCGGCGATCCAGCGGCGTGACAGGTGACCCAGCACGAAAGGCACCAGCAGCTGCAGCATAATTTTGCCGACCTGCTCAAGCCCGTTGGTGGGCGCGCTGCTGTGCACGTCCATAACCAGATTCACCAGCAGCGGAGAGATAAAGACGCCCAGCAGGCTCGACGCCGAGGCGCTGCATACCGCCGCCGCTACGTTACCGCCCGCTATTGAGGTAAAGGCGATAGCGGACTGTACGGTGGCGGGCAGAATGCAGAGATAGATAAAGCCGGTGTAGATCTCTGCGCTGACCTTAACCGGGTGCCACCAGACGATCAGCAGGCCGATAATCGGGAAGAGCACGAAGGTGCTGAACATAATCCACAAATGCAGCCGCCAGTGGCTGCTGCCCGCAATGATCTTTTCGCGTGACAGCTTGGCACCGTGCATAAAAAACAGCAGGGCGATGGCGGCCGTGGTCAGGTATTCGAAGATATCGACAAAGATGCCTTTAGCAGGCAGGAAGGTGGCCAGCAGCACCGTGATGATCAGTTTGATCATCATCGGATCGAGTCGCAGAAATCCCATTGTTAAAATCCGGTTAAAATTTACATGGTGTGATTGTGCGGGAAGTGGGTTTAGAAATAAAATTGATTTATTGCATCAATCTATGAGCCATTTCGATGAATTACACTTTACGCCAGCTGCGCACCTTTGTCGCTGTCGCCCACTATGGCGGATTCAGCCAGGCCGGACAGGCGATTGGGTTAAGCCAGTCGGCCGTCAGCCACAGCATTAAAGAGCTGGAAGCCGTTACTGGCGTGCGGCTGCTCGACAGAACGACCCGCGAAGTGATGCTGACGGAAGCGGGGCAGCAGCTCGCCTCGCGCATGGCGAGCCTGCTGGAAGAGATGAACTCTACGCTGCTGGATATTCGCAGCTACGGCGAACAGCGCAGCGGTACGGTGCGTATCGCCGCCAGCCAGACCATCTCCGCGCATCTGATGCCGCAATGCCTTGCCGCGAGTCAGCAAAGCTATCCCGACATCAGGATTATTTTGCATGACCGGGTGCAGGAGATGGTTTTGCAGAGCGTACGCAATGCAGAAGTCGATTTCGGTATTGTTATTGGCCCGCTTAACGACAGCGATCTCGACTGCCAGGCGATTCTGGACGAGCCTTTTTTGCTGCTATGCCGCAGCGACGATCCGCTCGCCCGGGTGGATAAAGCGCAGTGGCGTATGCTGGCGGGACGCACTATGGTGTTGCAGGACTACGCTTCTGGCAGTCGGGTGTTAATCGACGCGGCGCTGCGGCAGCAGCAGGTCGAGGTAAACGTCGTGCAGGAAATTGGACATCCGGCGACGCTGTTTCCCATGGTCGATGCGGGTATCGGCATCAGTATCTTACCGGCGCTGGCGCTGCCGCTTCCGGCGGGCAGGGCGCTGACCGTGCGCCGACTCTATCCGGAAATCAACCGCAGCCTGGTGCTGGTTAAGCGCAAGAACCGGTCGCTGACGCCTGCGGCGCAGGCGATCTGGCAGGAAGCGCGTCAGCAGGCGGCGCTGCTGACGCAACAACGCGCGATAAATCCGGCGTTTTAGATATAGACGTTAACCTGATTGGTAGCGGTCGGACGATTAATGCCGTCAGCAGCCTGAACGCTCGCGGCCTGTTTCGCCGGTTCGCTGTTCTGCTGCGCCTGCTCGGTCTGCTTCTGCTCAAGCTGAGCAATCTGCGCTTCGAGCATGGCGATTTGCGACTGGTACATCTGCTCCATTTCAGATTTCTGCTCGTCGGTCAGATCCTGATTATCCGACAGCTCTTTAACCTGCTTCGTGATGCTCTGGATCTGCTTATTAAGCGCGGAAATCTGCGACGAGACGCTGGCGCTGCTGCTGCCGGTGCTACTGCCTGTACTGCCAGATAAAGCGGATATTGCGGACATCTTTTTTCTCCTTGCATGCAAATAGACAAAATCGTTATCGGTTCAGGAAAAAAAGGCTTGAGGCAAGAAAGCGTTAAGGTTTGGAAAAGGTATTGTCGGGGCCGCGGCGCAGTGGCCGGAAACGAAAAAAGCGCCCGTTGGGCGCTTTTCTCTGAATTTGGTGGGTCGTGCAGGATTTTCCTCGGCCCGTCCGGGGCCTCGCCCTGCGGGTGATGCTTTGCATCAGCCTGAATCGCTCCGGCGATTCAGTCGAACCTGCGCAGGTTCTCATCCTGCACGTTAACCTTATGTGCACAGAAACGAAAAAAGCGCCCGTTGGGCGCTTTTCTCTGAATTTGGTGGGTCGTGCAGGATTTGCCTCGGCCCGTCCGGCGCCTCGCCCTGCGGGTGATGCTTCGCATCAGCCTGAATCGCTCCGGCGATTCAGTCGAACCTGCGCAGGTTCTCATCCTGCACGCTAACCTTACGTGTACAGAAACGAAAAAAGCGCCCGTTGGGCGCTTTTCTCTGAATTTGGTGGGTCGTGCAGGATTCGAACCTGCGACCAATTGATTAAAAGTCAACTGCTCTACCGACTGAGCTAACGACCCGAAGTGGTGGGTGATGACGGGCTCGAACCGCCGACCCCCTCCTTGTAAGGGAGATGCTCTACCAACTGAGCTAATCACCCATATCTTATCTCTTGTTCACTGCGGGCCACCTTAAGAGTGGTGGGTGATGACGGGCTCGAACCGCCGACCCCCTCCTTGTAAGGGAGATGCTCTACCAACTGAGCTAATCACCCATATCTTATCTCTTGTTCACTGCGGGCCACCTTAAGAATGGTGGGTGATGACGGGCTCGAACCGCCGACCCCCTCCTTGTAAGGGAGATGCTCTACCAACTGAGCTAATCACCCATATCTTATCTCTTGTTCACTGCGGGCCACCTTAAGAGTGGTGGGTGATGACGGGCTCGAACCGCCGACCCCCTCCTTGTAAGGGAGATGCTCTACCAACTGAGCTAATCACCCCCGCTGTGTGGAGTCGCATTATAGGGATCCTTCGAAGTGAGTCAACGCTTTTTAAAACTAAAATGCGCGTTCGCTTCAAAATTAGACATCCCGCGCTGCTTTTAGCCAATGTGCTGGTTTTATTAGCAGAAACCCGCCGCTTTACCCCTTTGCGCAGGCGCGCAGTCATTGAGGATTCAACGCCAGGTGCTAGAATGTGCGCACGGTTTTTCGCGTCTAACCCGTTTTTTGTCATCCAGACAAAGAACCTGCGCATCTAAGGCACTGCTGAATGAAAATCAAAACTCGCTTCGCGCCCAGCCCGACCGGCTACCTGCATGTCGGCGGCGCACGCACCGCGCTCTACTCCTGGCTTTTCGCACGCCATAACCAGGGCGAATTTGTCCTGCGTATCGAAGACACCGATCTGGAGCGTTCCACGCCGGAAGCCATCGAAGCCATTATGGATGGCATGAACTGGCTGAGCCTGGACTGGGACGAGGGCCCGTACTACCAGACCAAACGCTTCGATCGCTATAACGCGGTTATCGATGACATGCTGGAAGCGGGCACCGCCTATAAATGCTACTGCTCGAAAGAGCGCCTGGAGCAACTGCGCGAAACGCAAATGGCGAACGGCGAAAAGCCGCGCTACGACGGCCACTGCCGCGACAGCCATGAACATCACGCGGCGGACGAGCCTTGCGTGGTGCGCTTCCGCAACCCGCAGGAAGGTTCGGTTATTTTTGACGACCAGATCCGCGGCCCGATCGAGTTCAGCAACCAGGAGCTGGACGACCTGATTATCCGCCGCACCGACGGTTCGCCGACCTACAATTTCTGCGTCGTCGTCGATGACTGGGATATGGGCATCACCCATGTGATTCGCGGCGAAGACCACATCAACAATACGCCGCGCCAGATCAACATCCTTAAAGCGATCGGCGCGCAGGTGCCGGTTTATGCGCACGTCTCTATGATTTTGGGCGACGACGGCAAAAAACTCTCCAAGCGTCACGGCGCGGTAGGGGTTATGCAGTACCGCGACGACGGCTACCTGCCGGAAGCGCTGCTTAACTACCTGGTGCGTCTGGGCTGGTCCCATGGCGATCAGGAGATCTTCTCTGTTCCAGAGATGAAAGCGCTGTTTACGCTGGATGCCGTCAGCAAATCTGCCAGCGCGTTCAACACCGAAAAGCTGCAGTGGCTCAATCACCACTACATTAACAGCATGCCGCCGGAATATGTGGCGACCCATCTGCAGTGGCACATCGAACAGCAGAATATCGACACCCGCACCGGTCCGGAACTGGCGAAGCTGGTCACGCTGCTGGGCGAACGCTGCAAAACGCTGAAAGAGATGGCGGCTTCCTGCCGTTACTTCTATGAAGAGTTTGATGAGTTCGATGCTGACGCGGCGAAAAAGCATCTGCGTCCGGTTGCGCGGCAGCCGCTGGAAGTCGTGCGCGATAAACTGGCCGCCATTAGCGACTGGACGGCGGAAAACGTGCACCAGGCGATTCAAAGCACGGCGGATGAGCTGGAAGTCGGGATGGGCAAGGTCGGCATGCCGCTGCGCGTCGCCGTCACCGGCGCAGGCCAGTCACCAGGGCTGGACGTTACTGTCGAAGCTATCGGACAGCGCCGTAGCGTGGCGCGTATTGAAAAAGCGCTGGCTTTTATTGCTGAACGCGAAGCGCAGGCCTGACAGACAAAAACCGGAAGCGCGATGCTTCCGGTTTTTTTATTCTTCGCTAATCCCCAGCCGCTGCAGTACGCCTTTAATCCCTTCACGCAAAATCAGCGCGACAAGCTTATCCTGCTCACTCTGTGACATTTGCTGTACAGAACTTAATAGTAACGCAGGTAAAGAGTTCTGTTGCGTGGTGTAGGAGGCGTTGGGTTCGTTCAGGTTGCGCATGGACTGAATAAAGTTTTTCACGCGCTCGTCAATATGAATCAATCTCGCTTTACCGCCCTGTACGCCCGGCTTCGGCGTGGTGGTCCAGTTTTCGCGCTTAATCCATTTATTGACCGTTTGACGACTGTAACCTGTTTCGTTCGCGAGCTCTTCGGGGGTTAACCATTCCTTTTTCACGATGCTGTCCCTGTGTAATACATTAGCCATACATATTACAGCAAATCGTAACGCGTGAAAGTAACGCGAATGGAAATTGCCTTTTGCCTGGCGACAAAAGGCAAAAAAAAATTACTGCGCGGTACCTACTGCTTCAGCAGAAGGACGGAAGGCGAGGTAGTAAGCGAGGCCGACAAAAACAGCGCCGCCGACGCCGTTACCCAGGAACACGGCAACGAAGTTAGGCAGGTAATCCGCCCAGGTCAACTGGCCAGCGAAGATGGCCGCAGGCACGATAAACATGTTAGCGACGACGTGCTGAAAACCGATAGCGACGAACGCCATAACCGGGAACCACATACCGAAGATTTTGCCCACCACATCTTTACTGGCGAATGCCAGCCATACCGCCAGGCAAACCAGCCAGTTACAGCCGATGCCGGAGATAAAGGCGTGCAGGAAATCCGCGTGCACTTTCGCACTGGCAATAGCGACGGTCTTCTTCAGATAGTCGCCTTCGGTCATGCCCAGCATATGGCCGAAGAACCAGGCGATGGCAAGGCTGCCGATAAAGTTAGCGATAGTGACCCAGAACCAGTTGCGCAGCACGGCGAAACCGCTAATACGGCGCGCAAACCAGGAGACTGGCATCGTCATCATATTGCCGGTCAGCAGTTCGCCGCCCGCCAGTACGGTCAGGATCAGGCCGACCGGGAACACGGCAGCGCCCAGCAGGCCGCCAAACGAGCCCCACTCAGCCGGTAGCGAGTTGATCACGTGCAGATCAAGCAGAAAGCCGGTGGCGATAAAGGCGCCGGCCATAAAGCCAAGAATTAATAAAGTCGGAATGGAGGCGCGGCTTTTAGTGACGCCAGCCTGAATCGCCAGTTGAGCGATCTCTTTAGGTGAATGCAGCGACATAGTATCTCGAATATTATTGATAGTTGTGACAGGGATGGTGTTGTTTTAAGGCGTGGGCAGCGATGACCACTTGGTTAGCGGGCTAAGTTTTACACGGCTTTTAACGGAAAACAAGAAAAATCCTAAAGGCTGTTTAACGGTAATTTAACCTGTCAAAGCAGTTAAAATCTGGTGCGTAACCGCGCTGTTTAGTGCTTCCTGTAACGACTGGATAAAAGCGGCTGAAAACAGCGTGTTCCGCTATTTGCCGCCTTTTTCAGCGATCAAACGCAGTTTTTGATTTTGCCGTTGACACCCTGAGGACGGTTTCATATCATGCCGTCCGTCGAGTAACACGACGGTTTTTTCGGTTCGGGGCTATAGCTCAGCTGGGAGAGCGCTTGCATGGCATGCAAGAGGTCAGCGGTTCGATCCCGCTTAGCTCCACCAAATCGCATCCCAACGATTTGGCACTGAAAAAACGATTCCAGATGTGGGGGTATAGCTCAGCTGGGAGAGCGCTTGCATGGCATGCAAGAGGTCAGCGGTTCGATCCCGCTTATCTCCACCATTTTCAAAGACCTGATTTCTCAGGCAACTTCCTTAAACAGCAGACCAGTCATTTAACGCATTTGCGCGCGCAAAAAAAGAGCGACATCGCTGCCGCCCTGTTTTCATGCCGTCAATGTCTACGCCGTCACGCTTTGCGTTTCAGGCCGCAGGACGCGAAAGCCGTGTGTGCCGTCGCGATCCAGCTGCGCCACCAGTCCATACTCCCAGTCGAGATAGGCCTGCATCACCTCAGGTTCAATATCGGTGCCCTCATAAGGACGGCGATAGCGATCGATGGCGGGCGACAGCAGCGCATTCTCACCAGCCTCCGTCGGCAGTCCGGCGTTGCGCCAGGCGGTATTGCCGCCCTCCAGCAGATAAACCGGCTTGCCGGTCAGCGCCGCGACCTGTTCCAGCGCATAACCCGCCAGCAGGCTGCTGCCGCAGGTTAAGACATAGCGTTCGGCCTCTGGCAGCAGCGCTTTTCCCTGCTGTTGCAGCGTAGAGCGCAGCAGCCAGGCGGCGCCGGGAATATGGCTTTTAACATGGTTGGCGCGCGTGGTGAAATCCAGCACCTGGGTGTCGCCCTGGCTCAGCCAGTCGGCAAGCTGCCGCGGCGATACGCGCTCTGCGGGCACTGCGGCGGGCACCTGCGCCGTCCAGCCGCCCGTCGCGCTGAACTCCTCCGGCTGAAGACCCTCAAGTACCGCCACCTCCCAGCCCATCTGCGCCAGCCAGGAGGCTGCCATGCTGGCGCGCACGCCGTCGTTGTCGATCAGGACGATACGCGCGCCACGCACGCTGGCGTAGTGATCGGTTTCCTGCACCAGCTGACCGCCCGGAACGTGACGGCTGCCCGGCAGATGACCGGCAGCGAACTCATCGGCGTCGCGCACGTCGAACAGATAAGTGGTGCGGGCTTCCTGCTGCCAGCGCGCCAGCTGGGCGGCGTCGATGCGTGCGACGCCCGCGCGATCCGCCACCTGACGCGCCTGCGCGACGGCATGACGATGAGCGGTGTCGCTGGCGGCGCCATAGCGGCGGCTCTGCTGCTGCTCAAGCGGTAAACCGGCCAGCGTCCAGCCGATGGTGCCGTTGCGCAGCGCATAGACCGGATTGCGGAGCCCGGCGTTAACCAGCGACTGGGTGCCGATAATGCTGCGCGTACGCCCGGCGCAGTTCACAATTACGGTGGTGGCGGGAGAGGGGGCGATATCGCGTACGCGCAGCACCAGTTCGCCACCCGGCACGCTGATGGCGCCGGGAACGGACATGGTGTGATATTCATCAAAGCGGCGCGCGTCGAGCACCACCACGTCAGCCTTGTCGCGCAGCAGCGCATCAACCTGTTCCGCCGCCAGCGACGGCGTATGGTTATGGTGTTCCACCAGCTCGCCAAAGGCTTTGCTCGGTGAGTTCACGTCGATAAACAGCTCGCCGCCCGCTGCGCGCCAGCCTGCCAGATCGTCCTTAAGCAGGGTGATATTGCTGTAGCCCCATGCCGCCGCGCGCGCCGCCGCCGTCTGCGCCAGACCTTCGCCGTTATCGTAAAGGGTAATCGCGGTATCACGACGCGGAAGGCGATCCAGCCATTCCAGCTCCAGTTTTGAGAGCGGAATATTCACCGCAAACAGCGGATGTCCTTGCGCATAGAGCGCCTCGTCGCGGACGTCGACCAGCGCCACTTCCTGCTGCTGGCGCAGCGCCTGCTGAATCTCTGCGGCGTCGCGCAGAGGAAAAGTTTTAGCCATGTGAGAGATCCCAGATATTAGGTAAGTAGCGGTTGCTGTAACCGGAGATAAAGGGTTTTGCGCTGCCATCTTCCCGATAGACGGCGCGTTTTACCGCGCCGATATTGGCGCCGTAAACGTGGATGCTGATAGATACGCGATCGTCGAAGGCGTTACTGACGCGATGGATATCGCCGACGCGCGGCGATACCGCTTCGATATGGCCGGGGTCCAGACGTACCGGCGCGCCGTCCGGCGCCAGTCCGTCACGCGTCTGCGTAAAACCCTGCGACACTTCCGCGCCGCGCAGCATGCCGATCAAGCCCCAGACGCGGTGATCGTGCACCGGCGTCTGCTGACCGGGCCCCCAGACAAAGCTCACCACCGAGAAACGCTGCTGCGCGTCGGCATGCAGCAGATACTGCTGGTAATGTTGCGGATGCGGCTGGGTAAACGCCTCGTCCAGCCAGTCGTCGTGCAGCAGCAGCGGACGCAGCAGCTCGCTGCCGCGATCCAGAAGAGTCGCCTCATCCGGCTGCTGGTCGAGCAGGGCGGCGAGCTGCGCCACAAAATCGCGCAGCCGACGATAATTAAGAACGCTCACGATTTGTTCTCCTGATAGTGGCGCGCCACCTGGTTGGCACCGTCCGCCAGACTGAAATCAAAGGCGTCGCTGACGTCGACCGCGTCAGGCAGTACCTGATAGCGATGAAAGAAGTCAGCGGATTTTTGCAGCGTAGCGATAAGCGAGGAATCGAATACCAGCGGACGGATGCGTGCATCGTCGATCCAGCTGCGGGTAATGGCGGTCGGCATATTGAGCGATTTTCCCAGCGCCTGCGCGAACGGCTGCGGATGCTGCGCCGCCCAGATCTGCGCCTTCGCCAGCCGCGTCAGCAGATCGGCGATGGCTTTGCGTTTCTCTGGATCGGCCAGCGCCTCTTTGCGCGCCAGCGCATAGGAGTAGCCGGACATAATGCCGCCGCCGCCGCCCTGTGGCACGCGCACCGTACCGTCGACCTGGGTTGAGGTGGCGATATAGGGCTCCCAGGGCGCCCAGGCGGAAACCGCGCCGGAGGTGAGCGCCGCGCGGCCATCCACCGGGCTGAGGAAGCGCAGCGTCACCTCGTCGGGCTTCAGACCGGCGCGCTCCAGCAGGCCAAGGATCAGATAGTGCCCCCAGCCGCCGCGGTTAACGGCGATCTGCTTCCCTTTCAGATCCTGCAGGCGGTGGATCCCCGCATCAGGACGCGTCAACAGCGCGATGCTGTCTGGATTGTTCTGCCACGCTCCGACCGCTTTAACCGGCGCGCCTGCGGCATAGACAAACAGGAACGGCAGATCGCCGGTAAAACCAACGTCCAGCGCGCCCGCATTCAGCGCTTCCTGCACCGGCGCGCCAGCGTCGAACGCGGTGAGCTTCAGTTCATAAGGCAGGTTTTCCAGTTCGCCGGAGGCCTTCAGCGCGGCGAAACGATCCCCTTTGACGTCGCCGAGGCGCAGCGTCACTTTTTCGGCGGCGAGGGCGTGATGAAGGCTTAACGCCAGCGTGATACCGGCAAACAGGACAGCCAGACGCATCAGGCGCTCCTCTTGCCGCGCGTCAGGGCGGCGACTTTTTCGCGCGTCAGCGGCAGCAGCTCGCGGCCATACTCCACCGCGTCGTTCAGCGGATCGAAGCCGCGGATCAGCACGCTGTCGATGCCGAGGTGGTAGTAATCCAGCAGCGCATCGGAAACCTGATCCGCGGTGCCCACCAGCGCGGTGGAGTTATAGCCGCCGCTCACCAGCTTCGCGATGCCGGTCCACAGCACTTTATCGTGGCGATCGCTTTCGTTAGCCGCCGCCAGCAAGCGCTGCGCGCCCACGCTTTGCGGCTTGGGCAGGCCGAAGGAGTAGCCCGACTCGGCCAGCTGCTTTTGCGCCGTCTGATAAATATGTTCCGCGCGCTCCCAGGCCTCTTTCTCTGTTTTGCCGATAATCGGGCGGAAAGAGATATTGAATTTAATATCACGGCCGCTTTTCGCCGCGGCGGCACGCACGGTTTGCACGGTTTCCGCCGCGCCCTGCAGCGGCTCGCCCCACAGCGCGAAAACGTCGGCGTGGCGCGCGGCGACCTCAATCGCCTCCGGCGAAGAGCCGCCAAAGTAGACCGGCAGTTTGCTTTGCAGCGGTTTGATGGCGGAGAAGGCCTGCTCGGCGCGGTAAAAGTCGCCCTGGTGATCCCAGGCTTCCGCTGAGGTCAGGCTCTTATTCAGCACGCTGAGAAACTCGTCGGTGCGCGCGTAACGTTCCGTTTTGTTGAGGAAGTCGCCGTCGCGGCGCTGTTCGCTGTCGCTGCCGCCGCTGATGATATGCACCGCCAGACGTCCGTCGGTGAGGTGATCGAGCGACGCCAGCTTACGCGCCGCCAGCGTTGGCGCCACAAAGCCCGGACGATGCGCCAGTAAAAATTTAATGCGCGAGGTGCTGGCGGCAGCGTGCGCCGTGACTAAAAAGCCGTCTGGTTGATCGGACCAGTAGCCCACCAGAACCCGGTCAAATCCCGCCTCTTCATGGGCGCGGGTGAAATCAGCAATATAGTTTTTATCGAATAACGGCCCGCTGGCCGGAATGATTTCAGAGGCCAGACGATGGCCGATCATGCCCAGAAATTGAATGCTCATGCGCTTCTCCCGGTGTTGAGTTACCAGAAAAACTACGGGGCGGCGGGCACGAGATGAAATTCGATATTGTGCAAAGGATTTGCGGGAAACGGGGAAGGGCGTCGCAGCGCGGCTGAGACGACGCGGCAGGCGTTATAACAAGCAGGAATAATTAAGAATAAGGGCGAGACATTGTCTCGCCCTGCAACGTGCTACCCGTTGGCAGCGCGGAAGTGAGTGATTCAACAAGGCGCAGATGGCGGCGTCTCTGCCGACTTTTCCCGCAACTTCCTGTCACGGGGCGCTTTGCTCTTGGTTCTCTCTCCCGCCTGTCCGTCAGAACGCCAGCACCAGACCGGCAATGGCGGCGGAAAGCACGCTAACCAGCGTTGAGCCGTAGAGCAGCTTCAGGCCGAAGCGCGACACCACGTTGCCTTGCTCCTCGTTCAGACCTTTAATAGCGCCTGCGACGATGCCGATTGAAGAGAAGTTGGCGAAGGAGACCAGGAACACTGACAGAATGCCTTCAGAATGCGGTGACAGATGGCCCGCCAGCTTCTGCAGATCCATCATCGCCACGAACTCGTTGGAAACCAGCTTGGTGGCCATAATACTGCCGACCTGCAGCGCTTCGTGAGCCGGCACGCCCATCACCCAGGCAAACGGATAGAAGACGTAGCCCAGCACGCCCTGGAAGCTGATGCCGAAGATAAATTCGAACAGCGCGTTCAGGCCGGAGATCAGCGCGATAAAGCCGATCAGCATTGCCGCGACGATAATCGCCACACGGAAACCGGCGAGAATATATTCGCCCAGCATTTCAAAGAAGCTCTGGCCTTTATGGATGTCCTGCAGCTGCAGATCTTCCTCGCTGTCGACGCGGTAAGGGTTGATCAGCGACAGCACGATAAAGGTACTGAACATGTTAAGCACCAGCGCGGCGACCACATATTTCGGCTGCAGCATGGTCATATAGGCGCCGACAATCGACATAGAAACGGTCGACATCGCGGTCGCTGCCATGGTGTACATGCGGCGCTGCGACATTTTGCCGAGGATATCCTTATAGGCGATAAAGTTTTCTGATTGTCCCAGAATCAGAGAGCTGACGGCGTTAAAGGATTCCAGCTTGCCCATGCCGTTGACTTTAGAGAGCACGGTGCCGATACCGCGGATTACCCACGGCAGAATACGGAAATGCTGCAGAATGCCGATCAGCGCGGAGATAAAGACGATCGGACACAGCACATTCAGGAAGAAGAACGCGAGGCCTTTATCGTTCATATTGCCGAACACGAAGTTGGTGCCTTCGCCTGCGTACTTAAGAAGATGGTCGAACAGACCGGCGAAACCTTTAACGAACCCGAGCCCTGCCTCGGAATTCAGGAAGAACCACGCCAGCAGCACTTCAATGACCAGAAGCTGGACAATGTAGCGAATACGAATACTTTTACGGTCATGGCTGACGAGTAACGCCAGCACGCCTACCACCACCAGTGCTAAAAGGAAGTGCAAAATATGGGACATGCTTGCTCCAGATTTGAGGAGGGTTGTAATTTGCTGCGTATTCTATGTAACGCGTTACTTAAAAACGAGATCAAATCCACATTATAAGGATTCGCTATCACCCGTTTTCTCAGAAAACTCTCACCCGTCACAGCCTGTTCACAAAACGTTCACAGCAAATATCCACAAAAATATTGTCTATAATATGTCCAGAGCGTAGAGTGAGACGCGTTGCACATTTTTTAACAAGTCTCGCTTTACCGTAAGGTATAGCAATGGCTATACTTCATAGCACTATCTATTACAGCAATAACGATAACCGCATTTCACTTGCCGCGATCAGGCCATACTCTGGCATGGTTAAAACGCGTTCAGACAGGTAGAGAATTATGTTTGAGAGTCGTACCGCCGAGCGTGCCGCTCGCGGAGCCAGAAAAATCAAGCTTGCGCTGCTGGGTCCGGCCTTTATTGCCGCCATCGGCTACATCGATCCAGGCAACTTTGCGACCAATATTCAGGCTGGCGCCGCCTATGGCTACAAGCTGCTGTGGGTTGTGGTCTGGGCCAATATCATGGCGATGGTCATTCAGCTGATGTCCGCCAAGCTCGGTATCGCCACCGGTAAAAACCTTGCTGAACATATTCGCGATCGCTTTCCGCGTCCGGCGGTGTGGTTCTACTGGGTACAGGCGGAAATCATCGCAATGGCGACCGACCTGGCGGAGTTTATCGGCGCGGCGCTCGGCTTTAAGCTGCTGCTCGGCATTTCGCTGTTGCAGGGCGCGGTGCTGACCGGCGTGGCCACCTTTTTAATCCTGATGCTGCAAAGCCGCGGCCAGAAGCCGCTGGAAGTGGTGATTGGCGGCCTGCTGCTGTTCGTGGCGGCGGCCTATATCGTCGAGCTCTTCTTTTCGCAGCCGAAGGTCAGCGAGCTGGTCGTCGGGATGGCGCTGCCGTCGCTGCCGACTTCAGATGCCGTATTCCTGGCGGCGGGCGTGCTGGGCGCCACCATTATGCCGCACGTCATCTATCTCCATTCGGCGCTGACGCAGTTCGGGGCGAGCGGTAATAAAAGTCAGCGTTACTCTTCGACCAAGCTGGATGTGGCGATCGCCATGACCATTGCTGGCTTTGTTAACCTGGCGATGATGGCGACCGCCGCCGCCGCGTTCCACTTCAGCGGCCACAGCGCCATCGCCGAGCTTGATCAGGCTTACCTGACGCTGACGCCGCTGCTCGGCCATGCCGCAGCAACGGTGTTCGGCCTGAGCCTGGTTGCGGCGGGCCTGTCATCTACCGTGGTCGGCACCTTGGCCGGTCAGGTGGTGATGCAGGGCTTTATCCGCTTTCATATTCCGCTGTGGGTGCGTCGTCTGGTTACCATGCTGCCCTCTTTTATCGTCATTATGGTGGGCTGGGACCCGACGCGCATTCTGGTGATGAGCCAGGTGCTGCTGAGCTTCGGCATCGCGCTGGCGCTGGTACCGTTGCTCTCTTTTACCGGCAACCGCGAGATTATGGGCGAGATGGTTAACTCGCGCCTGATGCAGAACGCTGGCCGCGCCATCGTGGTGCTGGTGGTGGCGCTCAATGCTTATCTGCTGGTTGGCGAGATCCTCGGTCTGTAAAGCTGCTAAAACGCTGGCCTGCCTTATCACAGGCCAGCGTTTCTCTCTCTTTAACCGCATGTGCGCCTGTCGCCGCGGCCCGCCCCAGGTCATCTACTATCGATATGCAGTCGTTTTCTCTTCTTTGAACAGGAGTCAGCCTATGCATACTCTGATAGTGGTCGCCCATCCCGATCGAGATTCATTTACGCACGCTGTCGCCAGGGCGGTGACAAACGAGATCCGCTCCCCGCACACTTTTGAAATCGCTGACCTGATAGCGGAGGGGTTCGATCCACGCTATGGCGAGGCTGACCTGGCGCTGTTCCGCAACCAGTCTGCGCCGCCTGCCGACGTGCTGGCCGAGCAAAAGCGCATTGACCGCGCCGACGCGCTGGTGCTGGTTTATCCCGTTTACTGGTGGTCCTTCCCCGGCGTGCTGAAAGGCTGGATCGACCGCGTATTTACCAGCGGCTGGGCGTATGGGGAGACGCCTGAGGGCAAAATCAATAAAAAGCTGGGGCGTCTGCAGGTGCATCTGTTGGGCATAGGCGGGGCGAATCTGCGTACCTATGCGCGCCGCGGCTATTATGCCGCGATGCGCACGCAGATCGATGAAGGGATTTTTGACTATGTCGGCGCGGCGGTGAAAACGTCGGAACTGATTTTACTGCCTGACGCCGACTCGCCTGAAACGCATCTGGAAACGGCACGGCAGACGGGACGCCGTTTATTCGCCGAACCGTAGCCTCTCAGGCCGCGTAGCGCAAAGGCGAATAAGTCAGCTTAATAATGGTGGCGATCGTAACGCTCGTGATGGCGCTGCGCCTCGCGCCAGTGGTGACGGCGTTCGCGCTCATGCCAGCGGCGCTCGTGCTCCCACTGCTTCTGACGTCGCCACTCTTCATGGCGCCACCAGCGATGATTATTGTACTGGTAGCGGTCGTTCCACCAGCGCGGCTCGCGCCAGCGGCCGCCGTCCCAGTAGTAACCGCGGCGATCGCGGTCTCCCAGATGCAGCGTTACGCCGGGCGCCAGGCTAATAGAGGCGCCAGCAGCCTGGACGTTTTGGATCGCCAAAGGCGACAGGCAGGTCAGCAAAGCAGCAAAAATTATCGCAGGTTTCATTTTCTTCTCCTTATCAGCGGCAGGGCCGCTGCGCGGTGCAGGCGTTATGCCCGCGCATTGCTTGTGTGACGAGTAGAGTGTCGCTGATAATTGTGAGGAAAATCTGGAGAAAAGAGGGATTGAGACAATTCCGGCTGTAGAAATGCCCGGCGCGAACCGGGCGGCAAACAGTTACAGCAGTATACCTTCAATAGCGGAAAGCTCAGCGATAGTGAAGTGGCGGTTCGCCAGCATATCCACCGCATCGTCGATCTGCGCGGTTTTGCTTGCGCCAATCAAGACAGAGGTCATGCGGTCGTCGCGCAGCGCCCACGCCAGCGCCATCTGCGCCAGCTTCTGGCCGCGCTGTTGCGCAATCTCATTCAGCCTGCGCACTTTTTCCATTTTCTCATCGGTAAGCTGCTCCTCGCGCAGGAATTTACTGCCGCTGGCAACGCGCGAATCCTGCGGAATGCCCTGCAGGTAACGGTCGGTCAACACGCCGCCCGCCAGCGGAGAGAAGGCGATGCAGCCGACGCCATTGTCGCCTAAGGTATCCAGCAGGCCGTTTTCCGGGCCGCGTTCAAACATCGAATAGCGCGGCTGGTGGATCAGGCAGGGCGTGCCCAGATCGCGCAGGATCGCGATCGCTTCCGCCGCGCGATCCGCCGGATAGTTAGAGATAGCGGCATAGAGCGCCTTGCCCTGACGCACCACCTGATCCAGCGCGCGCATGGTCTCTTCCAGCGGTGTCTCCGGGTCCGGGCGATGGTGATAAAAGATATCGACATACTCCAGCCCCATGCGTTTCAGGCTCTGATCGAGGCTGGAGATAAGGTATTTACGCGAGCCCCAGTCACCGTAAGGGCCGTCCCACATGGTGTAGCCCGCTTTGGTGGAGATCACCAGTTCGTCGCGGCAGGCGCGGAAATCTTCGCGCAGGATGCGGCCAAAGTTCTCTTCCGCCGAGCCCGGCGGCGGGCCGTAGTTGTTCGCCAGATCAAAATGGGTAATGCCGCGATCGAACGCATGGCGCAGCAGTTCGCGGCTGTTATCGACGCGCGTGCTGTCGCCAAAGTTATGCCACAGGCCAAGCGAAATTGCGGGCAGCTTTAGCCCGCTGCGGCCGCTGCGGCGGTATTCCATCTGCTGATAACGGCCGGGATGCGGAAGGTAGGTCATACGGCGTTCCTGTCTCAGGGAAGAATTTTCAAGCGCAAGAATAGCAGTGTATACGTTTACACACAGTCACAACGCGTCGCAGATCGCTTATTTACAGAATAATCCCCCATCGTAACGCCGGGTTGCCACTTTTTTGTTCAGCTGATTGCGCTGCTTTCTAGCCGGTCTGGCAGCATAGTAGATACTCAAACCAGACATCTGGTGAAAGGAGTGGCATATGCAACGCTTTACCGTAGGAGATTATCTGCTGACGCGCCTGCAGGAGATAGGCATCGGCCATCTGTTTGGCGTGCCGGGCGACTATAACCTGCAGTTTCTCGATCGCGTTATCGCGCATCAGGATATCGGCTGGGTCGGCTGCGCCAACGAACTTAACGCGGCCTACGCCGCGGACGGCTACGCACGCTGTCGCGGGGCGGCGGCGCTGCTGACCACCTTCGGCGTCGGCGAGCTGAGTGCCATCAACGGTATTGCCGGCAGCTTCGCCGAATATGTGCCGGTGATCCAGATTGTGGGCGCCCCCGCGAGTGAGGCGCAAAAGCGGGGCGACTGCGTGCACCATTCGCTCGGGGATGGCGATTTTCGTCATTTTTTGCGTATGGCGGGCGACGTTAACGCGGCAACGGCACAGCTCAGTGCGGGCAACGCCACGGCGGAGATCGATCGGGTGCTGGCCACGGCGATGCGGGAAAAGCGTCCCGGCTATCTGATGCTGGCGGTAGACGTCGCTGAAGCGGAGGTCGCGCCGCCAGCCGCGCCGCTCGACGTCGCGCCGATCTCCAGCGAGCAGGCGCGCCGGGCGTTCCACGCCGCTGCTGAACAGCTGCTGGGGCAGGCGCGTCGCGTTGCGCTGCTGGCTGATTTTCTTGCCGGACGCTGGGGCCAGCAGGAGGCGCTGGCCCGTCTGCGCCAGCGGCGCGCCATTCCCTGCGCCACGCTGCTGATGGGCAAAGGAGTGCTGGACGAGCAGCAGCCAGGCTACGTCGGCACCTACGCCGCGGCGGGCAGCGAGAGCGGGGTCAGCGAAGCGATCGAGCAGGCGGATGTGACGCTCTGCGTCGGCGTGCGTTTCACCGACACTCTGACGGCGGGCTTTACCCAAAACTTTGCCACTTCGCAGCTAATCGATCTCCAGCCTTTCGCCGCCAGTGTGGCGGGTGAACGCTTTGCGCCGCTCACTATGGCGGATGCGCTAAGCGAGCTGGAAACGCTTTTCGCGCGTTACGGCGAACGCTGGGCGCTGGCACCGCACGCACCGCTTGTCGAAGCGGAGGATGAGGCAGCATATATCAGTCAGACCGCCTTCTGGCGCGCGATGCAGCACTTTTTGCAGCCGGGCGACATTATCCTTGCCGACCAGGGTACCGCTGCCTTCGGCGCGGCGGCGCTGCGTTTGCCGCCCGACGCGCAGCTGCTGGTGCAGCCGCTCTGGGGTTCTATTGGCTATACTTTACCCGCAGCCTTTGGCGCGCAGACCGCCGCGCCCGCGCAGCGGGTGATCCTGATTACAGGCGACGGCTCGGCGCAGCTGACCATTCAGGAGTTAGGCTCGATGTTGCGGGACGGGCAGAGGCCCGTTATTTTCCTGCTGAACAACGAGGGCTATACGGTGGAGCGCGCCATCCACGGCGCCACGCAGCGTTATAATGATATTGCGCAGTGGAACTGGACCGCGCTGCCGCAGGCGTTTTGTCTGCATGGGCAGGCGCAGAGCTGGCGCGTCACCGAGTGCGTGCAGCTCGAGGAAGTGATGGCGCGCCTGCAGGCGCCCGACTGCCTGACGCTGATTGAGGTGGCGATGCACAAAGACGATCTGCCGCCGTTGTTGCGTAAGGTTACGGCTTGTCTGGCGCAGCGCAACGGGGGATAAGATTCGGAGTGTTGCCGCTGTCAAGCGGCTTGCCGGACGGGTAGGCTGTGCGCACCACCTTCAACGCTCGTCTTTTGTCGCGGCGAGCGTTGTTGTTTTACCGGCAGACTTTTATAGTGTCCTGCATCTTAGGGACCCCAAGCGGAGCAACAAAAGAATGACAACTTATGCCCTGGTCGGCGACGTCGGCGGCACCAACGCGCGACTCGCCCTGTGTGAGGTGGAAACCGGCAGCATCTCCCAGGCCCAAACATTCTCAACTTCAGATTATGACAGCCTCGAAGCCGTCATCCGCCACTATCTTGGCGAGCAGCTGAAAGACGTTAAAGACGGCTGCATCGCCATTGCTTGCCCTATCACGGAAGACTGGGTCGAAATGACCAACCATGACTGGGCTTTTTCCACCAGCAAAATGAAAGCCAGCCTTGGCTTTGATCACCTTGAAATCATTAACGACTTCACCGCCGTTTCGATGGCGATCCCGATGCTGACCGCCGATCATGTGATTCAGTTCGGCGGCGGCGAGCCGGTGAAGGATAAGCCCATCGCGATTTATGGCGCGGGCACCGGGCTGGGCGTCAGCCATCTGGTGCACGTTGACCGCCGCTGGGTCAGCCTGCCGGGCGAGGGCGGCCACGTCGATTTCGCCGCCAACAGCGATGAAGAAGATTTGATTCTGGAGGTGCTGCGCGCCGAACTGGGCCACGTCTCTGCCGAGCGCGTGCTCTCCGGCGCCGGACTGGTGAATCTCTACCGCGCTATCGTGAAGGCGGACAATCGCGTGCCGGAAAACCTTAAGCCGAAGGATGTCTCCGAACGCGCGCTGGCCGACAGCTGCATCGACTGCCGTCGCGCGCTGTCGCTGTTCTGCGTCATTATGGGACGTTTTGGCGGCAACCTGGCGCTGAACCTCGGCACCTTCGGCGGCGTCTATATCGCTGGCGGCATCGTGCCGCGCTTCCTGGAGTTCTTCAAGGCTTCCGGCTTCCGCGCCGCCTTTGAAGATAAAGGACGCTTCCGCGACTACGTTTCCCGCATTCCGGTCTATATGATCACCCACGATCAGCCTGGCCTGCTGGGCGCAGGCGCGCATCTGCGCCAGACGCTGGGACGTATTCTGTAAAACGCTTCTGAAACGGCCTGCGGGCCGTTTTTTCAGAGGGCGGCTGACCTCTCTACGCGCATAAGTTTTAAAGCCTGTTTAGCTACAGGCGCATCAGCTCGCGGAAGCGCTTCGCCTTGCTGCGGCTGACTGGTACCTGAAACGCCAGATCGCGCAGCCTGAGCAGGTAAGTGTTGTTAAACCAGGGCTCTATCTCGGAGATCTTGCTCAGGTTAACGCAGTAAGAGCGATGACAGCGGAAAAAGCTCTGCTCCGGCAGCCGGGCGCAGAACTCGCTGATGCTCATCGACATCACATAGGCCTCGCGCCGCGTATAGACGAACGTCAGCTTCTCATGCGCCTCCACATAGTAGATATCGTTGATATCCGTCACGATGATACGCTCATCTTTCACCAGATTGACGGTCTGCGGACTGCTGGAAACTGGCGTCTGCGTGACAGCCTGCTGTTGCCCGACCGCTTCCAGCTTGTTAAGCATGGTGACGATGCGCGCCTCATGATAGGGCTTGAGGATATAGTCAAACGCTTCCAGCTCGAAAGCCTCCACCGCATGCTCTTTCCATGCGGTAATAAACACAATCAGCGGCCGCTGCGCGAACTGGCGAATATTCTGCGCCAGCAGCATACCGTCGAGCGACGGGATGTTGATATCAAGAAAGATAACGTCCACGCGGTGCTGCTGCAGATATTTCAGCACCTCCAGCCCGTCATCAAAGCAGGCCTCAATAGCGATCCGGCTATGTTGCTGGATCATCCAGCTTAGCTCCTGCTGCGCCAGAAACTCATCTTCTACGATAATGGCCTTCACTGGAGATTCTCCGCGACGGCAAGAGGCGGCGCGTTCAGCAGCTGTCCGCTTTTGCTCAGGGTAAAGGCGATCTCGGTGCCGGGCTGCAGCCGGGTAATTTCAAGTCCCTGGCCGGTCAACAGCCTGACGCGGTGATGCACATTCAGCAGGCCGATTTTATTGCCCGGCATCTCATTCATCGCCACGCGGCGCATCACCTCATCGCTGATGCCTGGCCCGGTATCGCGTACCGCGATGCGTACCCGATCGCCGATCGCTTTAACGCTCAGCGTTACCACGCCTTTTCCTCGCGAGGGCTGAATGCCATGCACGATGGCGTTCTCCACCAGCGGCTGAATCAACAGGCTGGGCAGCGAAAAGTGAAGATCGTCATCAATGTCATAAATCATCGACAGCCTGTCGCCAAAACGCGCCTGCTCAATGGCGATATAGTCTTTCACCTGCCACAGCTCGCGTTTGATATCGATAGTTTCATCATCGTTCAGCTCAAGGTTGTAACGCAGATAGCGGGAAAGGTTGATAACCAGCTGGCGCGCAGTATCAGGGTTAAGGCGAATAGAGGAGTTGATGGCGTTCAGCGCGTTAAACAGAAAATGGGGATTTATTTTACTCTGCAAGGCGCGCAGTTCCGCTTTATTGGCCATTTCGCGCAGCTGCTCGGCGCGTGAGACCTCCAGCTGGGTAGAGATAAGCTGCGACAGGCCGATCGCCATCTCTTTCAGCGAACCGGTAATGCGGTGCGCGCGGCGGTAGTAAATTTTCAGGGTGCCGGTGACCTTGCCTTTCTCCCGCAGCGGGATAACGATCATCGAGTGGATATCTTTGGTGCGATGCGCTTCATCATTATTTTTAATGATGATCTTCCCGCTGGACATCGCCTGCGCGGTGGTGGGACTGATACCGTCGTCGCCGTTCTGATAGTTCTGCTCGCCATAGCCGACATAGGCGAGAATATGCGTTTTATTGGTAATGGCGACGGCGTCGGCGTTGATATCGCGGCAGATAATCGCGCAGATGCGGCGCAGCGAGTCGCTGTTGACGTCGCGGAACAACGGCAGCGTTTTGTTGGCTATCTCCAGCGCCAGCTTGGCCTGACGCGCTGCAATCGCCTCTTTTTCTCCCTCGACGCTCTGCACCAGCAGTACAATCAGACCGATGCTCGACGCGCCGAGAATCATCGGCAGCGCAATCTCCGACACAATCGCCAGCCCAAGCGACATCGGCTTCGCCCACAGCACAATCAGCAGCATAGTCAGGCTTTCGCACAGCATGCCGCCGATAATGCCGATGCGCCAGCGCTGCGCTTTCGGTACGCGACGGTTAATGGCGCCGGAAACGCAGCCCGCGATAATGCTGGTAATTAAGCAGGGCACCGAGGTGACGCCGTGAATATCGATAAGAAAGCGGTGCAGCCCGGCAATAACGCCGGTGGTGATGCCGACCCAGGGGCCGAACAGAATGCCGCCAGCCATCACGGCGATCACCCGCACGTTCAGCAGTGAACCGTCAACGTTAATGCCCGACCAGGTGCTGAAGAGCGCAAACAGCGAGAAAATGGCAATAACGGCGCCTTTTTCCAGCGGTGTATGTTCATCTTTTTGCAGCAGTTGGCGGAAAAGCGGGGTGCGGGTCAGGAAAAAGAGGCAGATCAGCATCAGGGCGGCGCGGTCGAACACCGCTAACAGCATATCGAAGTGAGAGATCACAGCCAGCCTTCAGGTAGCAACAGAGAGAGGGCTATCATAAAAAATGTGATCGCGATGCGCCAGCCTGCTACAAGGGTGAGCGCCGCCTTCATGTTTTGGATCAACTTTGTCGGGTAAAATAGTAAAAAGAGGAAACCTGACTGGTAAAACGGGGAAGCTTTTTTGCCGGTCGCAGGCTGGTGAGCAGGCATTGTGTTTGTTATGTTTTGACAGCCCTTATGGCTATCCGCACCTGGAGCAATTTCATGCAGTTAATTACGCCACGTCTTACGCTCACGACCCTCAAGCCCGAAGACTGGCTGCTGTTTCGCGCCGTACATGAAGATGCGGCCACCATGACCTGGGTCAGCGAAATCCCGGACGAAGCCGATTTGCGCCAGCGATTCAACGAACGCCTCGCGCCCTGGCAGGTCAGCAGTTTTCATATGCTCTGCGTAGTGGCGCGACTGCGCGACAGCGGCGAGCCGATCGGCCTGTTCGGCTGCAGCCCGGAATGGCAACCCTACCGCCAGGCTGAGGTGGGCTACATGCTGCTGCATCGCTTCTGCGGCAAGGGGTACGGCAGCGAAGCGCTGGCCGGGCTGAGCGAGTTTCTGCTGAAGGCGGGTTTCCACAAGCTTAAGGCGATGGTGGTAGAGGGAAATGTGGCGTCGCGCCGTATTCTGGAGAAGAATGGCTATGTGCTGGAGGGTACTTTACGGGATAATTATCTGCTAAACGGCGAGTGGGTGAACGATTGGGTCTTTGGTCGCCTGAATCCGGAAAATTAAAAAAATTTTATTCTCCCCTCGACAGCTTTGTCATCGCCGCGTTATGTTCTTTTTTCGGTCACAGCAGTGACCTGCGTCGCTCGGACGGTCCGGGCGCTTACGTATTCAAGAGGACATTATGGCTGATAACAGCACACCCCGTCGTTTCTCGCGTATCGATCGCCTTCCCCCCTATGTGTTTAACATTACCGCTGAGTTGAAGATGGCTGCGCGTCGGCGCGGCGAAGATATCATCGATCTCTCGATGGGGAACCCTGACGGCCCTACGCCGCCGCATATCGTGGAAAAACTTTGTCAGGTGGCGCAGCGCGAGGATACGCATGGCTATTCGACCTCGCGCGGTATTCCGCGTCTGCGCCGCGCCATTTCGCGCTGGTACGCCGAACGCTATCAGGTCGAGATCGATCCGGAATCCGAAGCTATCGTCACCATCGGCTCGAAAGAGGGGCTGGCGCACCTGATGCTGGCGACGCTGGATCACGGCGATACCGTACTGGTGCCCAATCCCAGCTACCCCATTCATATCTACGGCGCGGTAATCGCTGGCGCGCAGGTGCGCTCGGTGCCGCTGGTGGCGGGCATCGACTTCTTCGCCGAGCTGGAGCGGGCGATCCGCGAAAGCTACCCGAAACCGAAAATGATGATCCTCGGCTTTCCGTCGAACCCCACCGCGCAGTGCGTCGAACTGGACTTTTTCGAGCGGGTTATCGCGCTGGCGAAACAGTACAACGTGCTGGTGGTGCACGATCTCGCCTATGCCGATATCGTTTACGATGGCTGGAAAGCGCCTTCGATTATGCAGGTGCCTGGCGCGCGCGACGTGGCGGTTGAATTCTTCACGCTGTCGAAAAGCTACAATATGGCGGGCTGGCGCATCGGTTTTATGGTGGGCAATAAAGAGCTGGTCGCCGCGCTGGCGCGCATTAAAAGCTATCACGACTATGGCACCTTTACCCCGTTGCAGGTCGCGGCTATCGCCGCGCTGGAAGGGGACCAGCAGTGCGTGCGCGATATCGCCGAGCAGTACAAGCGTCGCCGCGACGTGCTGGTGAAAGGGCTGCATGAGGCGGGCTGGATGGTGGAGAACCCGAAAGCGTCAATGTACGTCTGGGCGAAAATTCCCGACCGCTACGCCGCTCTCGGCTCGCTGGAGTTCGCTAAGAAGCTGCTGCAGGAGGCGAAGGTCTGCGTCTCGCCGGGTGTCGGCTTCGGCGATTACGGCGATACCCACGTGCGTTTTGCGCTGATAGAAAACAGCGATCGCATTCGTCAGGCGGTGCGGGGGATTAAAGCGATGTTCCGCGCGGACGGTATTCTGCCGGGCAGCGTAAAAGCGGTGGAAGAGGCTGAATAACACTAATCGGGGCGACAACGCTGTCGCCCCAGTGCGCTTGCGCTACATCATCAGCACAAAGGTGCCGACCCACAGCAGCACAAAGAAAGAGATTCCCATCAAGGCGTATTTCACAAACAACTCCTCTGAGCGGTTACGACGAGAGCGATCCCAGGCCAGCGCAACGCGAACAGATTGAGAAAAACGCATCAGGTCATCATCGCCTCAGGCATTTTCTCAGGTCGTTCTGAGTAACTCAGAACAGGATCGAGCGCTAATTTACGCGTAATCGATCCTAAAATAAATAGGACCATTATGAGAGATGCATCACGCTTTACTCTGCTTCAATCTCAGGGATCGCCGACATACCAACCCGCAGCTGCGACAGGCCAGGCTGGTTCGTATCCAGCGCGATTTTCACCGGAAGCCGCTGGACGACCTTAGTATAGTTACCTGTCGCGTTATCGGGTGAAATCGCCGAGAAGGTCGCACCCGTCGCCGGCGCGATACTGTCGACATGGCCAGTAAAATGTTTGCCCGGCAGTGCATCGATGGTGATATGCACCCGCTGTCCCTGGCGCACGTCGCTGAGCTGCGTCTCCAGATAGTTCGCCGTAATATAGGTTTGCTGCAGCGGCACCACCGCCAGCAGACGCGTCCCGGCGGAAACGTAAGCGCCGACGCGCGCCGCACGCTGACCCACCATGCCATCCACCGGCGCAACGATGCGCGTATAAGAGAGGTTCAGGCGCGCCTGATCCACGCTCGCCTGCGCTGCTGCCACATCCGCCTGTGCCTGACGAACCGCCGCCTGCAGCACGCCGATCTCTTTCACGGCGGAGAGTAGGGCAGCCTGACTCTGGCGTACCGCCGCAGCGGCGGAGCGCTGGGTCGAGCTCGCCTTCTGCTGATCGTCAGCGGCAACGGTGCCGCTTTTATACAGGCGGTTGTAGCGCTCGGCGTTCTGACCGGCATATTGCGCGGTCGCCTGGTTAGCCGCCAGGGTCGCCTTTGACTGCTCAATAGCTGACTGCTGCTGCTCCAGCTGCGCCTGGCTGCTGAGTAATTTCGCCTGGCTGACCTGCAAATCCGCCTCGGCGCTCTCCAGCGCCACGCGATAGTCGCGGTCGTCCAGCGTCGCCAGCACGTCGCCCGATTTTACCTGCTGGTTATCCTGTACCTTCACCTCGGCGATATAGCCAGAAACTTTCGGCGCCACCAGCGTGTAGTCGGCGTTGACGTAAGCATCATTGGTGCGGTGATCGTTGCCGGTCATCGTTGACCAGATAAAAAACGCGATGGCCAGCAAAACCAGCAACAACAGGCTCAGCAGCACGGTTTTTCTCATTACTAAAGCACGCATAATCTTATTTTCTCGATGTCGAAGAGGCAGGTTGAATCAGGGTTTGTGGCGGCCAGACGCGCTTCGGCAGCCAGGCAGTCAGCAGCAGCAGCAGCGCGGCGAACGCAATCAGCATCAGCCAGCTGTCGCTCAGGCCGAGCACCGTAGCCTGATGCCTGACCAGGGTGGCGAAGCCGCTGAGATTCTCGCTGCTGCTGACGCTGCCATCCATCAGCAGCGGGTGGCTGGCGTCTGCGTCTGCGCTGTTCGTCGCGCTCATCAGCCAGGGGCGGCTGGCGGCCTGGTCCAGCAAAACGTTGGAGTGGATCTTCTCCCGGTGGCTGAGAAAAACCTCTACCAGCACCGAGGCCGCCACGCTGGAGAAGCCGCGCACGGTATTAAACATCGCCGAGGCGAAGGGCCCTTCCGGCGGCGCAACCACGCTGGTGGCGCTCATCAGAATCGGCAGGATCACCATCGGCTGTCCAAACGCCTGTAAAATTTGCAGCGTCCAGAAGTTCTGACGCGCCCAGTCGCTGGTGATCTGCGAGCCGAGCAGGCAGGCGGTAATCAGCAGCGCGACGCCCGCCGCCAGCACCCAGCGGCAGTCGATCCAGCGAATATTGAGCAGCGCGGCAACCAGCGGCGCGATCAGCAGCTGCGGCAGGCCGACGGTTAGCGCCAGCGGCGCGAACTGCAGGGTGCGGAACCCCTCTACCTGACCGAAATAGGCGGAAGGGAGCGCCGAGCCGGAAAGCGAGACGACCAGCACGGTGGCCAGCGCCAGCAGGCCGTGGGTCAGATTGCGGCGCGACAGCATCTGCAGCCGGAACAGCGGCAGCGGATGAAACCACTCGTTAATCAGAAACACCAGCAGTAGCGGCAGGGCGGCCAGCAGCATGGCGGCGATCAGCGGCGAGTCAAACCAGTCCAGACGTTCACCCTGCGTCAGTGCCAGCACCAGCAGCGCCATGCCGCTGCATCCGGTAAGCATGCCGAACAGATCGATCTGCTTAAAGCGCTCCAGGCGCAGCGGATCCTGCGGCAGACCCCAGCCGAACAGCAGCATGGCGATCAGCATCAGCGGCACCACCTGCCAGAACACAAACATCCAGCTGACGTCGTCCGTCCAGAACGCCGCCAGCGAGGCGGCCATATTGGGGCCGAAGGTGGCCGTAAGCGCATAGCCGCCCAGCCCGTAAAGTTTAAGCGGCGGCGGCAGGAAGCGCAGCGCGACGGTCATCAGCATCGGCGGCAACGCGCCGCCGAACAGCCCCTGCAGAACGCGCAGGATGATAAAGCTGCCGGGCGAGGGCGCCAGCGGCAGCAGAATGCCGCACAGCAGAAAGCCGGTTGAAACCGTCAGCGAAAAGCGGCGCAGTGAGAAGGTGACGGCGAACCAGGGCGCGATCATCATTGCTGCCACTTCGGCGGCCTGATAAGAGGAGACGATCCAGCTACCCTGGTCATAACTGACGCCGATGGCCGCGCGGATATCAGCCAGCGCGATATCGGTCACGCGGTCATTCAGACCTGATGTCAGGGCAGCGATAAGCACGCCGATCAGCCCCAGGGCGAGGCGAAGCGTAAAAGGGTGCGGCGTCGGCGCAGCGGCAGGCTGAGCGGTCATAGCAGGCTTCTCGTTATTATGATGCAGTGTATTGCGATGTGATACAGGGCGCGATCTTACATTCCGATATGCTGTATTGCAATGTGGTACATGCTGTAAATTGTGCCTTTTTCGCGGTAGAGTAAGGCAGCTGAAAAGGACGACCCATGGCAAAACTTCCATCCAGCCGCGAAGATGAAAAATCGGGCGGTATTCAGGTCATCGCGCGCGCGGCAAAAATCCTCAACGCGCTGGGAGAGCATCCCGGCGGCATGAGTCTTGGCGAAATCGCGCAGGCGGTGGATCTGCCGCGCTCTACGGTGCAGCGCATCATCGCCGCGCTCGACAGCGCCCAGCTGGTGCGCAGCAGCGGCGCGGGCGGCTTGCGCCTTGGCCCGGCGCTGCTGAAACTTATCTCAAGCGTTCATACTGACGTCGTTGATCTGGTGCGGCCCAAGCTGGAAGCGCTGTGCGCGGCGACCAATGAAACGGTTTCGCTGTCGCGCGCCAGCGGCACCCAACTGACTATCATTCACTATGTGGTGGCGTCGCGCGAATTACGCGTGGTGCCGCGCATGGGGCTGAACCTGCCGCTTTACAGCACCTCGGGCGGCCGCGCACTGCTGGCGCTGGAGTGCGACGACGACGTACGCGTAATGGTGGGCGAAGCCTGGCGCGAGCTGACGGATAAAACCGTAAAAACGCTGCCGCAGCTGCTGACGCTTATTAATGAGGTGCGTAAAACCGGCATCTCTTACGATCGCGGCGAAACGCTTGAAGGCATCTCCACTATGGCGGTGGCGCTGGATACGCTGTTTGGCCGTTTTTCTGTCTCTCTGCTGGTGCCGACGGCGCGTTTTCAGAAAAATGAAGAGGCTTACCGTGAAGAGATGCTCAAATGCAAAGAGGCGCTGATACGCGAAATCGGCAAAATCGCCGCTGTTGAAGGATAAACTCTGATGAAAACACTGCTGATGGCTGTTGATAATTCGCCGGTCGCCGAGAAAGTGATCGCGACGGCGATAGAAGAGGCGCTGGCGCACAAAGCGCAGGTTGTGGTGCTGTGCTGTGTCGATCCTGCTTACTCCTCCTGCAACCAGCCGATAGATATCACCGCCGGAGAAGATCCGGAAGATTTCGCCGTGGCGCAGGATGAGCAGAATACCGCCGAACTGGTGGTGCGCCATGCGCTGGCGCCGCTGCTGCGCGCCGGCGTCGACGCGCGCGGGCTGATTGTCGCAGGCGAAGCAGCGGATACTATCGTCGCCCAGTCGCAGCAGCTTGATGCGCAGATGATCATCATGGGACGCCGTCATCTCTCCTCTTTTAATCGACTGTTAAAAGGATCGGTAAGCGCGGCGGTTATCGAGCGCGCCCACTGTCCGGTATTAATCGACGTTCGTAAGGATTGAGCAACTTCGCATGACCTCGCTGTGGATCGTCACGCTGGCAGCCTTTGCGCTGCTGGCGCTTATTATCGTTGTCCTGATAAAAACCACCCGGCTGCGCGCCTGGCAGGGCGTCGTGCTTTTCCTGCTGCCGCTTTTGCTGGCGAATCTGCTCTGGTTTAGCTGGCTGAAGCCGCAGCAGCAGCGCGCCGCACAGCGGCAGGCGGCGATAGATTACCTGGCGCAAACGCCGGGCTATCGCGTACTGCAAACCCAGGAGCCTGCGCTTTGGCAGCTGCTGGTGCAGGAGCTACAGCACAAGCTGCGCCTCGGAGAATCACCGCAGCAGGCGACGGGCGAGCTGCGCGGCTGGCTGGCCGATATCATTAACCAGCGTCTGATGCGCGCCCCGGATGGGGCCGTGGTCAGCTATATTCGCGTCTCGGTAAATGAGATGCAGGCGCTGGGCCGCCACGATCCGCAGCTCTGCTTTCGTTTTCTCTATCCGCAGGTCAGCGGCGGAATCAACCTGGTGAAAACGCTGCCGCCTGCGCTTAACGCTCAGGACGCCGCGGCGACGGAGCAGCTGTTGCTGGCCAGCCGCGGCGCGGATTTGCCCGTGGATCAGCCGCAGGCGCAGCAGGATTTGCAGCGTATCGTGGCGACGCTCTATAAAAAATGGGGCGACAAGCTGCAGCAGCTCAATATGCCCGCCGATACGGCGGTCGATCGTTCGTCTATGTGCGCGATGTCGATCGATCTCTACAGCGCTATTCTCGCATTGCCGGACAAACGCGCCGCGAATCTGTTGCGTAGAATGGTGGCTCTCTCTGGCTGAGGGGCGAAAAAAAGCCCGCTCAGCGCGGGCCTAAAATCAATCTGAATGTCTTCTTGAGTATCACCTGGTGTGGTGCAGACGCTGTTTTGTCTGAATGCATCATCGCACGCTTTGATTGATAGTGATAACCGTTTGGTTGTATCAATTTAATCGGTAGAAACTTAGAAAAATGATTTATGTTGGGCAGTTTTCCGATAGCCGACGTAAGCGACGCGGCTTAAACTGCGGCAGCAATGTGAGGAAGAAAGATGAAATCTATTATCGCCAGCGCGATAGCGCTGTTATTGCTGACCGGCTGTAGCGTCAGCAAGCCGGGAGGTTTTGAACGCGTCGATGAAGATCCAAGCGCAAATACCGTACAGTACCGTTACGATCCGCAAAAATTAAACAAAGATGCGATGGAGCTGGATCTGGCGGATTATTGCAGCAGGAAAGGATTTGATAAAGTTGAGGCGCTGACGCCAAAAGACAGTCATATTCCGGGGCTGAAAACCAGTTGGTTCCAGTGTAACTACGCAATAAAAAGCTAAACGATAAAATAATGAAATGGGCGGGTAATATCCCGCCCTTTTTTTATTTTTTGCTGTGTGAAATCTTTGCCCTTAGCGGTAATGGTGCCAGCCATGACCGCCGCCGTGGTGCCAGCCGCCGCCATGTCCTCTGTCGATAATACATCCGCTCAGCATAGAGATAACGGCAAAAACGGTTGCAACTTTAACGATTTTTTTCACAGGAAGCTCTCCTCTTTTCCGATAGGTATGACATTACGCCGGAATAGTGGAGTGATGATGCAGCGAATGTAGAGTTATTTAGAGAGATATTTCAGAATATTTCATTAACAGCAGTAGGCCGAGGTGCTTTAAATAAGCCTATCGGAACAGGCTGAATAAAAAAGATTATCGGCAAGATAATTCTGAAAAGCAAGCGCGACCTTCCCACCCAGAGTATCGAATTCAGGCTAAAGTATGTTGATGCCAAATAAAAAGGAACAATTATGGAGCGCGAAGTAAAAAATGTACTGGCGTTGCAGGCGGAGCTGGGGGAGTGCCCCACCTGGTCGACGCGCGAACAGGTGTTGTGGTGCGTTGATATTCTGGCGCCCGCGATTCACCGCTTCGATCCGCGCAGCGGCGCGCTGGAGAGCTTTCCGCAGCAGGAAGAGGTCGGCTGTATCGGCCTGCGCGAACAGGGAGGGCTGATCGCCGCGTTGCGCAGCGGTATCTGGCTGCTGGACGAGCAGGGCAGGCCGCAGCGTAAGATTGCGGATAACCCTGGCGAGGCGGCGAAAAGCCGCTTCAACGACGGGCGCGTCGATCCCTGGGGCAATTTCTGGTGCGGCAGCCTGTGGGAGCCGCAGGACAAGGATGGCGCGCTGCTCTGCCGCGTGACGCCGTCGCTGCAGCTGGAGGTCAAAGCGCGCGATATCAAAATCTCCAACGGCATTGCCTTTTCGCCCGACCGCCGCTGGATGTACCACAGCGATACGCCGAACGAAGTGCTCTACCGCTATCCGCTGGATGAAAACGGTGAGCCGGGCGCGCGGGAGCTTTTCCGTCAGTTTGACGCCGACGGCGGTTTGCCGGACGGCGCGGCAGTCGACAGCGAAGGTTTTTACTGGTCTGCACAGTTCGATGGCGGACGCATCGTGCGTATCGATCCCGTCAGCGCGCAGATTGTGGATGAGATTGCTTTGCCGGTGCGCTGGCCGACGATGGTCGCCTTTGGCGGCGCTGACCTGAAGACGCTCTATATCACCAGCTCGCGTGAGGATCGCACTGCCGAGGAGCTGGCGCGCTATCCGCAGTCGGGAGATATTTTCGCGGTAGAGGTTGAGGTTGCGGGCATCGCGGAGCCGCTGTTTCCGGGATAACGCGCAGCGACTGTGATTCACCGGGCGGACGGCTCGGCCCATCGTAAAGAGACAAAAGCGGCCCGCGCCATCCCTGGCGCGGGCCGCTTTCTACTTCTGCGCTTCAGCCTGGCATTAACGTCAACTGCGCTGTAGCACCTGTTCGGTCAGCGGTTCGCGCTGCGGTAGCCGGATCATCAGCGACAGCAGCAGCGATATCACCAGCAGCGTCATAATCAGGCTAAAGGTGACGGTAAAGCCGCCGAACAGCGAGGCGATGAGCGAACCGAGCACGCTGCCGATGCCAAAGCCCAGGTAGAGCAGTCCGTAGTTTTTGGTCAGATTATTGAGGCCGAAGAAATCGCTTACCAGCGACGGAAAGACGGTAATGGTGCCGCCGAAGCTGAAGGCGACGCAGGCCAGCGAAACAAAAAAGGTGGTCTCATTCATGCGGGTAAACAGCAGAATGGCCATTCCCGCCAGCGAAATAACCTGCGCCAGAGAGATAACCCGAATCCGCGCCATCTTATCGGACAGAACGCCAAGCACCAGACGTCCACTCAGATTGGCGATGGCGATCGCCGTTACCGCGTTGGCTGCGGTTTGCGCGCTAAGATGCACCAGCCCTTCACCGATATCTTTCGCGACGCCAATAACATAGAGACCGCTCATGCAGGCGGTTAAAAACATCAGCGCCAGCATCCAGTACTGGGGCAGGCGCACCGCCTGAGCCAGCGTATAGTCGCGCGCCTGCCGGGCGGCGTGATCCGCTGCGCGCTGAACAGGCGCATCGCGCATCAGCAGCGCGCCCAGAATAATCATGCTCATCGCCGCCAGGCCCCAGATAATAAAGGTCTGCTCCAGACCGACCGCGCTCAGCAGCGCGCCACAGATAAATTTAAAACCCAGGCTGCCCAGCCCGTAAGCGCCGATAGCGCAGGCGGAGATCACCCCTTTACGCTCGGGGAACCACTTCACGCAGTTCGACAGCGTCATTAAATAGCCAGCGCCATCGGCTAACCCGACCATTACGCCTGCGCTGAGATAGAGCATCATCAGGTTATCGGCATGGGCGGTCAGCCAGAAACCGGCTGCCATCAGGACGCCCGCGCCGATAGCGACCCGACGCACCCCGAAACGTTCCTGTAGTTTGCCCGCCAGCGACGAGGCCACCGCCAGCCCGAGGCTAAGCAGCCCGAAAGAGAAGGCGACCTGACTGACTGACGCGTCGAGTTTTGATGCCAGCTGACCGTTAAACAGGCTCCACGTATAGACTGAGCCCAGCGCGAACTGGGTGATGACCGTGCCGACCAGGGTCAGCCACCGGGTACGTTGATAAGAGGATGCTGTTGTCTGCTTCATAATTTTTCTCTCCCGTCTGGGAATCTGGAAACTAACGCCAGAGTAGGGCGAGGCTACGCGCGCGCGTAAAAAAAGGCATGAATGGAGGGAAACGCGTCATGAAATGCCGCTTTCAGGGCATGAACTGCAGAGATTGCGCTTCGCTAAGGTATGACTAATGCGCCAACCTGATAATCATTGGTTACCTGACGTAAGCAGATGTGTCTCTCGACAGGTTTCAGCAGCAGAGTGGCAGAATATTTGCCAGGCTTAAAGCTCACTTAACAGGAGGAAATATGAAAGACCGAGCATATGAATCCCTTAGCTGTGAGGATGAGGTCCGCTGCATTATCGGTCAGGCAGTGATTGAGCTCAGCGATGAGCAGCAGCCTGTGACCAAATCCACACTGGCTTTGAAACTGCTCTCCATGGCCGACCAGGATAATGACGATGAGCGCGTGTTACTTTACTGGATAGCGCGTAAGGCGATTAATCGGCCCCATCAACTGACACCTGTGCAGCGCCGGGCATGACGCTAAGCGGGGCGGGCAGCAGCCCGCTCTTCGCTTCACGCAGGGACGCGCGTTCGCCGCGCTGGAAACCGCGCAAACATGACCAGATTGCCCGCCAGAATCATCGCTAATCCCACAAATCCCTCCAGCTGCCACTGATATCCTTCATAGATCGTTGAGAGCGTCAGCGCCACCAGCGGAAACAACAGCGTGCTGTAGGCAGCCTGACTGGCACCGATGCGTCCAACCAGGGTGAAGTAGGCGCCAAAGCCGACGACAGAGCCAAAGATGGCCAGATAGGCTACAGCGCCCATCCATTGCCGGTTCCAGACAGGCTGCAGCGATTCGCCCTGTAATAGCGTCAGCAACGCCATCATCAGCGCGCCATAGAGCATCGCATAGCTGTTGGTCGTCAGCACATCGCGCTGCAAACGCTGATGGCGCAGGCTGATCATATTGCCCAGCGAAAATCCCAGCGTACCCAGAGCGCTCAGGCCGACCCCCCATAAAAGCGGCGCAGAGGCTTCGCTGCCGTGTAGGTCGAGCCAGAAAAGCGCGACTATTCCGCCGATGCCGAGCATTGCAGCTGGCAGCAGACGCACGGAAGGGCGCTGCCGGAAAAAAAGCCAGCCGTTAAGCGCGTTATAAAGCACCGCCATGGAGAAGATAACCGATTCCAGACCGCTATTGATCCAGGCAGCCGCGTAATAAAAGCAGAGGAAATTCAGGCCGAAAACGCAGCAGCCCTGCAGCAGACAGAAGAGGTGATCGCGCGCCGTCAGCGATCGCAAACGCTTAATCGCCTTCAGCGCAGCCAGCATTACCAGCGACGCCACGATAAAACGCCAGAACACCGCCGCGCCGACGCTGCCGCTGCTTGCCGCCTGCTGGGCGTAAATTGCGATCCAGGTGGTGCCCCAGATAAGCACGACGGAAAAGTATAAACAGAGATTCATGGCACGCCTCCTTGAGCTGAGGCAGCAGTATCGCCAGTAAAGGAGAAAACGGCTTACATGGACTTGCGGCGCACTTGCAAATTCTTGCGCTTTTTTCGCCGTCGCGCCTGATAAGGCTGTTTTCTTTATGCGGCTCTTCATACACTGAGAATCTGTCAGCAGGAGAGCGCCCGTGAACACCCCGACCTACCAGACTTTTGATATGCTGCAACGCCATAAAGCCCAGCTGCGTCATCACGCCCGGCTTAATGACGGCACTCAGCTGGCGCACTGGTTCAACAGCGGCGATCGGGTTACTAATCTCAGCAATCACCATACTCTCAGCCTCTATATCGCCGACGGCTACGATACCTGGCATAAAACGCCTTACGGCTGGCGGAACGGCGGCGGCCCGGATCGCTTCTGCCTGATGCCATCCGGCGTGGAGTCCACCTGGGACCTGCGGTCCGATCTCTCATTCGTCCATCTCTATTGTACTGAAGCGCATCTGCGCCAGATGGCGGAAGAGATATGGGACCGCAGCCCGGCGCACCTTCAGCTGCACGAGAAGGTGTTTGCCAGCGACGATCGCATTACGCAGCTCTATCGTCATTTTCTGCTCAGCTGCGACTGGGCACAGCCCGCCAATCAGCTCATGCTGAGCAGCGCCTCGACCTTGCTGCTGACCCATTTGCTGCAGCATTACAGTGAGGTGCAGTGGCGCGCGCCGCAGACGCGGGGCGGTCTGGCGCCTGCTGTGCTGCGTCATCTGCTGGCCTTTATTGAAGCGCACCTCGATCAGCCGCTGACGCTGGCGCAGCTTAGTCAACAGGCGTCGCTGAGCGAGTTTCACTTTGCGCGTATGTTTCGCCATTCGCTGGGCGAAGCGCCGCATCAGTATGTGATGCGGCGTCGTATGCAGCGCGCGAAAGAGATGCTGGCGGACAATTCCCTCTCTCTGACGGCGATCGCTTTTAGCTGCGGGTTCCATTCGCCCAGCCATTTCAGCAACCGCTTCAGGCAGATACATGGCGTTTCTCCCTCGGTTTATCGCACCAGCCAGCGTGGCATATAAGCCGGACGCTATCCTTTCTGGATCCTGTGCAGGGCGGATATAACACCTGAGAAGAGCAATCCCGTCGAGAGTCGGCTTTAAGCTGATTTCACCTCTGTTCAAATAAGACGAAATTAATTCGACGCTTAACAGGACCTGTCAGCCTTCTTGCCAGATAAAAACGTATAGAATCATTATATTCTGAATCTGAGCGAGTAAAATATACTTCTTATCCTTAACGCTATCCTTTCGTTCGCTTTGCTTTATGAAAGCGGAATAATGGCATTTTACGGATAGAAGAATATCCATTCAAATTACGGCTCGAACTTAAATAGGTCGTCATTGTCTGAAAATTTGCATTCTCATTTTGCAATACCTATTATCTCGAAACGGAAAAATGATTGTCATTTGGCAACAGGTTTCCCGTTTGTAATTGCTTTCTGTCGAGCACGGATGCGGCTGATAATAAGTTGGTTATTCAGGTAACTTCAAATTATGGCTTATTTTATAAGAGGGAATTTCTTAATCTTGTCTGGAGAAAATCTGCTGGTGAGCAACGAATGGTGAGGCGTTCTTGCTTGCCTTTCTGGTGGTTTTTGTTTATTTATTTCAGTAACTAAGTCGCGATGTGGCAGGGTTTTAGCCAGGGTCTTCTTTACAGGTAAAAACGCTAAGCAGAAGGTTAAAAGTGGCCAGGCAATCTCTCCGGGCTAATAACTTTCTATTAACTTTGTGTGTAAAACATTTAATAGTTTCTAATAACGGGTTAAATGTTTGACGGTTTGATTCCTGGAGATTTATTGCTCTATTATCTCGGCTGCAAAAGCATTGCGACTCCTGTCAAATAGCAATTCAATGAGGAACGGAATAATGGCTGACAGCTTCCAGAGTGAAGTGCCTAAAGCACGTATTAACCTTAAGCTCGATCTCCATACGGGCGGAGCAAATAAAAAGACGGAATTACCGCTGAAGTTACTGATTGCAGGCGATTTTAGTCATGGTCAGGAAACTGCACCATTATCGGAGCGGAAGAAAATAAACGTAAATAAAAATAACTTTAACAGCGCGCTTTCTGAATATTTTCCAAAAGTGAATCTCACCATTACGAATACGCTGGCTAATGACGGCAGCGAGGAGAATATCCACCTGGGTTTTCGGGATATGAAAGATTTTACGCCGGAGCAGGTGGCGCGGCAGATTCCACAGCTTAAAGCGATGCTTGCGATGCGTAATCTGCTCCGCGATCTGAAAGCGAATTTGCTGGATAACCAGGCTTTCCGTAAAGAGCTGGAAAAAATTCTGCTCGATCCGGCGCTGAGCGCGGAACTGCGCAGCGAGTTATCGGCTCTGGCGCCGAAGGCTTAAGGGCATCAACGAGTTAATGGATTAAAGGGAATGCTTATGACTCTTCAAAATGAAAATGTGGCGGGAAGCGAAAGCCTGATGCAGGAGCGTCCGGAAGCGGGCAGCGTTTACGCTTCGTTGTTCAGGAAAATCAATTTAAACCCCGTCTCAAAGCTGAGCGCGCTGGATAGCTGGCAGGATGCACAAGCCATGTCTGACGCTACTGCCGACGAGCGTCTGACCGCTGGCATGCAGGTTTTTCTGGAATGCCTGAGCAAAGCGGGTTCAACCGTCAGGAAGCTGGATAAGACCCTGATCGATCACCATATCGCCGAGCTGGACTACCAGATTAGCCGTCAGCTCGATGCGGTTATGCATCATGAAGATTTCCAGGCCGTGGAGTCGCTGTGGCGTGGTGTTAAGTCCTTGGTCGACAAAACTGATTTCCGCCAGAACGTGAAGGTTGAACTGCTGGATATGTCCAAAGAAGACCTGCGTCAGGACTTCGAAGACAGCCCTGAAATCATCCAGAGCGGACTGTATAAACATACATATATTGATGAGTATGACACCCCAGGTGGAGAGCCTTTCGCTGCGCTGATTTCTGCCTATGAATTCGATGCGTCTGCGCAGGATGTTGCCCTGCTGCGCAACATTTCAAAAGTGTCTGCCGCAGCGCATATGCCGTTTATCGGCTCTGCCGGCTCGAAATTCTTCCTGAAAGAGTCAATGGAAGAGGTGGCAGCCATTAAGGATATCGGCAACTACTTTGACCGCGCCGAATACATTAAGTGGAAATCTTTCCGCGAAACTGACGACTCTCGCTATATCGGTCTGGTGATGCCGCGCGTGCTTGGTCGCCTGCCGTATGGCCCGGACACCGTGCCCGTACGCAGCTTTAACTACGTGGAAGAAGTTAAAGGCCCGGATCACGACAAATATTTGTGGACCAACGCCTCGTTTGCCTTCGCCGCCAATATGGTGCGCAGCTTTATCAACAACGGCTGGTGCGTACAGATCCGTGGCCCGCAGGCGGGCGGCGCAGTGCAGGATCTGCCGATTCATCTCTACGATCTCGGCACCGGCAACCAGGTCAAGATCCCGTCAGAAGTGATGATCCCGGAAACCCGCGAGTTTGAGTTTGCGAATCTGGGCTTTATTCCGCTAAGTTACTATAAAAATAGAGATTATTCCTGCTTCTTCAGCGCTAACTCCACTCAGAAACCTGCACTGTACGATACGGCGGATGCCACGGCCAATAGCCGTATCAATGCGCGCCTGCCTTACATCTTCCTGCTGTCACGCATTGCTCATTACCTGAAGCTGATCCAGCGGGAAAACATCGGCACCACCAAAGATCGCCGTCTGCTGGAGCTTGAGCTCAACACCTGGGTGCGCAGCCTGGTGACTGAAATGACCGATCCGGGCGATGAACTTCAGGCCTCGCACCCGCTGCGCGACGCAAAAGTGGTGGTGGAAGACATTGAAGACAACCCGGGCTTCTTCCGCGTGAAGCTGTTCGCTATCCCGCATTTCCAGGTAGAAGGCATGGACGTCAACCTGTCGCTGGTTTCCCAGATGCCGAAGGCGAAATCATAAACTAAGGCAGGAAGCCAATGAAAACGGAACAACCGTTCTGGGGCAGGGGCGTTATGGTCTCTCCCCAGCACTTCCAGCAACAGGCCGCGTACGCATCCTGGTCTGCGGAATGCATTGCCCGACTGGGTCTCTCTCATCCCTGGGGAATGATTGGGGCCACTTTCGAAACGGATGCACTGAAGCTGGGCCGCCTGCAGGCCCGTCATCTGCACATCCGTTTTCCCGATGGCACGCTTATCGACACGGATAATGCTGACGACCTGCCGCCGGTGCTGGCGCTTGAGGGCGAATCACGGGATGTGGTGGTGGTTCTGGCCCTTCCGCTGCTTCGGGCGAATGGCGGCAACTGTCTTAAATCTGATGAGGTGGCAGATCGCCCTGTTCGCTATCGCCAGCGCTGGCGGGATGTTCGCAATACCTTCGGGGACGATACCCGCCAGATTGCAGTGATGCAGCCCGAGCTGACGCTGCGTTTCGCCCATCAGAACAACAGTGATTATCTAACCTGCCCGGTAGCGCGTCTGCGGCAAGACTCTCAGGGCGCATGGGGGCTGGATGAAACGTTTCTCCCCCCGCTCCTGACCATCCAGGGCAGTCGCTGGCTGGTAACTCAGTTGGAACAGCTGATGACGCAACTGCGTGCCCGTCTGAGTCGACTGATGGCCATGCGTCGTGAAAGTAACGAACGCATGGCCGATTTTGCCGTGGCTGATGTGTCTCTGTTCTGGTTGCTCAATGCCCTGAACAGCGCAGAACCCGTGCTCGGACAGCTTCAGCGCCACCCGCAAAGTCCACCGGAGCGTCTGTACCCGGAACTGGCACGCCTTGCGGGCAGTCTGCTGACCTTCTCGCTTAAGCATCAGGTGAGTGATATTCCGGTCTGGCAGCATGAGCAACTGAATAACGTCTTCCCGCCGCTCTTTGACCTACTGGGCGATCTGCTGGAAGCCAGCCTGCCGTCGCGGGTGGTAGCGATTGAGCTTGAGCATGATGCCCGGCTTCATTTCTGGCAGGCCCGTCTGCATGACCCACGCCTGCGTGAAGGGGCGGATTACTACCTCTCCGTGCGTTCACCGATACCGGTGGCACAGCTGCAGGAACAGTTCCCGCGCCAGTGCAAGGTCGGCAGTCCCGATCATGTCAGGAGTATCGTCAACTCATCTCGGGTGGGCGTGCCGCTGACGCCGCTGCGTCATGTGCCGGCCGCCATTCCACTGCGTCTGGAAAACCAGTATTTCAGCCTTGATATCTCTCATCCTCTGGCCAGCGAAATGCTGCAGGGCGGCACCTGTATGTTTTACGTGCCGGGCATGCTCGGCGAGCCAGAACTTGAGCTCTTTGCGGTAATGAGAACATGAGTGAGCCTAAACGCAGCACTGCTGCGTCGATTGATATTGATGCCCTTCTGCAGGACACCTGGCTGCAGGTAATCAGCCTGCGTCACGGTCCGACGTTTCAGGATGGAGAAGGGCGCACGTTGTGGGAGCGCTGCATTGCTGATGTCGAACGCGTGCAGCGTGAGCTGAAAGCGAGCGAACTCGATGAAGCCAGCTGTCAGCATATTCTCACTGCACAGTGTGCGCTGCTTGATGAGGCGGTCAAAGGTCGTGGCGTGGAAGATGACGCTTGTGTGCAGTGGTATGACATTCCCCTGCAGGGGCACTTCCTCGGCACCATGGACGCCGGTGATACGCTGTGCGCTCGGATGCGTGATGTGCTGCGTGAACCGGCGCCCAACCACGTTGTTGTGACCTGCTTCCAGCGGGTCATGATGCTGGGGTTCCTCGGCAGTTTCCGTTCTCTGAACGACCCGGAGCGCCAGAAACTCGTCAGTGCCCTTAGTGAATATGTCCCCCCGTTTAGCTATCCGCAGACTCACCCGGTACTGGCAGAAAGCCGTACCGGACGAGGTATGGGCGGCTGGCTGGCATCATGGCCCGTGCGTATCGGCCTGAGCGTGGTGGTGGTCGCCGCACTCTGGTGGGGACTGGATTACTGGCTGGATCAGACGCTGTTGAGTCTGCTGCCGGGAGCCGTGAAATGAGTCCTGCACAACAGCGCGGGCTTGCGCTGTGGGCCGCCCTGCTGAGTGCAGTGGTCTGCCTGGGTTTCCTGCCGGGCACTCGCCTGGTTTCTTTGCTCATTCTGCTGGCAGTGCTGGGGCTTATCCTGGCGTTCTGGACTATCGGCAGTCGTCGTGCGGGGTATAACGTCACCCTGTGTCTGGATGACCTCCCCGAAGCCACTTACCGTCAGCCCGTGGTGCTGGTCTGTGGCGATCTGCCGCTGGCATGTATGCAGCAGTCACCCGTGCTCACGGTCACGCAGGGATGCTGGATCCGCGTGGAGGATCATCAGGATCTGGAGCAGGCAGCCCGTCAGGTACTGGGGTTACGCCCTGACTGGGGGCGCCAGCTGTCGGTGATGGTCAGCGTCTGTCCGCAGAAACACGCCGACAGCGAGCGCCTTACCAGTCGTCTGTTGGCCCTGCGCTGGCAAATCAGCCGACTGCGTAAAGAAACAGGTCATTCTGTGCCGCTGGTTCTGAATAGTCAGATTGGCAGCGCGATGACGAATGACCTGCTCTGGCAGGCGGCTATCCCGGGGGAGGGCGTGAGGGTCTGGCATGAGTCTTCAGCGCCAGCCTCAGTCGCTGCATGGGTCACCATCGGTGGGTCGCCTGCGATGCAGCAACAGGTGTTGATGAACGGCCTGACAGGCTGGTTCCGTCAGCACGTCCAGGCTGTCTTTATGGATGAGAACCCCGATGTACCGGTCATTGTACCTGTTGCGGTGCTGTGGGGAATGGGTCCGATCCTCGCCGGAAGTCTGGCCACATCGGCCTGGACGGCCTGGCTTTCCCGTCACACTGCAATGCAGCAGGTGGCGGGTTGGCGGCCGGTGGGAACGGACAGTACGGTTATCTCCCCCTTCCCAGATTTTATCCTGCCACTGCTGCCGGAAGGGCGAGGCCTGACGCCACGTGGGCGAGCCTTCCGTTGTGCGCTCTGGCTTTTCACGCTGGCGGCGATTGCAGCGCTGCTCAGTAGTGGCTGGAACAATCGCCAGTTGCTGCAGCGTGTGAGTTTCGATATTGCCCGTTATGACCGTATCCCGGCGCATGATTTCGGCCCAAAAGCCGACGCCGTTGCCGTCCTGCGTGACGATGCGGCAGAACTGGATGGCCAGGCGCGCAATGGCGTACCGATGCGGATGGGCCTCGGTCTGTATCAAGGGGAACGTCTACGGATGCCGGTGCTGGAAGCGATCCGCTCGTATGTGCCGCCACCTCCGCCACCCAAACCGCAGCCGACCCCAAAACCGGTACCGACAATTGTGAGGCTCGACAGCATGTCGCTGTTCGATTCCGGCAAGTTCGTGCTGAAAGCGGGCTCTACCAAAATGCTGGTCAATTCCCTGGTCGGCGTTAAGGCGAAGCCTGGCTGGCTGATTGTCGTGTCCGGGCATACCGATAACACCGGCAATCCGCAACTGAACCAGACGCTGTCCCTGAAACGTGCCGAAGCGGTACGCAACTGGATGCGTGACACCGGCGACGTGCCGGAAAGCTGTTTTGCAGTGCAGGGTTATGGCGAGAACCGCCCGATCGCAACCAATGACACCCCGGAAGGCCGTGCGCTCAACCGTCGTGTCGAAATCAGTCTGGTACCGCAGGCGAACGCCTGTCAGATACCCGGCAAACACCCGGCGCCATCGCAGGATGATGGCGCATCACAATCAAATGGAGAGTAAATCTTATGGCAATTCCTGTTTATCTTTGGCTGAAAGACGACGGCGGTGCGGACATTAAAGGTTCTGTGGACGTCCAGGATCGTGAAGGCAGCATCGAAGTGGTGGCGCAGGAGCATAACCTCTACATCCCGACTGATAACAACACTGGCAAGCTGACCGGCACCCGTATCCACACGCCGTTCCTGTTCACGAAGGAAATCGACTCCTCCAGCCCGTACCTCTACAAGGCTGTGACCACCGGTCAGACCCTCAAGTCTGCGGAATTCAAGTGGTACAAAATCAACGACGCGGGCCAGGAAGTGGAGTACTTCAACACCAAACTGGAAAACGTGAAGGTGGTGAAAGTGAATCCTGAAATGTACGACATCAAGGATCCTTCTAAAGAGAAGCACAACCACCTTGAACGCGTTGAACTGCGTTACGAAAAAATCACCTGGACCTACAAAGACGGCAACATCATTCATTCCGATTCCTGGAACGAACGCGCCACCGCGTAAGCCCGATGCGGACAGGGCCCTGTCCGCAGTTTTTTGCTGAGTGCCTGTCTGAAACGGGCTTTCAGCAAAGAAAACCACAAACTGCCAGCCTGACCATATGCGCTTTGGTCCCCTTCACGGGAAACAGCGATGGGCGGTAGCGTGTCCAGGAACCGACAAAGAGAGAGATTTATGGAAAATCCAGCCATCCTGTTGCGACGTCTGAACCCTTACTGTGCCCGTGCGATGGAAGAGGCGGCTTCGCTCTGCCAGACCCGTGCCCATGCGGAAATTTTGCCGGAACACTGGCTGCTGAAGCTGCTCGAACAGGGGGAAGGTGACCTGACGGTGCTGGCACGCCGCTACGAGTGGGATATGGATGCACTGTGGCAGGTGTTACTCGGCTGGCTGGATAATCAACCGCGTACGGTACGCAGCCGCCCGCAGCTATCCGCGGATATTCAGAAACTGATGCAGGAAGCCTGGATGCAGGCCTCACTTGCCGGAGAGGAAAGTATCCGCAGTGTGCACCTGCTGATGGCGCTGACGGAAAAACCGAAACTGGCACGTTGTGACGGCCTTTGGCCGCTATTAACACTTGGTCAGAGCCAGCTGGAGCGCCTGCGACCTCTGCTGGATGCGCAATCGGATGAACGTCCGGAAATGCAGCGTGAAGATGAACTGGCACAGAGCCACGGTGGTGAGGTGGAGTTTGTCGGGCGTCCGGCTGGTGTGGAAATGAAAGAGGGGGAACTGAGCCCTGCGCTGCAGAACGCGCTGGATAAATTCACCCTCGATGTCACCGCCAAAGCGAAAGAGGGCAAGATTGACCCGGTGTTCGGCCGTGACACGGAAATCCGCCAGATGGTGGATATTCTCTCGCGCCGTCGCAAAAACAACCCAATCCTGGTTGGTGAGCCGGGTGTCGGTAAAACGGCACTGGTCGAAGGCCTGGCACTGCGTATCGCCGAAGGTAATGTGCCGGAATCTCTTAAGCCGGTCATCCTGCGTACCCTCGACCTTGGCCTGTTACAGGCGGGCGCGGGCGTGAAAGGCGTATTTGAGCAGCGCCTGAAAAACGTCATCGATGCCGTGCAGCAGTCACCCACCCCGATTTTGCTGTTTATCGATGAAGCCCACACCATTATCGGTGCCGGTAACCAGGCGGGGGGCGCGGATGCGGCTAATCTGCTGAAACCGGCGCTGGCCCGTGGTGAACTGCGCACCATCGCCGCCACCACCTGGTCTGAGTACAAGCTGTATTTTGAGCGCGATGCCGCGCTGGAGCGCCGCTTCCAGATGGTGAAGGTGGACGAGCCGGATGATGACGCCGCGTGCCTGATGCTGCGCGGCCTGAAATCCCGTTATGCCGAGCACCACAACGTACATATCACCGATGACGCAGTCCGTGCCGCGGTCACGCTATCGCGCCGCTACCTGACCGGTCGTCAGTTGCCGGACAAGGCTGTTGATCTGCTGGATACCGCCGCGGCACGCGTGCGCATGAGCCTCGACACGGTGCCGGAACAAATTGTGCGCCTGAAAGCGCAGCTGAATGCACTGGCGCTGGAAGAACAGGCGCTGCTGGAAGATATCGCAGCCGGCAGCAACCGTGATGGTGACCGCCTGGGTGTCATTGAACAGCAGCGGGCAGAACTGGAAGCGCGTATTGCGGAACAGGAAGCGCGTTTCAGCAACGAAAAGGCTCTGGCACAGCAGCTGATGGCCAGCCGCCAGGGCATCAGCCAGCAGGCTGAGATATCCGACCTGTATCAGCTCGGACAGGCACAACAAGGTGACGTACTGGTTCAGGTGGATGTGGATGCCCGTACGGTCGCGAACGTGATTGCCGACTGGACCGGCGTGCCGCTGTCTTCCCTGATGAAAGACGAGCAGACCGAACTGCTGACGCTGGAAAATGAAATCGGCAGCCGTGTTGTCGGCCAGGATGTTTCCCTTGAGGCTATTGCCCAGCGCCTTCGCGCAGCAAAGACAGGGCTGACATCAGAGAACGGTCCGCAGGGCGTGTTCCTGCTGGTCGGCCCGAGTGGTGTCGGCAAAACCGAAACCGCGCTGGCGCTGGCGGATGTGCTGTACGGCGGTGAAAAATCGCTGATTACCATCAACCTGTCCGAATACCAGGAGCCGCATACCGTTTCTCAGCTGAAAGGCTCACCGCCGGGCTATGTCGGTTATGGTCAGGGCGGCATTCTCACCGAAGCCGTGCGCAAGCGTCCGTACAGCGTGGTGCTGCTGGATGAAGTAGAGAAAGCTCACCGCGACGTAATGAACCTGTTCTACCAGGTGTTCGATCGTGGCTTTATGCGCGACGGCGAAGGACGTGAAATCGACTTCCGTAACACCGTTATCCTGATGACCTCGAACCTCGGCAGCGACCAACTGATGCAGCTGCTGGATGAGCAGCCGGACGCCACTGAAGCAGACCTGCACGAACTGCTGCGCCCGATTTTACGCGACCACTTCCAGCCGGCGCTGCTGGCCCGCTTCCAGACCGTGATTTACCGCCCGCTGGCCGAAGCGGCCATGCGTACCATTGTGGAAATGAAGCTGTCACAGGTCAGCAAGCGCTTACATCGTCACTACGGCCTGACCACGCAGATTGATGAGAGCCTGTATGACGCGCTGGCCGCCGCCTGCCTGCTGCCGGACACCGGCGCACGCAACGTCGACAGTCTGCTCAATCAACAAATTCTGCCGGTGCTGAGTCAGCAACTGCTGAGCCACATGGCCGCCAGACAGAAACCACAGTCGCTATGCCTTAGCTGGAGTGAGGAAGAGGGGATCGTACTGGAGTTTGACCGTACACAAGGAGTGCGCGCATGAGCAGTAATCCCCCGATCAGATTCAGCCACAACCACCACCTGCTGGCGGTGAAGGGATGTGACGCAGAGCTCGATGTACTGGCGTTTGAAGGCGACGAAGCCCTGAGCACGCCGTTCAGCTACCGTATTGAATTCACAAGCTCTGACCATGCCATCAGCAAAGAGATGATGCTGATGAAGCCCGGCTCGCTGACGCTGCAGGCCCCGGTTGACCAGGGTTACGGCATCAAAGTGCAGCAGGCCGTGCGCACCCTTCAGGGGATGGTGACCGGCTTTGAACGCCTCAGCACATCAAAAGATGAAACCCACTATGCCCTGACGCTACAGCCGCGTCTGGCGCTGCTCGACCGATCGCACCAGAACGCCATTTATCAGGACATGTCCGTTCCGCAAATCGTGGAAAAAATCCTGCGCGAACGTCACGGTATGCGCGGCCAGGATTTTCTCTTCTCGCTTGCAAAAGCGTACCCGCGCCGTGAGCAGGTGATGCAGTATGCCGAGGACGACCTGCACTTTATCACCCGCCTGCTGGGGGAAGTGGGTATCTGGTTCCGCTTCACCACCGACATGCGCCTCAACATTGACGTGGTGGAGTTTTACGACAGCCAGCAGGGTTACGAGAAAGGCCCAACCCTGCCGTCAGTACCACCGTCGGGCCAGCATTCAAAAGGCGTGGATTCGGTCTGGGGAATGGAATGCCATCACAACGTGGTGCAGAAGCAGGTCAGCACCCGGGACTACAACTACCGTCAGGCCACGCAGGACATGAACACCCTGGTGGATGCGGCCCGCGGGGACGCGACCACGTACGGGGAAGCGTACCACTATGCCGACAATTATCTGACGCCGGGCAGCGCGCATGAGCGCAATCCGGTTCCGGAGTCCGGGGCGTTTTATGCCCGCATTCGTCACGAACGCTACCTGAATGGCCAGACCCGGACGCAGGCCATCACCAGCTGCCCGACCCTCTTTCCGGGTCAGGTGCTGAAGGTCACCGGCGGTTACGAAGTGGCTGAGGTGTTTGCGCAGGGCGTGGTCATCACGGCGATGCGCACGCATGCCCGCCGTGATAAGGACTTTGCGGTTGATTTTGACGGTATTCCGGATAACACCGGTTTTGGTTTCCGCCCGGAACCCGGCAACCGGCCGGTGATGGCCGGCACTCTGCCGGCCCGCGTCACCAGTACCACCGAAAACGACATCTACGGCCATATCGATAAAGATGGTCGCTATCGCGTCAACATGCTGTTTGACCGGGATACCTGGGAAACCGGATCCGAGAGCCTGTGGGTGCGCCAGTCCCGCCCGTATGCCGGCGACACTTACGGCCTGCATCTGCCGCTGCTGGCGGGCACCGAAGTGGCGATTGGCTTTGAGGACGGCAACCCGGACCGGCCATACATTGCCGGCGTGCTGCACGACTCGGCGCACGGCGACCACGTCACCATCCGCAACTACAAACGCAATGTCCTGCGTACCCCGGCGAACAACAAAATCCGCCTCGACGACGAGCGCGGAAAAGAGCATATCAAGGTCAGCACGGAGTACGGCGGCAAGAGCCAGCTGAACCTCGGGCACCTGGTCGACAGCGAAAAGCAGAAGCGCGGTGAGGGTTTTGAACTCAGAACCGACAGCTGGGGCGCCATCCGGGCGCAGAAAGGGATGTTTATCAGCGCTGACGGGCAGACGAAAGCGCAGGGCCAGGTGCTGGATATGCAGGCAGCGATGAGCCATCTGGAGCAGGCGCGGTCGCTGGTTGAATCGTTACGCAGCGCGGCAGAAGCGGCGAGGGCAGAACTGGCAGATGTGCAGACGCAGAAGGCGCTGCTGTCAGAAGCGCTGACGGATTTAAAGAAAGCGGCGTTGCTGGTCTCGGCACCGGAAGGGATAGCGCAGGTGACAGGAAAAAGCCTGCAGCAGTCGGCGGGAGACAACATCATCAGCACCAGCGGCGGGCATACAGATTTCAGTGCGCTGAAAAGATTCACCGTGGCGGCCGGGGAGCGGGTAAGTCTGTATGCGCAAAAGCTTGGCATCAAAATGTTTGCCGGCAAAGGGAAGGTGGAGATCCAGGCGCAGGGAGATGAGATGACGCTGGATGCGCTGAAGGATATCCGTATCAGCAGCAGTGAGGGAAAGCTCATTATCAGCGCGAAGCAGGAAATCATTCTCACCAGCGGAGGCGGTTATATCCGGATAGCGGACGGAACGGTGGAGTGTGCGGCGCCGGACAAAATCATCGAGCGCGGGGCGGTGTGGCAGAAGTTTGGTGGACAGAGTATAAGCCAGGCGGCCCAGAAGTGGGAAAACGCGAATTTTTCTTATACGCCTAAGGCGATTGATGCCTACGATGGGTCAGCTCTGGCAGCGCAGAAAATGGCCATTCAGGGTGAGGATGCAGCCAGTCAAACCGTCTCAACCTCTGAAGATGGAAAAGGCAATTTAATGAAGCAGGTTAATGTGGTGACGGACAAACTGCGGTTCGAGGGAGAAAAATAACCATGACTCTAGCAGCAGAAAACGAGATCGTGAGCCGACCAGAATATGATGAAAATGGGCGAGCGTACTACAACCTGCCTAATGGCAGAGCGGAAGATAATCTGGTGGTTGCCTGTCCTAAAGTAGCGGAAAAGGTGATCCCGGTTATTTTTCTGCCTGGAGTCATGGGGTCGAATCTTAAAAAGATAGATTCTGATAAAAAAGTCTGGCATGCAGACATGTATCAGGGCGTAGATGCGCTGGCATGGCTGTCTAGGTCAAAAGAACAAAGAAAAGCCTTGCTGGATCCTCTTACCACCGAAGTCGATTTAACGGGAAAGGTACTTTACGACGATCTTGACGGCAGAGGGTTTCCCTCCAGAGCGGCCCGTGGCTGGGGCAGTGCGCTTTACAAAAGCTATGGTGAATCTCTCCATGTGCTTCAGTGCATGCTGAATGACGGTCATATTCTGATTGATAACCTGATCAATGGCACCCGCAGGCGAACGCCCCGCCAGTTACTGATTGGTGAAAATTTAGGTGCAGAGAAAGGCGAAGATGCGCTGACTGAGCCTGAGGTCAGGCGGAGTTATGATTACCTTTTTCCCGTGCATGTTTTTGGCTATAACTGGCTGCAGTCAAACGCTGATTCGGCCGCGTCTCTCGAGCGATATATCAGTGAGACTTTAGGCACTTATCACGGCAGGCTTGCTGTCAATAAAGTCATTCTGGTCACTCACTCCATGGGGGGCCTGGTGGCCCGACATTATTCAGAACAAATGAACGGCAGAGACAATATCCTGGGTATTGTTCACGGTGTTATGCCTGATCTGGGATCGCCAGCGGCGTATCGCCGAATGAAGACCGGAGAGCGGGGTATTGTCGGAGCGGTAATTGGCGCTGACGCAGCAAACCTGATGCCGGTACTGGCCCAGTCGCCCGGCCCTCTGCAACTTCTGCCGGGTAAAGCCTACGGGCCGGGTTGGCTGAAAATTAACGGCACGGTAAATATGAATAAGCCGGAGTCTGACCCTTACACGGAAATTTATCTGAATGAAAGTGACTGGTGGCGGCTGTGTGAGAAAGAATTGCTGCTGGATGATATAGAAATTGAATGGAGTAATTATGTTAATCGCGTTACTTATACGATTTATGATTTTATTGAAAATTTAAACGGAAAATATCATCCCAATACCTGTGCATTTTATGGCGCCAGTGAAAAATACCCTTCAGACGATCATCTGATATGGCAGCAGATCCCGGCACCGAGACCGGTTATGGGCGTACCGCTGGAGCTTCCCGTTTATCGCCATGCAGCAGGGAACACGTTTGAATTGACCTCCTCCGGCAGCGCCGGGGACGGAACCGTACCAGTACGGGCCGGCAGGGTTAGATTTGCCGGGATCCGCTCTCTGCTTGCCACCGATGTCGATCATGAAGGTGCCTATGCCGTGGGGGATACCACTACGGAAAACGGTCTTTCCGTTGCGATGAAGTTCACGTTACGCTCGATTATCAAAATGGTCGGGGAGATCGCCTCATGCGGGTAAGGCATTTATGGATGGGATTTCTTGTTGTCGTCCTTATTCTCTCTACAGTTTTCTGGTTGCTCACCCGTTCGTGGCCGGTAGCCCCCTTAACGGCAAAGGAAAAACAAATGACGGATAAACTATTTGAACAGACCAGACCTCAGTGCATTGGCCGCTATCTTTTTGATGTGCCCGCTTCATTCAATAACGTTGCGATGGGTCAGGTAAAGATTAATGAAATGAGAATTGCCAGCAAACGGCTGTATCCTCCGGCGTTTGCACAACGTATCCGGTTACGAGAACAGGAATTAAAAAATAGTCGTACAGTTGATCCCAAAGACCTTCCTTATCTGAAACAGGTATATCGGATAAATGACAATGCGGTCATTTTTGATCGTAATGTAAATGAAAGTGTGGCAGGAGGAATGCGGGTTTTAGAAGGGCATCTGTATAGCAAAGGGGTTGCATTCATCATATATGCAGAATTCTTAGATCATACAAATCCTAAATATTTTGAAAAGAAAAATATGTTAAAAAATGCGGGGTTGAGTGAATCTAGCCTAAATAATAAGCCTCAGAAACTGGCTGAAATGCAAAGCCTGCTATCCAGATTAAAGGGAAGAAAGGATGAAGAAGTGCCAACACTGCCTGGTATCTGTATTCCGGAAGGTTTTATTATTGATACAAATATGACATCGAAAGATGATATTACTTTGATATATAAGCCAGTTGATTTTGAGATTATCGTTAACAGTAATAATACTCTGGGTAAAGACAACACATTACTGGAACGAGGTGATGAAATAAATGCTGCCCTCATCAGGGTTGGTGCCCATACTCTCAAGAAAGGCCCTGTAAAGTTGCCAGACATAGATGCAGAAGAATGGCTGATGAAAGGTAAGCAGGACATCTATCAACCAGAAGAGAAAAAAGTTAATTACTATACGTTTCAATTTTACGGTAATGAAAAAAATGGTGATTTGAAACATCCCGTATTCTCTGTTGAGTTACATAACTCTGGTAAGGAAACGAAAACCTATACGGATTCACAGCTGGTTGATATCTGGGACAGGATCACCAGAACGTTCAGGTATCGAAAAGGTACGTTCTGAGTCAGTTATCAATAGTAGGATTACCCCGTATTGAGTGAATATAGAGTGGGAGAGATATACGGACATCAGCAAATATGATGTCATAAAGTATAGAGAAAATTTAAACGGAAAATATCATCCCAATACCCATGCGTTTATTGCCACTGGCCCGACGGCAAGGGAACGGGAAGACATCTCCGGGAGGCTTTAAAGTAAATCAATGAAAAATTATGAGAATTACTCTTTCCGCCGATAGCTTTACCCGTGAAAAAGACACGGCGCTAGAGAGAGCAGGTGAGATAGTGGGTAACCTGTACCGTGGTCATGTGGAAAGAAAAGGGACCTTTAGTGATAACGGGCTGCAGGCCCAGGAGTTTCTGGCAACGGGTTTACAGGTATCTCAGGACGAGCCGCGTTACGGCTTTGTTATGTTTATCATTGAAATGACAGCCAGCTACAAAACCCCCAATTTTATTCTGACCCTGGGGAATGATTCCATGCCGCCGATCTCCTACAGCAAGGAGGAAATTATCCCATTCTGGGACACGATCAGCCGAATTGTACACGTGCGCCCCGGCTCGTTTTGAATATATATTTTCACACGGCGGAAATTAAAGGTATATCGATAATAATTAAGTGGGATGCTGGCTTAGTCGCAAACCATCATATTGTCGTAAATTAATTTTCAAAGAGAGGATGATATGTCTGGAGTTGTTTGCCTGGGTGATGATACCACCCATGGTGGAAAGGTTATTACCGCGTCGTCGACTATGTTTATCAATGGTATTCAGGTTGCCCTGGTCGGTGATTTAGTTTCTTGCCCGGAACACGGAGTCAATCCGATAAAAGAAGGAGATCCAGGAGCATCAGAAAATGGGGTGAACGTTGTTGTTAATAACTGCGCTTGTGCCTGTGGGTGCAGAGTTATTAGTTCACACATCGAAAATACTATTGAGTCTTAATATTATGTGGCCTATCCCCGAAGTACCCGAAAAAAGTACAATTGCCAGCTTGTCATACAAGCGATGGGGGATTGTTCTTATTTCTATGTTAATGGTTTGTTCTGTTTTAGGTTTTTCTTTGTGGGGAACTGAGGCATATAAGAAGATAGTATTTCTCCTGCTACTCCCGGCATTTTTCATATGGTTATGTCTTTTTGGCGCAGCGCTAAACCGTTATGAACAGTCAAGGATCGCTCTTTCTGCCTGGAAAGAGGAAACTGATAGAACTAAGGCTTTCTGGCAACACTGGAGTCGACAGCAGTTGTCAGTAGTTGGAAATGTAATCCTTACTCCTGAGGAAAAAGGGGCTGCGAGTTTTCTTGGGCCTCTGTCTGATATTCCAGCATATCCGGATAAAGTCAGGTCGTTGTCACATTCCTGGGGCTCCCTCCGTGTTTTGTCTGATATGATCGACAAACAGCTTGAGCAACAGTATCCTGGTTATCGGCAATATTTGCATACTATTTATGTATTGCAACCCTCCGGTTGGGACAAAAAGAGCGTAAGCCAGATTATTCTTTCACAATGGGATCTACTTCCTGAAGTAAATTGTTCCGTTGAGTGTATTGGAAAATTCCATGACAACGTTAATTTTGATGGTTTGATATTAGTTCTTAGCTTTCAATGCTGGTTGACAGGTATCCCGAAGCAATCCAGCGAAATGGTTTCTGCCCAGCTTATATCATCCTCCTTTTTTTCCAGGCGACATGCTGTACCAGTACTTGCCGCATTAGGCCGTGTTATGCCTGTGGAAAATGACAATCTTGAAAAAGATTTAGAAATGCTTTTTGAATACAATCGAATTGATAAGCGTGATTTACGCCATGTCTGGCTTTCTGGCATTTCTGCGGAAGTTACTTCAAAATTAATGCAGTATGCCGATCGATGTCAGTGGAAACTTCCAGCGAAACATCCTTTTTATTTAATTGATTTTTCTTTTGGTCCTCCTGGTGAAATGATATTCCCTGTTTCACTCGCATTGTTGGTTGACGCGGCTCAAAAGACTGAAGCTAACCAATTATTAATTATTCAGGCATCACCTCAGTCCAGACTGCTTTGTTTGATTACTCGGAAACTTTACTTATGACACAGGAAAAGGAATTACAGCCGGTACGTTATGGGTTTTGGGGGTATCTTTTTTTAATTGCTGGCCTTGCTGGTATAACAGCGTTTTTACTGTTTATTAATCAAGATGCCTTGCTTAACTATGGATTGACATATCGCCAAATTTGGTCGGTATGGGGTGGTGTGTTTGGTTTTTTATTCTTAGGAACTATTTGCTCTCCTTTTTATTGGCGATGGAAGCAAAGAAAACAACAACTCATTTATTTACCACCGGATCCCTTGGGTGCTGAAAATAAAAAAAATTCTGATGTGATCACAACCCTAAGAGATTATACTGACTTAAAACAGCTTCTTAATCTTCGTTATGGTGTCCTTTGGCGACGCAAAGTCCGCCTGCTGCTGGTCACTGGCAATGAAGCCGCTATAGAGCAACTGATTCCTGGCCTGCAGGAAAACCAGTGGCTTGAAGGCAGCCGTACCGTTCTGATTTACGGCGGCAGTCTGACTGCTGAACCGGATAAGGAGAAATACACCGCGCTGCGTAAACTGCGTCGCGGTCGTCCTCTGGACGGAATAATTCGCGTCGTACCGCAGTCGCTTAACCTCACCTCTCAGATTAGTGACAACGATTTACGCGGACTGGAAAAAATCAGTGAGTTGCTGCGTTATTCTGCGCCGGTCTGGCTGTGGCAACTGTGTGACAGCAAATGGACGCAGGCAAAACGCACTGAGCAGGCGGTAGGAGCCAGCTTCCCGCTGCGTGCCAAAGCTGGCGATATTAACCGTCAGCTTGAGTTGATGCTGCCTGCATTGCGCACGCAGGGGATGAGTCAGGTCATTGAGAACAACGGCAACGACTTCCTGCTGCGCCTGGGCCAGCACCTCAAAGACGGCGGTATCATCCGCTGGACTCAACAACTGGTGCCATGGTTGGCTGCCTCCCAGCAGCGTGTTCCGCTGCGTGGTCTGATGTTCAGCCTGCCGGACAGTCACCCTCTTCATACGTCTGAGGGAACAGCCGACCCTGAGAAATATATCCCCGAATCACAACGCCATGCTCTGGCCCTGCCCGTAACCTGGCAGGGCATCGTGGATGACTGCACCCGCGTGCGTGGCTGCCGTGTCGGTATGGCCTGGGAGCAGACCCTTGCCTGGACACTGATGACGATCATCGGTGTCTGGGGGACAGGAATACTGCTGTCGTTCGCGGTCAACCGCATGCAGATAGTTTCTGTTGCCGGGCAGGCTCATGCCCTGGTGGAGCATCCTTCTGTATCGGATTACCAGCTGACGGCCCTGCATACGCTGCGTAATGACGCTGGCCGTCTGCAGCATCGTATTCAGGAAGGTGCGCCCTGGTATCAGCGCTTCGGGCTGGACCATAACCAGCAGTTGCTTGACGCGATGCTGCCTTGGTACGGCGTGGCGAACAACCGCCTGATACGCGGCCCGGCGAATCAGGCGCTGACACAGAAACTCAACGCTTTGGCAAATTCTGCCCCCAACAGTGACCAGCGAGCACAGCTGGCGAAACCCGGTTATGACCAGCTGAAAGCCTGGCTGATGATGGCCCGGCCGGATAAAGTCGACGGCGCGTTTTACTCACAGACTCTGAAAGCCGTGCAGCCGACGCGAATGGGTATTTCTACTGGCCTGTGGCAAAGCCTGTCGCCGGATTTGTGGGCCTTCTACATTACCGAACTGCCAAAGCAGCCGCAGTGGAAAATCACCCCTGATGCCCAACTGGTCAGCCAGAGCCGCCAGGTGCTGCTGCAGCAAATTGGCCGACGCAATGCGGAAAGCACCCTGTATAAAAATATGCTCAAATCGGTGCGCCGTAACTTTGCCGATGTCTCTCTGGAAGACATGACTAACGGCACCGATGCTCGGCGTCTGTTCACTACCGACGAAGTGGTGCCGGGCATGTTCACCCGCCAGGCGTGGGAAGGGGGCATTCAGCAGGCTATCGAAAAGGCCGCAAATTCCCGCCGGGATGAAATTGACTGGGTGCTGAGTGACAACCGGAAAGCGGTTTCCTCAGACCTGTCACCTGAAGCCCTAAAAGCACGTCTGACGCAACGTTACTTCACCGACTTTGCTGGCAGTTGGCTGAGCTTCCTCAACAGCCTGCGACTTAACCCGGCAAACAACATTGCTGACGTGACCGACCAACTGACGCTGATGAGTGATGTCCGCCAGTCGCCGCTGATTGCCCTGATGAATACCCTCGCCTGGCAGGGACAGACCGGCCAGCAAAGCGAAGGTCTTTCGGACTCCATCATCAAATCGGCTAAAGATCTTGTAGGTGGAAAAGATAAACCTGCGATTGACCAGTCTGCGTCAGGGCCGCAGGGACCGCTGGATGAAACCTTTGGCCCGCTGCTTCAGCTTCTGGGTAAAAACAAAGGCAGCAACGTCATGTCGGCTGACAACTCCCTGAGCCTGCAGACGTATCTGACCCGCATCACCCGCGTGCGTCTGCGACTGCAACAGGTGGCCAGCGCTTCTGATCCGCAGGCGATGATGCAGACCCTGGCGCAGACCGTGTTCCAGGGCAAAAGCGTGGACCTCACCGACACCCAGCAATATGGCAGTCTGATTTCGGCAAGTCTTGGCGAGGAGTGGAGCGGATTTGGCAGCACAATGTTTGTGCAGCCGCTGACCCAGGCCTGGGAGACGGTGCTTCAGCCGTCGGCAGCCAGCCTGAATGATAAATGGAGCCGCTCAGTTGTCGTGAACTGGCAAACTGCCTTTGACGGACGTTTCCCGTTTGCCGCCAGCAAAAGTGATGCCTCTTTGCCGATGCTGGCTGAATTTGTGCGTAAGGACAGCGGACGTATAGAGCGCTTCCTGACGATAGAGCTCAACGGTGTGCTGCACAAAGAGGGCAGCCAGTGGGTACCGGATAAGGTCAACAGCCAGGGGCTGAACTTTAACCCGGCCTTCCTGCGGGCCATTAACCAACTGAGCCAGCTGTCAGACATTCTGTTCACCGATGGCAGCCAGGGCATCAGCTTTGAACTGCAGGCGCGTCCTGTGCCGCAGGTGGTGGAAACCCAGTTGACCATTGATGGACAAAAGCTGCACTACTTTAACCAGATGGCCGACTGGCAAAGCTTCCGCTGGCCGGGAGATACCTACAAGCCGGGGACGATGCTGACCTGGACCACGGTCAATGCCGGTGCGCGTCTGTTCGGGGATTACAGTGGAACCTGGGGCTTCATTCGCTGGCTGGAGCAGGGCAAGCGTGCGCAGCTTGACCGTAGTCAGTGGATGATGAGTTTCACTGCCCCTGATGGCCGGACTTTGCAGTGGGTGCTGCGCTCACAACTCGGAAAAGGTCCGCTGGCGCTGCTGGATCTGCGTGGTTTCACGCTGCCGGATCAGATATTCAGCGTCGACAGCGCGGCCACCGCGCAGGCGCTGATGGTTAATACGGGAAACAATGACATGGAGGGAGTCGAATAATGAGCACACTGCAGAATTTGGTTGCCGCCTGTCAGGCTGACGATGCTCGGCTGCGACAACAGGCGCAGACACGCACGGAAAACTGGCAGCCCTGGCTTGCTCCGGTAAGCGTTACCAGTCCGACCGGGGAAGACCCGAGATATGACGATGATTTTCAGCTTATCCGCGAAGAGGTTAATAAGCTTTCCGGCATTGATACCGAACTGATATGCACGCTTGCCGAAAAGTTACTGTCCACCGGGGCCAAAGATATCCGGGTTGCGACTTATTACTGCTGGGCGCGCCTTCACCAGGATGGCGAAGCCGGCTTTGCCGAAGGGCTTGAACTGCTGGCGGGATTACTGCAGCTCTACGGCATGCAGCTTCACCCGCAGCGGGATCGCAGCCGCAAGGCCGCGCTGGAATGGCTCAGCGGTACCCGTGTGCTGGACAGTTTGTCACTGTATCCAGAGGTCGTACGCGAGGATGCACAGCGTACCGCCGGGGCGCTGCTGCTCATCACTGACAGTCTGGAGACAGAGCCGGAAGCATCACGGGCAGAGCTGAATGCCCTTTACAGCGCGCTGGAATCTCGCCTGATGAAGGCTGGTGGTGTGGATGCTGTGGTACCGCAGAACGCAGGTAATAAGGCACAGTCACAGACCTCCACGCATACTGTCGAGTCTGACGCGCCGGTTCTGAGCCGCATTACCTCTGGTCAGGATTTGCTGGCCCAGGCCCGTACACTGACGGAATACCTGCGTGAGCAGCCTGATGGCTGGCTCGCTGCACACAGGCTAATGAAAAGCCTGCGTCATGACACCCTGAGTGCTATTCCGGCCCCGGATGCCGAAGGGAAAACGCGTATCGAACCGCCGCGCGCTGACCAGCGTGCGATGCTGAAACGCCTGTATCTGCAGCAGAGCTGGCTGGAGATACTGGAGCAGGCGGACAGCACCTTCTCGCGTGGCGCCAATCACCTCTGGCTGGATTTGCAGTGGTATATCCATCAGGCTCTGATGAAATCGGGGCAGGATGTACTGGCCGACATCATCGCCGCAGACCTGAGAGGGCTGCTGCGCCGTCTTACCGGGCTTGAAACTCTGGCCTTTAATGACGGTACGCCATTTGCCGATGAGGTCACGCTGAACTGGATAAACCAGAGTGTGCTGGACGACATGTCCGGCTGGCGGGATGAGCCGGTCAGTGCCGTCGGTGAGACAAATAACGATATCCTGGCCCTCGAGCCAGAAGCGCTGGAGAAAGCCGACAATGAGGGACTGGACGCCACCCTTCACTGGCTCCAGACCCGCCCTGGTGCCGACTCCACAAAAGACAAATGGCTGCTGCGTCTGGTGATGGCTCGTGTAGCTGAGCAGAAGGGCAAAAATGAACTGGCCCTGCATCTGTTGGGAGAGCTCGACAGTGCAGCACAGTCAATCACCCTCACACAGTGGACACCGGCGCTGTTGTTTGAAGTGAAATCACGTCGCCTCAGACTGCTGCGCATGAAAGCCACACGTAGTGAAACCGATAAATCACGACTTCAACCCGAGATGGATTTGCTTCTGTCCGGCCTGATTGCAATTGACCCGGCAAGCAGTGCAGTGCTTTGCGGTTGAATGGTTGATGAACTCAGGATGTGAAAAATGGCGAAAGGTTATTATCTGGTAAAGGGTGACATGACCACCTGCGGTGGAAAAATTCTTGAAGGTGATCCGACCGATACCGTCATGGGGACCCCTGTTGCCCGGGAGCAGGAGAATGTGACCTGCGGAAAACATGCCGGGACTTACAAAATAGTGGGGCATATCCCGAACAATAACGCCAACGGGCGAAAATATGCCGGTTCGCTGCACAGCTCAAGTAGTTGCCCCTGCGGCGCAAAATTTATCCCTTCCCGGCATGAGCGTACTTACGGTGGATAATCACACTGCCACTCATCGTGATGTTCCTTCATCACAGACTGAACATATTACAGGGATCCGTTGTGCCCTGAATCCCGGAATAACAAAGCAAAAATAAATATGGATGACTTAACCCTGCGTTATTACGACGCCGAAATGCGCTACCTGCTGGAAGCCGGTGAAGAGTTTGCCCGCGCTCACCCCGAGCAGGCGGCAATGCTCAACCTCGATAAAGCGGGCGCGCGCGACCCGTACGTGGAGCGCCTGTTTGAAGGCTTTGCCTTCCTGATGGGACGGCTGCGTGAGAAGCTTGATGACGATCTGCCCGAACTGACCGAAGGGCTGGTCAGCCTGCTGTGGCCGCATTACCTGCGCACCATACCGTCAATGTCGGTGGTGGAGTTCACCCCTGACTGGAGTGAGATGAAAGAGCAGATGCGCATCGTCAAAGGCTTTGAGGTGAACTCGCGGCCGATCGGTGAGAAGGGCACGCGTTGCCGGTACACCACCACCAAAGAAATCACCCTTCAGCCGTTGTCGCTGGAGCACGCCCGCCTGTCGACTGACCCTGACGGACGTTCGGTCATTAGCCTGCGGTTTAACTGCAGCCACCTTGCTGACTGGAGCCGTGTCGATCTCAGCCAGATCCCGTTCTACTTCAACGCGGATGCACCGCTGGCCTGCGCCATGCATGAAGCTTTTACCATGAACGCGGCGCGTCTCTGGCTGCGGATGCCGGATGACATGGACAGAAGACCGCTCGACGGGTATTTCACCGCGCTGGGATTTGGCGATGACGACGACCTGTGGCCGAGGGGAAGCAGCAGCTTTAGCGGCTATCAACTGCTGCTGGAGTACTTCACCTTCCGTGAGAAATTCATGTTCACGGGGCTGCGTGGGCTGGAGACCGTAGCCTTTCCGGCTGAGCTCCCATGGTTTGAAATCGACGTGGTACTGGCGGAGCGCTGGGAGCATGACTTCAGCTTTACCGAAAAGCATCTGCGCCTGAACTGTGTGCCGGTGATTAACCTGTTCCCGCTGGAATCCGATCCGCTGACGCTCAACTCCCTGCAGACCGAATACATGCTGCGTCCGATGCGCGTGCAGGATGGTCATACCGAGATTTACACCGTGGATTCGGTGATGTCATCGAGCCATCATACCTACGTGCCGTTCTCCAACTTCCGCCACAAGGGGGGGATGATGCGCCATGAAGCCCCGGAATATTACTACCACACCCGCGTGCGCCGCGGTCCGTCCGGGCTGCATAACACCTGGCTTATCCTCGGCGGCGAAGCGTTTGATAACCACACGGTACCGGAGGATGAAAGCCTGTCACTGACGCTCACCGGCACCAACGGCCAGTTGCCACGACGAGCACTGCAGAGCACGGTGCTTGATACGGTAATGAAAACCACCTCGACTACTATTGCTGTCCGTAACCTGTGTGCGCCGACGTTACCCTGTTATCCCCCGGCACAGGATCGTTTTCACTGGCGCGTGCTGAGTCATCTTGGGAGCGGCTTCCTGTCGATGATGGATAATGCCGACGTGCTGCGTGGCACCCTGGCGCTGTACGAGTGGACTGACAGTGAGATGAACCGCCGTCGTCTGGAAGCCATCATTGACGTTAAGCACAGTGAAACCGAGCGTTTTGAGCAGGGCTATCTGGTACGCGGCGTGCAGATAGAGGTGACGCTGGACAGCCACGGCTTTGCCGGGCGCGGCGATATTTGCCTGTTTGGCGAGATGCTGAGCCGCTTCTTCGCGCTCTACACCGATATCTATCTGTTTAACCGCCTGATTATCATCCTGCAACCGACTGGAGAGCGCCTGGAATGGGAAGAGAAGCACAACCGCCGTATTCCCGGCTGACCCCGCGGCTGGAGGCTAACCTTAACCGGATAAACTTTTACCGTTTCTGCCAGCTGCTGGAGAAACTGAATCCGGGCCGGCCGCTGATGGGCTCTACCAGCTATCCCGGTGACGACCCGGTGCGCTTTGTGCCGCATCCCGGGATGGGCTTTCCGGCGAGCGAACTCAAAGCCGTTGAGTATGACGAAGAGGATGAAGGTAAACCACCGCTTATCCGCACCACGTTTATGGGCATGTACGGCGTTGATTCGCCGCTACCGACCGCCTATCTCGATGACATCACCCAGCGTCGCGAAGGGCATGAGGCACTACAGGGTTTTCTGGATATCTTCAGCCACCGCATCCTGACGCAGTTTTATCGTATCTGGCGAAAATATTCCTACCCGGCCACATTCGAGCCTGGCGGGACTGACAGCATCTCGCAGTCATTGCTGGGCCTGGTGGGGCTGGGCATTCCGGGCACCGCAGAGCAAATCGCTACTCCGGTATCCCGTTTTCTGTCGCTGCTTGGCGTTCTGCAGCAGCCCGGTAAAACCCAGGAGGGGATACAGGCCCTGGCGAGCCTGCTGGCACCTGACACGACGGTGCAGGTGAGCCCGTATTGCCTACGCCCGGTGGAGGTCAGCCAGCCGCTGGGCTTTTATGGTGATGATGATTTTCTTCTCGACGGTAATACGCCGCTGGGTGACGAAGCGATGGATGCCAACAGCCAGCTGCTGATTGCACTCAAGACGGATAACGAACAGGAAGCGCAGGGCTGGAAGCCGGACGGTCTGTTGTATCAGGACTTTCTGGTGATGCTGCGGGTGTATCTGGGCTGGCGCTTCAAGGCAAAAATCACCCTGACCACCCGAACCCGACTGCTGGCCGCTCCACCGCTCGGCGAAGGCCCCTTCTGGCTTGGGATGAATGGCGTGCTGGGCGCGGAAGACGAAGCCCTCCCGGACGATATCCCGCAGACCTTTACGACGGAACTGGGCTATTACACCGGCCTTCAGCCCGCGATACCACAACAAGGAAACCGACGTGTTACGTATAAATTTACCTAAAACAGCGCGCTGGCTGTTACCCCTGCTGGCATTCAGTCTGGCGGGCTGTGGGGTGACGCAGGGCATCACCGATGGCACCAAATCAGCCTTTAACGCCGTGTTCTACAAAAAGATTAAGGTGCTGCACCTGGATTTCACCGCCCGTGAAGCGCTGAATACCGATTCCCGCGAGAGTGACTCGCTGTCTGAGTCGGTGGTTATTCGTGTCTATCAACTGAAAGACCGTAAAACCTTCGACAAAACGGTCTACCAGCAGTTGCTGAAAGACGGGGAGGGCATTCTGAAAGCTGACCTGCTGGCAAGCCGTGATGTGGTAATGAAGCCGGGCGGTGATGCGAACCTGAATATGCCGATGGAGGTGGATGCACAGTTTGTGGCGGTGGTGGGTCTGTTCCGTCACCCGGATATGGTCAACAACACCTGGAGGCTGGTGATAGGGCGCGAAGACCTTGACCCGGATAAGCCGCGCATTCTGGAAGCCGGTAACAACCATCTGACGCTGCAACCTCTCAAGGACGACTGATGCCCCAGGGACACCACACACCTTCACTGTATGAAATGCTGACCGGCAACTTCACCGGCGGCCTCGATCTCCATCAGGTCAGTGAACAAAATCAGGTGATTTTGTCCGTGCTTGATAACATGCAGCGCATCCTCAACTGTCGCGCTGGCACGCTGGCGCATCTGCCGGACTATGGCCTGCCCGATATGACCAGAGTTCTTCAGGGCATGCCGGGTACCGCCCATGAGCTGATGGGCACCCTGTCGGCTGTTCTGCTCAAATATGAGCCGCGTCTGAAAAAAATAGCCGTTGTCCTGCTGGAGCAGAACGTTCCCGGTGAACTACGTTACGCCATTGATGCCGAGCTTAAGGGCATTGGCCTCGTGCGTTACGGAACCGAGTTTATGCCCGAGGGGCGAGTGATGCTGAGACACCTGAGGCAACAGCAGTATCTCAACACAGCAACCCGCATTTAAGGCCAGATAACACCGTGTCAGTAAAATCAAAGTTTCTCGAAAAACTGCAGGCCCAACAGCCTGCTCCGGCTTCATCTGTCAGCAAGACTCAAGCTGATATCGCAGAGTTTCGCCTGCGAATAACGCAGCTTCAGGAGCAGATGGGCGCGTGGCTGGTGGGTACCGGACTGAATGTGGAGACGCTCACTCAATACAACCGTTACGGACCTGCTGGTTGAGGGGGAACATTTGATATTGCGACCCTCGTTCTGCGTATCGACGACCGGTCTGTAAAATTTGTGCCGACATTCCTTTATGGTCAGGGTGTAACCGGGTGTGTGGAGACGACCTTCCATAAGGGAGGGCTCGTGACGCCTCTGGGGCGATTATTTATGCGGTGTGGAATGGTGAACAAGTGGACTTTACTCCGCCAGGGGCTTTATCCCGTCATGAGCAGGTTTTTGATGAAAGCACGTTTTTTTGGTTTGATTCTGGCGCTCCTTCCATAGCGGAACCGGAATGAGTAATAGTTTGTTTACCTGTCAGTCATTGCATATTGACATGGAGAAACACTCAAAGCTGACGGGAAAAATCCCGAAATAAATTACAGATCTGGAAATACGAAAACTCACCTGCCAACATGCGCTCCTCATTTGTATTGCGATCAAATCTGGATGTGTGGGGTGGCGTCAATCGATAGCTCTGAGATATTAATATTGCTTATAAAAGGAATGATTGTGGATAATTTTGTAAGAAAAATGGTTAATGGTCTTTCGCTAGTTCTGACCGTACTGGCTTTATCGGGTTGTGTAACAAAACAACTGAAAAGTGAAATAAAAGACCATGAAAATGGCCGGGCTTTGTATAGCAATGATGTGATCACTGCAGCAACCATAACCGAATCGGAAAAAGGAAATTATAGCTGGGTGTTTATTGGCAATAATTTTGATTATGCCCTTACCTCGGGCGCGAGTGATTTTTTACGCGCACTGGTATCTGGTAAGGTCGATAAGACCAGGGTCAGGGTATTTGAAGATGGTACATTCATGCTGAATAAAGGAAAAAATCAGTTCAGTGGGGAGATTACCCTGAAATATAGCTATCGGGATCATTCTGAGAAGATGCTAATCTTAAATATCCTCAAACTATCAGAGCGGTATTGCTCCGGTAATAATAAAGGTGCTGGTGAGTGCAAAATCATGCTCTCTGATCTGCATGGCACCATACATCAAAAAGCGCATGTTCCGGCTGATGTCTTCCGGTTTGACCATCCGATTAAGGTGAAATTCTATACCCCCAATACTCTCTCTGCGAAACGACTTCTCTATCCGGCCGCAGTAGCAACGGATGTTGTGCTGTCTCCACTGTACCTTCTTGGTGTCGTCGCTGTTTTATCTGCCTACGGTATTATTTTACTGCATTGATAGTTGTTCGGTTTCTTAGTGATGTCATCTGACGCCATAGCTACCACATTTAAAATGCGCGGGGATTTCGTTGTATCTTATCATTGAAAGTAAGCGTTGAAACGCCAGGTAGTGAGTGTTTTTATGATAAATGGACTATCAAATTACAATATGACTCTTTACGATATTAAACCAAAATTTCAGGATTTATTACGGCCATTAGTCTGCGTGTTAAAGGGCTGGCGCTCACCTTCTTCGGATTCCTCAGCTTCCTGTCCCTGAAGGAATATCTGACGCTGGCTCCGACACGCCGCTCTGACAGCGTGCCATTGCTTTGGATGTATGCCTCGATCCCGCTGCAATATGTTTGGGTGGGCACGTCGTGGTACGACATGTTCATTATCTTCATCCCGATATACGTCTTTCTGTTCCTGCCCGCCCGCATGGTGCTTGTTGACGATACGAAAGGGTTCTTACACTCAGCCTCCGTCATGCACTGGGATATGATGACCGCGGTCTTTGCTTTAAGCCATGTTGCGTTCCTGATGATGTTGCCAGGCGTGGATACCAAAGCGGGCGCTGCCGCCGTTGGCGCTGATCTTTAGCCTCTTATTTTCAGGCGGTTGTGTGTTGCTGATGGGACTCTTTTTGCTGACTCATTATTACTGCTGGCGCCTGTGGCTGGATGAACGGCTTTTTCAACTCATTGAGAGTGAACACGACCTCATTAAGTTTGAGAATGGGATGGCGCATTTGTGGGTAAAAAGAAAGGAAAATACTCACACTCTTGTTGAACGTTGGAGTGGCGCAAAGATTATATTTTATAAGGCAATTTTTTCTTTATTGGCGCTGTGGTTTGTTTCATCGGCCATGGCCCTTTATAAGATGAATCGCCACGGATAATCTAGACACTTCCGAGCCGTTGATAATACTGGTTTTCATATTCTGTCGGTGACATCTGTT
>NZ_RYDU01000048.1:0-563 GCF_003970755.1 Pantoea sp. YU22 | reverse complement strand
CGCGCATAGCCGCGGTCGAGATAGAAGCTGCGCAGCGTCTCAAGGTCGCCCGCCAGTTTTTGCTTCTGATACTTGCGATCGCCCACCACGTTCCACCACGGCACTTCGTCGCGCAGCTGGAAACGGGAGATCAGCTCGTCAGAGCTGAAGGCCTTATTACCAACGATGTTGATCTGCTGAATTTTGGCGGAGACGCCTTCGGTAAAGACCAGCTTCAGATCGACGCGGTTGCGCGGCAGCGGCGTAACCACGGCCTTCACGTTAGCGGTGTATTTACCGACGCTGTAGTAGAAGTCCTCCAGCCCCTTCTCAATCGAAGAGATGGTGGTGCGGTCCAGAGCTTCGCCTACGCGTACGCCAGAGGCCTCAAGGTTTTGCTTGAGCTGATCCTCTTTCACCGCTTTGTTGCCGGTAAAGGTAATGCTGGCAATGGTAGGACGTTCTTTAACCTGAACAATCAGCGTAGTTCCGTCGCGCAGGACCTGAACATCCTCAAAGTTGCCGGTAGCAAAGAGTGAACGAATGGTATTTTTGACATCTTCGTCATTAACCGTATCGCCAAC
>NZ_RYDU01000047.1:0-597 GCF_003970755.1 Pantoea sp. YU22 | reverse complement strand
TAGTCGCTTAACCTCACAACCCACAGGCGTCTTGCGACGTGCGGTTGTGATTATTGAGAGACTCGAACGCCTCGCCTTTATTCCTTATTACGCAGGAATAACGCAAAGCGTCGTTTCAATTTTCAGCTTGTTCCGGATTGTTAAAGAGCATAATACTTCGCAGCCCACCGTTTCCGGTACGCTCTGAAGTATTTCAGAAAACAGTATGGTGGAGCTAAGCGGGATCGAACCGCTGACCTCCTGCGTGCAAGGCAGGCGCTCTCCCAGCTGAGCTATAGCCCCATACAGTTACTGCAGAGACCGTCTACTACCAGGAGTTCCATTCACCGTCCGGCGAATGTGATTTTTTCTCAGGCCAGGCGTGGCGATGCGAAGCATAGTGAACTATGCGAGCCGTCGTCACAACGCAGCATGAGGGAAAATCTGGTAGGCCTGAGTGGACTTGAACCACCGACCTCACCCTTATCAGGGGTGCGCTCTAACCACCTGAGCTACAAGCCTGTAGAGGTTTTTCTGCTCGTTACTTTCTATCAGACAATCTGTGTGAGCACTTCGAAGGCAGTATCTTCAGGTAAGGAGGTGATCCAACCGCAGGTT
>NZ_RYDU01000046.1:0-707 GCF_003970755.1 Pantoea sp. YU22 | reverse complement strand
GGCTGGGACGGAAGTCGCTGTCGTTCTCAAAATCGGTGGAGCTGCATGACAAAGTCATCGGGCATTATCTGAACATAAAACACTATCAATAAGTTGGGACCATTACCGGCTTTATGGTGTTGTTATAAGACCTGCTATAAAAAAACACTCTGAAATTTATCCGTCACATCTTCAATATCCGCATGTGAAAGTAATTTTCTGGTCGGCTTTATTATGAAAGAGTTCGTATGTGCCCGATGTTCGGCCAGTTCTTTACAGGTAGATACTGGGATTTTTAGAGCCCTGATTACTTCGTATTTATCGCCCAGCGTTATCGCTATCAGGTAATCAAAATCCCAAGAGCGGATGCTACCAAACTGTTTTCCTTTGTTCGGCTTCCTCGTTTTTACTTGGAGTAAAGTGCCATCGTCTGTTTGTATGTCTGCGCTTTTAGCTGAATTAGGAAGTATTTGCCCCCCATATACGGCATGAGCTAATTTTTCTCCCAGTTCACCGACAAAATTATTCGTAGTAAATCCAGCATCTAATGCTGCTTTATCGGGTAATGACTCCAACTTATTGATAGTGTTTTATGTTCAGATAATGCCCGATGACTTTGTCGGTAATGACTCCAAATTATTGATAGTGTTTTATGTTCAGATAATGCCCGATGACTTTGTCATGCAGCTCCACCGATTTTGAGAACGACAGCGACTTCCGTCCCAGCC